>REAB01000159.1 GCA_004293645.1 Cytophagia bacterium | reverse complement strand
TTTTGAGTTTGGATTCACAAAAATAAAAACCTCGTTGCTCTTTTCAAGCTAATACTCCAAAAATCATATTGCCAGCACCATAAATGTACCACTACCCTCGGCTGGACGGGCGACGCGCAGGCTTTTGCCCGCACGGCTACTTTCAACAAAGACGTAGCGGGTTTTTTTACGAAATGGCTCAAAGACGTGGCCGCCGACCAAAAACCCGACGGAGTAGTGCCTTTTGTGGTGCCAGATGTGCTGCGAAACAACCAAGCATCGGCGGGGTGGTCGGACGTGGCTACCATTGTGCCGATGGAAATGTACCAAGTTTATGGCGACAAACGTTTGCTGTCTGACCAATACGGAAGCATGAAAAAGTGGACGAACTACATTCGCCAGCAAGCGGGCGATGCCAACCTGTGGCGGTCGGGTTTTCACTTTGGCGACTGGCTCTCTTATCGCGGCACGAACGCTCAATATGGCGAACCAACCACCGACAATGACTTCATTGCCACGGCTTTTTATGCCCACTCGGCCAAACTCACGTCGCAAGCCGCACTGGTTTTGGGCAAAGTCATGGACGCAGTAGAATACGGCGAATTGTACGAAAAAATCAAAAAAGCGTTCAATCAAGAATACGTTTCGCCTTCGGGACGCTTGGTTTGCAACACCCAAACCGCTTATGTGCTGGCCTTGCATTTTGATTTATTGCCCGAAAACCTGCGCCAACAAGCCGTTGAACGACTCGTAACAGACATCAAAAACCACGACAATCACCTCACAACGGGCTTTCTGGGAACACCCTATTTGTGCCACGTACTCACGCGATTTGGCAAAAACGACGTGGCCTACACGCTGCTCAACCAAGAAACCTACCCGTCGTGGTTGTACCCAATCAAAATGGGAGCTACCACCATTTGGGAACGTTGGGACGGCATCAAACCCGACGGTTCTTTTCAAGATGTGGGCATGAATTCTTACAATCACTACGCGTACGGAGCCATCGGCGATTGGATGTACCAAAACATGGCGGGCATTCAGTTGGGCGAAACGGGTTTCAAGAAAATTGTTTTTGCGCCCAAATCTGGCGGCGGAATCACCTCAGCCAAAGCGAGTTACGAAAGCCCCTACGGCACCATTGTTTCGTCGTGGGAAACCAATAACGGCAAAACGACGGTGTCGGTGCAAGTGCCGCCCAACTCGTCGGCGCAAATGATGCTGCCCAACGCCACGCCCGAAAAAACGGCAGAATTGGCCAAAGCACAAGGTTTGAAATCGGCCCAAGGCAAAATAGAAATGGGCAGCGGGACTTATGTATTTAGTTATTGATGCCCATTTCAGGCTATATTTTCTCTTGTTCTACCAATTTATTTTGTGCGCAATATTCAATTAAATCGGCCACTAAGCCTGTCCAGCCCGTTTGGTGGGCGGCTCCTAAACCGCTGCCGTTGTCGCCGTGAAAATACTCGTGAAACAAGTATAATCCTTCAAAGTGCGGGTCGTCTTGTTGTTTTTTTGTGCCAAAATAAGTGGGGATATTTCCCTCAGCATCGCGCCTAAAAATATTGACCAAACGTTCGGCCAAGCAGGTCGCTGCTTCGCGGATGGTCATGATGTTGCCCGAATTGGTGGGATATTCAATTTCATAATCGTCGCCGTAGTATTCATAAAACTTAATGAGCGAGTCAATAATCAAGAAATTGAGCGGAAACCAAACGGGGCCACGCCAGTTTGAATTACCCCCAAAAATGCTCAAATCTGACTCCGCAGGCGTGTATTTTACCCTGAATACCTCGCCCTTGACGTGAAACTCGTAGGGCGATTTTTCGTGGTATTTAGACAACGACCGAATGCCGTGTTCGGACAAAAACTCGGTTTCGTCAAACATTCTTTTCAAAAGCATTTTCATGCGGTGGCCGCGCAGCAGCGACAGCAGGTGCGTGTCGCCTTGGCCAGGCTCGTTCCAGCGCGACACCAGCGAGGCCAAATCAGGCCGATTGTTGAGCACCCATTCTACGCGCCGCTTAAAATCGGGTAACTGCGACAGGAGTTTTTCGTCCAACACTTCTACTGCAAACAGCGGAATAAGCCCCACCATAGAGCGTATTTTGAGGAGGCGGCTTTGGCCGTCGGGGGTGTGCAATACGTCGTAATAAAACTGGTCTTCTTCGTCCCAAAGGCTTATTTTTTGGTCGCCGAGGGCTTTCATGGCACCAGCAATGTGCAAAAAATGCTCAAAAAACTTGGAAGCCATATCTTGATAAACGGGCCGCACAAGCGATATTTCGCAGGCAATGCGGAGCATATTGAGCGTGTACATGGCCATCCAGCCCGTGCCGTCGGCTTGCTCCAAATGGCCGCCCGTGGGCAGTTCGGCACTGCGGTCGAAAACGCCGATGTTGTCGAGGCCCAAAAATCCGCCCGAAAACACATTGTTGCCTTCGGCATCTTTCCGATTGACCCACCACGTAAAATTGAGCAGCAGTTTATGAAAAATCCGTTCCAAAAACTCAATATCGCCCCGACCGTTCAATTCGCGGTCTATTTCATATACTTTCCAAGTAGCCCACGCGTGAACGGGCGGGTTTACGTCGCTAAAATTCCACTCGTAAGCAGGAATTTGGCCGTTGGGGTGCATGTAATATTCGCGCAAAATAACGGCCAACTGTCGTTTGGCAAAGTGCGGGTCGAGGCGCGACAGCGTAACGGTGTGAAAGGCCAAGTCCCAGGCGGCAAACCACGGATACTCCCACTTGTCGGGCATAGATAAGATATTGGCCGTGTACATTTGCTTCCACGGTTGGTTGCGCGGATAGGCCCTGCCTTTAAACTCAAACGGCATTTTGGGGTCGCCTTTGAGCCATTCGTTTACGTTGTAATAATAAAATTGTTTGTTCCACAACATTCCCGCAAAGGCTTGACGCTGAATATTTTGCAGTTCTGTTTCAACAATATTTTCTTGCAAACTACCGTAAAACTCATCGGCCTCGCGCTTGCGCAGGTCAAATATATCGTCAAAATCACCGAAAGCATCTTGCAAAGACGTTTGGTCAGAAAACCGCAGCCGAATGGTAACGCTCTCGCCCGCAGGTACTATTCGGGTATATTTGCCCGCTACCTTCGACCCAATGTGGTTGGGGTTTACGTACTGTTTTTTGCCCGAAATAATGTAATTGTTGATGCCATCTTTGGGGTATTGGCTTTGGTTGGGCTTGGCCAAAAGCCGCTCGGTATTGGTTTCGTTTTCGCAGAAAAGCAGCTCATCGGCATTTTCCAAGTACAGTTTAAACTTGCCAATTTGGCGATGATTTACTTCTACTTGGCGGTTAGAAATACCGTTTAAAATGGGTTTGTACGCAAACTGCTCGTAGCCCCACGACCAGGTATTTCTGAACCAAAGCGTGGGCAAAATGGTAAGCGGAGCGGCCTCGGTGTAGCGGTTATGCGCCGTTATTTTGATGCACAAATCGTTTTCGTCGGCTTTGGCGTATTCAATAAAAATATCAAAGTAGCGGTTTTCGTCAAAAATACCCGTGTCCAACAACTCATATTCGGGTTCTTTTCGACTGCGGCGGCGGGTTTCGTCGGTTATTTTGGCGTACGGAAACGCCTGCTGCGGGTATTTGTACAGCATCTTCATGTAGGAGTGCGTGGGCGTGCTGTCCAAATAATAGTACAAATCTTTGACATCTTCGCCGTGGTTGCCTTCGGGGCCAGTTAGGCCAAAAAAGCGTTCTTTGAGTATCAAATCTTGGTGATTCCAAAACGAAAACGCCAAGCAAACGTGGCCTTTGTTGTCTGAAATACCGCCAATACCGTCTTCGCCCCAGCGATAAGCATACGAGCGCGCGGCATCGTGCGATACAAAATTCCAGGTGTCGCCCCAGTAGCTGTAATCTTCGCGGACGGTGCCCCATTGGCGTTCGGCCAAATAAGGACCCCATTTTTTCCAACCTTTGTTATCGCTGCGGGTGTGGATTCGTTTTCTTTCGGCAGTATCTTTCATTGAACAGGTTGGTGGCTATTTTAGTATGGATTATGACAACGCACAAACGCAAAAATACGAGAATAGTAGTTTTATGCTTACTTTTGGCCTTTACTTTTTAGATTAAATGCAATATTGGTTCATTATTAATCCTAAATCAGGAACGCAGTTTGGGCAAAAAATGGCGCAACTCGAAAGCGCCATTGCCGAACAAACAAAGCTTCCCAACGACGAGATAATCTTCAAAATGACCGCCCACGCAGGCCACGCCACCGACTTGGCGCGGGAGGCCGTGGCCCAGCACATAGACGTGGTAGTAGCCGTGGGCGGCGACGGTACCGTCAATGAAGTAGCCCGTGGATTGTTGCACAGTCAGGTGGTTTTGGGCATTGTGCCAATGGGTTCTGGCAATGGTTTGGCGCGTCATTTGGGTATTTCGATGAACGTACCGCAGGCCACAAAACGCATATTCAATTCGGAAAAACAACTGATAGACAGTGCTTTAATCAATAATATCCCATTTTTTTGTACCGCAGGCGCGGGTTTTGATGCCCACGTGGCAGCTCAATTTGCGCGGCAAACACGGCGCGGTTTTGTTACGTACATCAAAACATCGTTGTTGAGTTTTTGGCAGTATCAGCCGCAGGTTTATTCGTTCGGTGGGCAGCACGTTCGGCTGTTTGCGCTCACGTTTGCCAATGCATCGCAGTTTGGCAACAATGCCTACATTGCCCCCCAAGCAAGCACCCAAGACGGCCTGCTCGACGTGTGCCAACTCAAACCGTTTTCGGCCATTGCGGGCTTGGCGGTAGCGTGGCGTTTGTTTGGCAAAAGTTTAGACAAGTCGCGCTATGCCAATATTGAGCGGTATCACCAATTAATAGTAACAACCGAAACCCCGCCACTTATTCACTACGATGGCGAGTCTTTGCAGCTTACTACCAATGAGTTGCGCGTTGAAATTGTACCCAAAAGCCTCTGGGTGCGGTAAAAACGCTACAATAGTAAGTATGGAGTGTTTTGACGGGCAGATTTTTGAAGAAAAAAAACGCCCTTTAATCATTACTTTGCAATAAATTTATTTCATTTGTGGAGATTTTAAACTCCTTTTGTAATAATAAAAATGGGGGCAAAAGTGTTAGATAGTGTGGTGGTGGTTGATGGGAGTACCAAACATTACCACTGGTAGCGGTTAAGTAGTTGGCAGAAATAGGCGGTTCGCCGCTACCATTATATTATTTTTGATTTGTAATAAGGGGGTAATTGGGTAGTAATAAATTGATAAACATCGGACCGCACGGCCACTATGACTCATATTATCACCATCGAAACGCATAGTGACAACGATTTTGCCTTGTTAAAGGGATTGGCGCAACGGTTGGGTCTTCATACCAAGGAAACCCATAAAGAGGTTTACGGCCTGAGTGAGGCCGAAGAATTAACATTGCTGGAGCGCGTTGCAGGGAGCTGGAAAGGTGAAGAAACAGGCGATGAATTAAACGCAATGATTCGTAATTCTCGATATGACAGCCCACGCGAAATTGAACTATGAGCCAATTTTTACTTGATACGAATATTTGTGTTCATCTGCTTAAAAACGAATAAGTAGTTGGGCAGAAATAGGCGGTTCGTTTGATTTGTAATAAAGGGTAATTTGGTAGTAATAAATTGATAAACAGACAATTACAAAAAATTACTATAATTACAAACAATTACAAGTAAGTACTTACGGCATTAAAGAAAAAATTGCCGCAGTAGGTACAAAATCGTGCTTCCTTTCGGAAATTACTATAAGCTGCTCTACGGAATAGAGAACAGCGCCCCTACCAAACAGAAGGAAAATATCGAACGCTTTGAAAGTCTCCGTTCTCTTTTTTCAGGCCGAACGCTGCCCATTAGTAACGTGCTTTATGAATATGCCAGACAAAAAGCGAATGTTAGGCGCATAGGCAGGCCAGCAGGAGAGCTGGATAGATGCATAAAGTAAAATATAAACGTACGTAAGTAGTCCACCGTAAATACGGGGCCGCCCGTGCGGTCAATAGTCCACAGAAGTATAAAATGTTAATAAACAACACTTTATGGAAACAAATAATATCATCGCAGCGGCGAACCGCCTAATTTTACTCCCCC
Organism: Cytophagia bacterium; assembly: GCA_004293645.1. Taxonomy (GTDB): domain Bacteria; phylum Bacteroidota; class Bacteroidia; order Cytophagales; family Spirosomataceae; genus REAB01. The sequence goes on along the minus strand of REAB01000159.1, from coordinate 5,360 downwards.
ACTTACCCAAATGAACGCATACATTGTAGCTGGCTACCGCAGCGCCGTTGGTAAAGCCCCCAAAGGTGGTTTCCGTTTTACCCGCCCCGACGACCTCGGCGCGGCTGTTATTAAGCACACCTTGGCGCAATTGCCCCAACTCGACCCCGCCCGCGTGGACGACCTCATTGTGGGCAATGCCGTACCAGAAGCCGAGCAAGGTATGCAAATAGCGCGGTTTATTGCGTTACTCGCTTTCCCCAAGAGCGTACCTGGCTTTACCATCAATCGTTACTGCGGCTCGGGCTTGGAAGCCATTGCCATTGCCGCCGCCAAAATACACGCGGGCATGGCCGATTGCATTGTGGCGGGCGGCGTAGAATCGATGTCAATGGTACCCGTAACAGGCTGGAAAACAGCTCTTAACTATGACATTGCCAAAGACCACGCCGACTATTACGTGGGCATGGGGCTTACGGCCGAGCAAGTGGCGCAGCAGTTTAAGATTGGGCGCGAAGCGCAAGATATTTTTGCGTATGAGTCGCACCAAAAAGCCCTTGCTGCCCAACAAACGGGAAAATTTGAGGCCGAAATTGTACCGTATATCGTGCAAGAAACTTTTTTTGATGCCGCTACCCAAAAGAAAAAAAGCAAAGAATACACCGTGGCCAAAGACGAAGGCCCTCGCGCCGACACCACCGTTGAGGCATTAGGTAAACTGAAACCCGTTTTTGCGGCAAATGGCAGCGTAACGGCGGGCAATTCGTCGCAAACTTCCGACGGGGCGGCTTTTGCAGTGGTGATGTCAGAACGAATGGTAAATGAACTGGGTTTGCGGCCCATTGCTCGGCTTATGTCGTATGCTTCGGCGGGGGTTGAGCCGCGTATCATGGGCATTGGGCCAGTGGCCGCCGTACCCATTGCGCTCAAACAAGCGGGCTTGCAACTTTCTGATATTGACCAATTTGAACTCAACGAGGCTTTTGCAGCGCAAGCATTGGCGGTAGTGCAAGAACTGGGAATAGACCCTGCCAAACTCAATCCCAACGGCGGAGCCATTGCCCTCGGCCACGCTTTGGGTTCTACGGGCGCGCGGCTTTCGGTGCAGTTACTCAACGAAATGCGCCGCCAAAATCACAAATATGGCATGGTAACCGCTTGCGTGGGTGGTGGCCAGGGTGTGGCGGGTGTCTATGAATTTTTGAATTAGAAAACGACCGTTCTGTTTTTGGCGCATCAAAACAAAAATTTGGCACTGCTGCCTGTTCAAAGATGCAAACAAAACAGAGATAATACATGAGCCTCAAAACGCCATACTTTGAGCAAGGCCAAGCCCTACAAGTTACCCGCATTATTGAAGGCCTCAAAGCGCAGGTTTTCTTTGGAAGTAGCCCGTAGTTGGTCAATGATGGCTTCGGTATCGTCCAGCGTTTCGGCTTCGCCCGATAGTTTTTTGACCAAGTTTAGGAGTTGCGCTTGCGTTTTGAGCATCACGTCGAGGTTCACTTGGTTTTGCACAATTTGCCGTTGATTCTTAATGATGTTAATCTGATTGTTCACAATCACTTCTTGGTTGCGAATAATGATGGACTGGTTCTGCACCACCACGGCGTGGTTGTCCGCATTTTGTAGTTGATTTTGCGCCAAAATGTCGTAATTGTCCACAATTTTGCGCTGCATGGTTTTCAGAAAATCGTGTTCGGACAATAAATCTTGCAGCAGGGTTTCTACGTTTTTCATGTATAAAATTAGATTTTGTGTTTGATACAAATAGGCGCAACGCTACCCCAAATAAAAACCATTTTATTAGCGATTCAAAAACCAACCCGTAACGCTGAATCGTTCGGCGAAGGCTTCGGTTACTTCGTGGTCTAACTTTTGGCTTTCAAAACAAACCAAACGGCCTGCCAGCGGTGCAATGCTAACGGCTTCTTCGAGGTTGTTTTGGTGCGTATATATCACCAAATTTCCGCCGTTTTGGGGAATCCAGTTGCTATTTAAATAGTAAATAACCGACAAAACACGCCCTTTTTGGGCTTGGAAAGTATCGCGGTGACGGCGATAAAACTTCCCGATGCTGTATTTGGCAAAATGAATTTCGGTGTCCACGATGCCCAAATAACACGTTTGGTTGAGGTAATTGACAAACGCCTGGTTTTTGTCCAACAAAACCCGTTCGGCGGCATCTTCTGAGTTGGCATTTAGCCACAAAATTTCGTCGCCTCTGATGCTTGTATCTTGCTGCACGTGGCTCAGTTTGCCAATTCCTGCTTGTTTAAATTGACCTGTTTGGTAGCGCAAAGCAAACGTTTTCAAGAGATTTTCTACTTCATCTTGTGTCAAAAAATCGTCGCAGATGGCGTAGCCGTTGGTCAAAATACCTTCGATAAGTTGCTCAAATTGTTGTTCTTGTGGGTTCATTTTTTTCAAAAACCCTTGCAAATCTTGCTGATTTACAAGGGTTTTTGGGGTTTGGGTAAAGGTAACAACTATTTAGTTATTGACCCGAAATTTTAATGACATAATGCCCCACAAAAGCGTGGCGTTCAAAAGCCAGAATCCAGAAGTGCAGTTTGGCGGGGTCTTGCGCGTCGAAGTGCAGCAGTGGGCCGTCAATGCCCACTTTATGGCTGTCGAGCCAGTTGTTTTTGTCGTCGAGCAAGAAGGCGTAGAAGCCGTTGTCTCTGGTCAAATGCGCCTGCTGAAAGTCGAAGGTTTCGTAAAAAGAATGGTTCGAGATGCCCATTGAAGTTTGCCAGCCGTCGTTGGCATCGGCCACCGCAAGCGTTGGAATCAGGTCCATATCCAGTCCACCAACCACCAACTTCGTTATCGTTTTTTGGTCTTTGTTGCTCAAAAAAATCAACTCCAACTCCATCGAAGATTTGTTCAACGCATTGATAATCTGTCGTTTATTTACTTTTTGCAACATTCCCAACCGGCTCAGTTCGGTTTTGCGGGGGTCTTTAGTGTTGTAATAACCAGGAATAGAAAAAGTCGCAAAAGTGGTAGAATCGGCCAGTAAGTCGTTTATTTTTGCAACCGTTTTTGGGCAAACGATGTTCTTGCGCTTTCGTTCGCGCTCGCTTTTGAGCGGGTACATCTCGTTGTTTTGGGCTTCAAATGTTGCTTCACTTTCGGCTTTTACTTGGCGCAGTTTGCTCAAATCAATGGGTTTGGACGCGGGGTCAATCCAGTTTTCGAGTGGCTTGCGGTAAGTTTCGTAGTGGAGTTGGTTGCGTTTTTCAAACAAGTCGGCGTACAATTCTTTCGGAAAATTGAACCAACATTGCCAGTACAGTTTGTCCTTGCCGTCGCGGTCTTTGGCATACATCAGTATTTCCCAAAGATAAGCGTTGAGGCAATTTCGGGCCAAGTCCACCCGCGTAATTTGCAAATCGGTTTTGCCCGAAACCTTAAACATCGAGGGCTTAAATTGCACCTGCTGCCGATTCCATTCTTGGTTGATGAGGCCGATATACGTCAAATAGTCGTCGGTTTTTATCCATTTTGGCGCGGTGGGCATCATTTCCAACACAGGAACGTTCGGGAGCGATACGTGGCAAAGGCTGTCTTGGTGCGCACACAAATCGAAGTCGAACAGGTCGTTACCTCGGTTGGTAATGGTTACATTTTTGAACAGTTTTTGTTGCGCCTGCCCGTGCCTTGATTCTAAGTTTGGGTTGTCAGGATACTGCGCGTCGGTCATTTCGGTGAGCGGCACGGTGTAGCGGTCTTGCGATTTTTGGCAAGATAACGTGAAGACTATTAGCAAAAATAGGACGCAGGATGGGTGAAATCGTAGTACAGTTTTGTTATTTTCCATTATTTTATCAATTTCCTATCATCAATTTATTAACCGAAATCTCACCGCTTGGAATGGGCCAAATGTAGTTACTAGCGGTTGGTAAAACCAGCGGGGCTGTGCCAATGCTACCCGTTTTGGCGGGCAATATTTGCAGCCGTCGTTGCAAATCAGGCAATCTGAAACCTTCGCCCAACAGCTCGATTCGCCTTTCGGTGATGATGGTACTGAGCAACGCTTCTTTGGTGTTGAAGTCGACATCGGCAAAAACGTAGTTGGGGTTCGCGCGATTGCGAACGGCTTTGAGTAAGTTGGTGGCCGTGGCGAGGTCGTTGATTTGGGCGGCGGCTTCGGCGTAGTTGAGCAGCACTTCGGCGTAACGAATCACGGGTACGTAGTCGCGGAAAGGGGCAGTGATGATGGCAAATTTGCGCAGCACCCGTTGTCGAGCGGCGTTCGTTCCAATCAAACCCGCACGGGCATCGGCGGCGGTGTTGAGGGCGGCGTTTGCTCCGATGCCTGCCGTGGCCAACGGGATAATAGGTTGCCCTAAATAGTTGAAAGCCAGCGCACTTTGCGAGGCGGGCGTTTCGGTGGTGGTATTGGCAAAAGGAATCGAAAAAATGGCCTCTACGCCCGTGTAGCTTCCGCCAAAAACGGTGGCAATGTTGGCCTCCAATCGGTGCGTGAGCGAGCCAGCTGTGTATTGCAAACCATTGGCCGACAACAACTTAGCGGCTTCGGTAGCCACTTTCCGAAATTCGTTTTGGTGCAAATAAACCCTTGTTTTTAAGGCAATCGCCGTACTTTTTTTAGCTCTCGAAGTGTTTAGTAAAGCTGTTTCGTATGAGGCGGGCAAATCGGTTTCGGCCTCGTCCAAATCTTTGATAATCTGGCTATACACTTGGCCTACGGTGCTGCGGGCCAGGTCGTTATTGCCTTCGGCAGTGATGGGCGTGAGGCGCAGTGGCACGCCCAAGCTGTTTTTGTCTAAATTATACGGTTTGGCGTAGGTTTGTACCAATGCCAAATAACTCAACGCCCGCACAAATTTGGCTTCGGCCATGTAGGCTTTGGCTTCGGCTTCGGAGATAATTGTTGTACCGTTTAGCTTGCTAATCAGGACGTTAGAAGCGTTGATAGCCGTGTAAGCCGCACCCCATACGTTGTTGATAAACTCGTTGGTAGAAGCAACATTCTGATTCCACACTGCCGAACCCGTAGCGGCATTGCCGTCGTTTTGGCCAAACTCATCGCCGCGCTGCTCGTTAAAAACAATAAACCGACCACCGTAAAAAGTGGCACTTTGTAGCTGTCCGTACAAATTATTGATCTGCGCCAACAGCTTGCTTGGCGTGCTGTACGCGGCATCTTCGGCCACGGTGGTTTTGGGGACGGTGTTCAGAAAGTCGTCGTTGCAGGCCGTTAAGCCAATGGCGAGTATGAGTATTATTCTCATGTTATAAACGTTTGACCCCGTTGGGGTCAGTAGGTGGATTTTTGTGTTATTGTGCTATCGTTATTTGGTCTTGTTGGGGGCAGTAGGTGGATTTTTGTGTTATTGTGCTATCGTTAT
>REAB01000093.1 GCA_004293645.1 Cytophagia bacterium | reverse complement strand
TCTTTTGATTTGTAGAAAAACTAAATTACTTCTTTTTGCTCACTCTCCTCCTTTTTTTTTCTAAAACTGTAAACTGCATCGTGAAGGATGCCCAAAATTCAATCAATCAATCATTTAAAAATGGCTCCTGAACAAAATTTTGCTGCGCCTCAACTTCAATTGTCGCCCGCGCCCCAGCCTGCGGGAGTTTATAAACCCTGTGTTGCCTTCCAATATTGCTGTCGAGATTGAAGCCCTATTTGAGCTTGCCGACTAAACACATTTTCAAGTAATGCTTTCCAATGAAAATCCTCGTTTTTGTTAAAACTTTTGCCAATCCTACGCTCACCTTTCTTTACAATGAAGTAACCGAACTGGCCAAAAACCACGAGGTGCGGGTGCTTACCTGCGAGCGCAAACACCCCGACCGCTTTCCTTTTGGCGACGTTGAAACGTTACCTTTTGAGCAAAACGAATGGTTGGCCAAAATTCGACACAAACTACAAGTACTTGATTTTGAGGCAGGTTTTAAGAAAAGTACGTTCGCAAAACAACTTTCTGAGGCTATTGAAACATTCCAGCCAGACGTAATTCACACCCATTTTGGGTTTGAATCTTGGTTGTTGTTACTCAATTTTCGCCGCACCGATATTCCCATTTTTATTTCGTTTCACGGCTACGATGCCTCGCACAAACTAAACTCACTACGTTACCGCACCACGCTCAAAAAACTACTAAAACGTCCTAACTTATACCCTATTTTTGTGTCCAATTTTATGCAAAAACAGGTAGAAGCACGTTTACAAATGTCCATTCCGCAAGCACAAATTTTGTACTACGGCACCGACGTTGATTTTTTTAAGCGCACTCGTACAGATTATCCAAAAACGCCTTTTATTTTTTTGCAAGTGTCCAGTTTTGCCGTCAAAAAAGGACATCAATACACCGTTCGAGCGTTTGCAAAACTACTGCAACGTCTTGATACTGAGGCACAAACACCTTCTAAACGGCCTTTACTTATTTTGGCAGGAGAAGGCAGTTTACGCAACGAAATAGAGCAACTTTGCCAGAAATTGGGCATTTCAGATTCGGTGCAATTTCCTGGTTTGGTCAATCAGACGCAAGCGCGGGAATTGATGGAAAAAGCCCATGCTTTTGTGCATCACAGCGTTACGAGCAAGCCTATTGGCGACATGGAGGGCATTCCGAACGCGCTCATGGAAGCAATGGCCATGGAGTTGCCCGTGCTTTCTACTTTTCATTCGGGTATTCCAGAATTAGTAAAAGATGGTTTACACGGTTTTTTGGTAGCCGAAGAAGACGTTGAAAATTATGCCCAAAAGATGTACGAAATATTAAAATGGGGATATTTGCCAAAAAATCGCGCAAAAGTAGTAGCCCAATTTGAAAAACAGCAACACGCCCAACAGCTCGTTGCTTATTACAAAAATGCCCTAAAACCTTGATTGGCAAAGCCGTTTTTACGACCATATTATTCGTGATAATGCTGCCTATCAACGCATTAACGACTACATCGAAACCAACGTGTTGGCGTGGGAAAAAGATATGTTTTTCAAAAAAGAAGACCAATGAACAAAAAGCACAAATTGTTATTTTTTACAAAAATGGACTTTGGCGTAGCGGCCAACGGCGGCATCAAAAAAAAGGTGTTTGCCCAAGCACGGGCTTTTCGTGGGCATGGTTTTGAAGTAGATGTGCTGTCGTTTTCACACCAAATTGTACAAATAGAAGGCCAAAATACCAGCCTCACCTTTCCTCATTCGAGCAGTTGGAGCCGTTTGCGTTTTTTGTTTGGGGGCTTTTTGTCGGTCATTGATATCAAAGAATATGATTACCTCTACGTGCGCCATTTTTTGACCAATCCACTTTTTTTGTGGCTACTTTATCGGGTCAAAAAAAACCACCCGTCCATCAAAATATTCATGGAAATCCCCACGTTTCCGTACCGATTTGAGTTTGGAAAAATGCCTTTTGCCAAACGCCTTGAACTTTGGGTTGATGAGCGTTGCACGGGTTATTTCAAATACTACATAGAGCGCATCGTTACGTTTTCCAGCAAAACCCATATTTTTAATATTCCGACCATTCGCACCGATAATGGGATTGATATTGAGCAATTTACGCTGCTCAACAAAGCACCTTACGACGGCCAAACGTTGCATTTGTTGGGGTTGGCCAATGTCCAGATTTGGCACGGCATCGATCGGTTTTTGGAAGGAATGAAGGTATATTATTCCAAAAAAACAACGCAAACGGTGCAATTGCACGTGGTAGGGAGCGGCGACGAAATTCCGCGTTTGCAAACTTTAACTGCCAAATATGGGTTACAAGATGCGGTGTTTTTTCACGGTTTTTTGTCGGGTACGGAGCTGGATGCGATGTTTCGGCGGTGCCATTTGGGCGTGGGTAGCTGCGGAATGCACCGCATCAACGTCGCAAAGGGCGAAACCTCCGCGCTCAAATCGCGCGAGTACGCGGCGCGGGGGCTTCCATTTGTGATTGGCTACGAAGACCGTGGTTTTCCCGAAAATTACCCTTATTTACTACAAATTGATGCCGACGAAACGCCCGTTGATATGCACCGTTTGGTTCATTTTTACGAAGATTTACAGCAAAAACACCCTCATTACAACCTCGAAATGAACCAATACGCCAAAGATAATTTGACTTGGCAGGCCAAACTAAAAAATGTAGTTGATGCGTTTTTAGAATAATCCTTTTGAATCTAATCTATATGCCAAGCGTTGTCGTTACGATACCAGTCTATAAATCAGCACCTTCGGCCAGCGAACTGCGCTCGTTGCGGCAGGCCGTTGAGGTTTTGGGGCATTATCCTACGGTGTTGTTTTGTCCCAAAGATTTAGACGTATCGGTCTATTTGGCGGTTTGCCCAGCGGCGCAAGTGCAACGATTCGATGCTTCATTTTTTGAAGACATTCAGGGATACAATCGTCTCCTGTTTTCACCGATGTTTTACCGTACTTTTTGGCAATACGACTATTTGCTCATTTATCAATTAGACGCTTACGTATTCCGCGACGATTTGATGGACTGGTGCAAACGCGGCTACGACTACGTGGGGGCACCCTGGATTGTACCTCCGCCCCTGACAAAAAAACCGAAAATGAATATGCAAAATTGGTTCGTAAATCGGGTGGGCAACGGCGGGCTGTCGCTCCGAAAAGTGCGTTCTCACTACCGTAATGTGTTGTTTTTCAAGCCCATACTCCGATTTTTCTTCAAAAATGAAGATATGTTTTGGGGGTTGTTTTTGTACTTTCTGAACCCTTTTTTCAAGCGGCCTTCGGCCCAAGAAGCGCTGCATTTTGCCTTTGAAATGGCCCCGCGCCAGTGCTACGCGCTCACGCACGAGCAGCTGCCGTTTGGCGTACACGCTTGGGAAAAATACGACCCCGCGTTTTGGAAAAAATTCATAGACTAATCATGCGCGTTTGTTTAATTTTTTTGTCCAACTTTACGTTAGATTTTACATCAGCACTTAATTTCTCTAATCATGGCAGTTATCTCCCTGAAAATCAACGGAAAATCTTACCAAACGGACGTAGATGCCAACACCCCGCTTTTGTGGGTGCTGCGCGACCATCTCGATTTGGCAGGCACTAAATATGGCTGCGGAATGGCCATGTGCGGAGCTTGTATGGTGCACATCAACGGTGAGGCAACGCGCTCTTGCGTGCTGCCCGTTTCGGCGGTAGAAAATGCTGCCATCACTACCATCGAAGGGCTGTCGGCCACGGGCAACCACCCCGTGCAGCAAGCCTGGAACGAAATAGACGTGCCGCAGTGCGGCTATTGTCAGTCGGGGCAAATGATGAGCGCGGCAGCATTGCTCGCCAAAAACAGCAATCCTTCGGACAAAGACATCGAAGCCGCCATGACGGGCAATATTTGCCGTTGTGGCACTTACCACCGCATTCACGACGCTGTAAAATTGGCCGCCACTAAGATGAAAAAATAACCCCATGAAAAACGCACAATCCAGAAGAGATTTTCTCAAAACCACGGCGCTCACGGGCGGCGGTTTGGTATTAGGTTTTAGTTGGTTTTCGAGCAAAGCCTTCGCGCCTGTGGTCATTACGGCCAACACTTTGCCCTTCAACGCCTATTTATCCATTGCGCCGTCGGGAATTGTTACCATATTTTCGCCCAACCCCGAAATTGGCCAAGGCATCAAAACAGCTTTTCCTATTATTGTGGCCGAAGAACTCGACGCTGACTGGGAAAAGGTGCAAGTAGAACAAGCGGCCTTAGACACCAAACGCTTTGAGCGTCAGCTCACGGGCGGTAGTGGGGCCATCAAGCACTCGTGGGAACGTTTGCGCAAAGCAGGTGCTACGGCGCGTTATATGTTGGTAGAAGCTGCTGCCAAAAAATGGAGCGTACCCGCCGCCGAATGTACCACCAGCAAGGGTTTTGTGATGCACAGTTCGGGCAAAAAACTAAGCTACGGCGAGTTGGCCAACGAAGCAGCCCTCATCACCCCACCCAAAGACATCAAACTCAAAGCCAACAGCGATTTTAGCCTCATTGGCACGTCGGTAAAAGGTGTGGACAATAACGCCATTTTGACGGGAAAGCCTTTGTTTGGCATGGACTACAAACGCGACGGAATGTTGTACGCGGTGATTCAACGGCCACCCGCTTTTGGCCAAAAACTGAAATCGTTTGATGCAACCGAAGCCAAAAAAATGGCGGGCGTGGTAGATGTGGTTTCATTTGACAACAAAGTGGCCGTAGTGGGCAAATCTACTTGGCAAACCATGCAAGCCCGCAAAGCCCTACAAATAGTTTGGGAAAACGACAAACCGCTCGAAAACTCCGCTGACCACGACCGTATTTTGAAAGAAATGCTGAACAGCAGCGAAAAAGCCACCGTTCACCGCAAAGATGGCGACGTAGAAACGGCTTTCAAAAGTGCCCACAAAATTGTGGAATCGGCTTATCAATGCCCTTTTTTGCCGCACAACGCCATGGAACCGATGAACTTTTTTGCGCATTTTAAAGGCGACAGCATCGAAATGGCAGGCCCAAGCCAAACACCCGAAGCTGCTCAAAAACAAGTAGCAAAACTGCTCAACTTACCGCCCGACAAAGTAACAATTGAACTTACCCGCATGGGCGGGGGCTTTGGCCGCCGCCTCAACACCGACTACGCCTTGGAAGCCGCCGAACTCTCGAGCATCATCAAAGCCCCCGTCAAAGTAACTTGGACGCGCGAAGACGACATGGCGGGCGGTATTTATCGGCCAGCGGTGCGCTACCGTTTTAAGGCAGCCTTAGATAAAATGGGCAACATCACGGCCTTTATGTTGCACGGAGCCAGTATTAACGCAGGAAACGCTACCCGCCCCGACAATTTTCCCGCTGGTGCAATTGATAACCTCTTGGTGCAGTCGTCAGACTATAAATCGCCGATTACGACAGGGCCGTGGCGCGCACCCATTACCAATTTTTTGGCGTATGCCGAGCAGGCTTTTTTGGACGAAGTGGCGCAGGCCGCTGGCAAAGACCCCATTCAATTGCGCATGGAACTGCTGGAAAAAGCGCAAAAAAGCCCCGTTGGAAAAATAACGTACGACATCAACCGATTTAAAGAAGTAAGCAAGCTCGTAGCCGAAAAAGCAGGTTGGGGCAAGAAGAAAAAAGGCGTTTCACTCGGATTTAGCGTTTATTTTTCGCACGCTTCTTACGTGGCGCAAATTGCCGAAGTGATACTCGTAAAAGGCAAGCCCGTAGTCAAAAAGGTGGTTGCCGCCGTGGATTGCGGCATTGTTATCAACGAAAGTAGCGCCAAAAACCAAGTTTTCGGGGCCATTGTTGATGGCCTCGGCCACGCCATGCACGGCAATATGACGTTCAAAGAAGGTGTGCCACAACAAAACAATTACGACAAATACCGCTTAATTCGCTACAACGAAGTACCCGAAATAGAGGTACATTTTGTAAATAATGGCATTGACCCCACGGGACTTGGCGAGCCAGCTTTACCGCCAACGGGAGGAGCTATTGCCAATGCCATTTACAAAACAACGGGCAAGCGACTTTACAATCAGCCATTTGCCGAACAAAGTACCACGCTGGGGTAGGTCAAAATCGTCAGTGAGGACACTGGCAACGGTCAAAAATCGTCAGTGAGGACACTGACAACGGCCAGGTCAAAATCGTCAGTGAGGACACTGACAACGGCCAAAAAATCGTCAGTGAGGACACTGACAACGGCTCAGTGCGGACATTTTTACATTACTTACTACCGTCTTTTTGAATTTAGCAGAAAACTTCCATCAAACCAACCATTTGCCAAGCCGAACCGTGTGGCTTGACAACCAAGAATACTTATTTTTTAGTGGTACGTCTTATTTAGGATTGCCCCAAAATTCCGATTTTCAGTTGCTCGTTGGCGAAGGTTTACGGCAATACGGCTCGGTGTATGGCAGCTCGCGCAACGGCAATTTGCAACTCCAAATATACGCCCAAGCCGAGCAAAAATTGGCCGACTGGGCGGGCGCACCTGCCGCGCTAACGCTCTCTTCGGGAATGTTGGCGGGGCAAGCCGTGGTGCGGCAATTGTGGCAAGAAAATACGGTATTTTTGTACTCACCCGATGCGCACCCTGCCGTTTGGCACGCCCCACAAGTCAATATACCTGCGGGTACTTTTGAAGATTGGGCAGCACAAATACCAAAAATGCTGTTAGAAATAAAGCAAAATAGCGGTGTTATGCTCCCGCAAATTGTCTTAGTTACCAACTCTACCGACGCGCTGCGGGGCAAACTCCACCACTTCGACTGGGTTGCTGATTTGCCCGACGTACCACTCACGCTGGTGGTGGACGACTCGCACGGCTTGGGAGTGCGGGGTTGGAGCGGTCGCGGTGTTTTTGGCGAAATTCCGAAACCTCCGCAGGTACAAATAATTGTTACGGCTTCTTTGGCCAAAGCCATGGGATTGGCGGGGGGGGTTATTTTTGCCAAGCCGTCTTTTTTACAAACCATTCGCGGCAGTGCTTACTTTGGGGGTTGCTCGCCCATGGCACCGCATCAACTCTGGGCATACTGGCACGCCGACCCACTTTACGCGCAAGCGCAGGAACAACTCGTCCAAAACATAACGCTATTTTCAGGTTTAATCAAAAACTTAGGCCTGTTCAGCTCCAGCCCCAACTATCCCGTATTTCACACCCAACGCGACGATTTATACCCGTTTTTACTCCAAAATCAAGTATTGATTTACAGTTTTTCGTACCCCAAACCTACCGACAAAGCCAATAACCGAATCGTATTGAGTGCTTGGCACACCGCCAACGACATTCAGCACTTGGCTCATTTATGCCAAGTGTTTGCGGGCTTATCTATACGAACTCAGCCCACTCATTGATTGAGCGGGCTGAGAGTATTGTTTTTGTCATGCTGACGCAGGAAGCATCTCACCTACTGCGTATCCGCTTTTTGGATGCTTCCTGCGTCAGCATGACAGAAGTATATTTTTACAATATTTTCTGCAACAACACCTGCACTTAGTTTTTCTTGGGCGCGCCACCAGGAACGGGAGCAGGCGTGGTAGCGGGTTTTACAGCAGGCGTAGTTGTGGTTGCAGGTTTTGCAGCAGGCTGTGCGGCTTTGGCGGCAGCTTTCTCCGCAGCTTCCAATGCTTGCTTTTCAATAACGGCAGGGTCAACGCCCATTTTCTTCAACACCAAATTAGTTACATTGATATCGTCACTACCCGAATACAACACAACAGGAGTAGTGTTAGCCCCCGCGTCGCGGTTCAAAATGAGCGTAAAACCGTTTTCCTTGCCAACAATCTTGACGGCTTCGTCAATCTTGCCCATCACAGGGTTAATGAGCACTTGGTATTTTTTCTGCAACGTTTCTTGCGAACTTTGCTGAAATTCTTGCAAATCAGTCTGACCAGACTGAATTTGTTTTTCTTTATCAGCACGAATTATTTCTGACCAAGTACTCGCATTTTTTTGGTAAGCCGCGTATTTCTCTTGGAGGTCTTTTTGCTTTTCTTCCAATGCTTTCTGAATCTGCTGTTGTTGAATCTGCAATTCATTAGAAATCCGCTTGCTGTCGGGCAGTACATTCAAGATGTAGTCCACGTCAGTCCAACCTATTTTTTGAACTTGTTGTGCTTGGGTACTCAAACTCGCCAGTGCAATTACCATTACGGCGGCTAACATCAATTTAGTTTTCATTTTTCGATTACTGTTTTGTTTTATTGGATTTGGTTGTAGTTCCCGCTTTTTTGTCGGGAGGGGTTGTTTGTTCTGTTGGCGTACTAACGCCCGCAGGAGGTACTTTATTATTTTTAGCATCGTTCAAGCCAAGTTCCTCCATTACGTAGTCGGTATAATCGTGCACAGGGTTGGCATACACCACCACAAAATCGCTTGATTTATCAAACAAAAAATCCAATCTTTTCTGCCGAGCTACGCGCTCCATGCCTTTATAGATTAAATCGGTAACGGGTTTTATCAACTCTTTCTTTTTTTGGAACAACAGCCCGCTCTCGCCAAATATCTTGTTGTTGTACTCGCGGGCTTCGCGTTCTTTGTCACTAATTTCCTGTTGGCGTTTCCGCTTCATTTCGTCCGTCAATAGTACTTCTTCGGCCTGATAAAGCCGCTGCAAACGGTCTATTTCGGTATATTTATCTTGAATTTCTTTGGCCCAACGCTCCGAAAACTTATCCAAATCACCTTGTGCTTTTTGGTATTCGGGCATTTTACCAGTTACGTACTCCATGTCCAAATACCCAAATTTTTGAGCATAAGTTACTTGCGTTACCAAAACGGCCTGCAAAATTAGTAAAAGCAAACGGATTTTCATAATTGTTCAGCCCCAAGCCCCGAAAGAGGCATTTATATTGTGATGAAAGCCCCCTTCGGGGGTTGGGGGGCTTCTTTTACCTAATCTGCTGGCCAATGGTGAAGTGAAACTGCGGGCCACTGCGTTGGGTTTGGCCAGGCAGCGGGTCAAAGCCGTACGCCCAGTCAATGCCAATTAAGCCAAAGGCTGGCATAAATATTTTAGCACCTACTCCCGCCGAGCGTTTCAAATCAAATGGATTGAAGTCTTTATATTTGAATCCTTTGACATCGGTTCCCCAGTTATTGCCCGCTTCGGCAAACACCAGACCAAAAATGGTAGCCGAAGGGTTGAGCGACAACGGATAGCGCAACTCCATGACGTATTTGCTGTATGCCACTCCGCCAGCTCGCGTAGATTGTTGGCCTACGGTGGTAACGTTTTGCGATGATGCGCTCAGGTCGTTGCCTTGAATAGGTACTAATTGACGATCTGCATAGCCGCGAAGGGCGATAATATCTTGCGCCAACGCAAACATACCTACCCCCGCTAAACCTGCACCACCCAGCACAAAACGCTCAAATGGACTAATTGACAAGTTGGGGTTGTAGCGGCCCAAAAAGCCCATGTGGGCGCGGGTGCTGAGGACCAACTTGCCCGTTACGGTGGCAAACCAGCTGGCATCAAACATCCATTTGTGGTATTCTACCCACTTAAACTGCGCCTCAACCGACGAAAAGTTGGTATTGCCCGTAATCGAAGAATAAGGCGGTGTAAACGTACCACTCAACGAAAACGACGAGCCACTGCGCGGAAATTGCGGGTTGTCAATGGTATTGCGGGCAATGGTAGCGTTAAAAGTCAAGTTGTTGGAAACACCATTGTCAAAACCAGCAATGTTAAATAAGTTAATGCTATCTAAGCGGTAACGTTGGTAAGAAATTGCCGTGCTAAGCGTAAAAAAGCGGTCGGGAATGCGCAAGCGCTTGCCAATAGACACCGTAACTCCTGTGTTGTGATAAGCTCCCTTAAAAGAAACGTTTCCTGTAGCACGGGCAAGGGGGTCGTTATAATCAAATTGACGAAATACCGTCTTGGTAATACTTACACCAAAAGTAACGGGTTTTTTGCCACCCAACCACGGCTCCGTAAAACTCGCCGAGTAAGTTTGAAACTGCCGCCCGCTGGCCTGAAAACGAATGGCCACTTTCTGACCGTCGCCCGAAGGTAATGGCCGCCAAGACTTCAAGTTAGTGATATTTCGGGCAGAGAAATTGTTAAAAACCAAGCCCAACGTACCCACAAAGCCAATAAAACCACCCCAACCACCCGACAACTCAATTTGGTCGCTGGGTTTTTCTTCTACCGTATATTCAATGTCCACGGTGCCGTTTTCGGGGTGCGGCACGGGGTTGATACCAATTTTTTCGGGGTCAAAATAACCCAACTGCGACAATTGCCGCTGGGTGTTGATAATCTCGGTTTTGCTGAATTTTTGGCCAGGTAGCGTAAACAACTCCCGCATCACCACGTGGTCGGAAGTTTTAGTGTTGCCATTCAAAATAATCTTGTTGATGGTAGCTTGTTTACCCTCAAAAATGCGCATTTCGATGTCAATTGAATCGCCTTCGATTGATTTCTCAACGGGGCTACAACGATAGTACAAGTAGCCGTCGTCCATATAAACCGAGCTAACATCGTTGCCTGGGTTGCCGTTGAGGCGTTTATCCAAGTCTTCGGGGTTATAAACATCCCCTTTTTTGAGAGCTAATATTTTACTTAATTGTTCATTGGTATAGATGTAATTACCATCCCAAGTTACGTTTCTGATGTAGTAGCGCGCTCCCTCCTCAATATTCATCACCACTTCTACCGTTTTGTCTTCTTTATTGATGATAGAATCTGAGGCCACCACGGCATCTCTAAAACCCATTTTATTGTAATATTCAATGAGCTTTTGCTTGTCTTCTTCGTATTTTTTGGGAATAAACTTAGAAGGCGTAAACAACCGACCGAAGCGCATTTGCTTCGTGTTTTTGAGTTTCATGCGAATTTTACCTTCCAATATTTCGTTGCGCCCGTTGAAAACAATATTGCTGATTTTCACCTTTGTGCCTTTGTCAATAAAAATCTTCATCACGGCGTTGCCCCGAGTGGTGTCGGGTATTTGTACAATGCGCACTTTGGTGTTCAAAAAACCTTTGTCAATAAAATATCGCTTCACGGCCAATTGCGCATTTTTGACCATTGTGTTAGAAATAATGCGGCCTTTTGGCAGTTTAACTTTGTCGTTGAGCGACTCCTGCTCGCCTTTTCTAATGCCTTGATACGTAACCCTGAACAAGCGTGGCTGTTCTTTAATGTGGAGTTCAAGAAATATTTGCTCGCCTTCAATCTTGCGAACCAACACCTCCACATCGTCCAATATCTTCTGGTCCATCAGTTTTTTGATGGCCCCAGTGATGGTTTCGCCAGGCACTTTTATTTTGTCGCCCACCCGCAAGCCCGACATCGAAATCATAGAGTTGGGGTCTAAGAATTGATTTCCTGTTACAATGACATCGGCCAAAACATATTCTTTTGGCTCGGCATAGTTGATGGGGTCGGCAGTGGCGGCGGGGGCAGTAGCGGCGGGCACGCGGCCTAAACCCAGCCGTTGGGCTGAGGCGGGCAAGCCAACCAAAAATAATAAACTAAAAACAATTGGGTAATGTAATTGATGTTTCATCTGCGCTTTTCTTTTCCTCTCTCTAATTAACGACAAAAACTAAATATGCTTGTATTGGTCAATGTTTTTTTGGGTGGTCTAATTTTCAAGACGGGCTGGTTACTTGTTCGCTGGTTTTTCCAAATCGCCGCTCGCGCTGCTGATAGGCCAAAATAGCCTCGTACAGGTGGTTTCTGCGAAAGTCGGGCCAAAACAGCTCGTCATAAATGTACAACTCGGCGTAGGCCAATTGCCAGAGCATAAAATTACTGATGCGGTGGTCGCCGCCCGTGCGGAGCATCAAATCTACTTCGGGGCGTTGCTGGGTAGCTAAATGTGCATTAAAAAGCTCTTCGTTGATGGCTTCTGGCGCCAGCGTTCCGTTCTGCACTTGGCGCGCCAGGGCTTGGGTGGCTTGCACAATGTCCCACTTGCCGCTGTAGCCGAGTGCCAAAATCAGGTTCAAACCTGTGTTGTGCTTGGTGCGTTCAATGGCCGCGTGGAGTTCTTGCTGGCAGCCTTGGGGCAAACTTTCGGTGTGGCCGATGGTGTCTAAGCGCACGTTATTTTTGAGCAAAGTGGGCAATTCGTCCGAGATAGTATGTACCAACAACGCCATCAAGGCATCTACTTCGATTTTGGGACGGGCCCAGTTTTCGGTCGAAAAAGCATAGAGTGTCAAGTAACCTACTCCCAATTCGGCGCAGCCCTCGGTGGCTTCACGAACAGCCTTTATGGCGTTGTGGTGGCCAAAAACCCGCATCGCTCCGCGCTGCTTGGCCCAGCGTCCGTTGCCGTCCATGACAATGGCAATATGTTTAGGCAGATTTTCTAAGTCAATTTGCTCCTTCATGCTGAGGTAGCTTGTTTTTAAAATGAACCCACAAAAGTAGGTAAAATATCAGCTATTCAAAAAGATAGCTTACGATACTCTGATGATACTCGACTCTGAAATGAGCGGGAAACCCAGCAAGCGGAGGTACAATTGAGCCAGTACCACCACATCTTCGCGGCAATACCGACAAATACGCGCCAAGTCTTTTTCTTCGTAATAAACCCGCGTTACATCTTGCCCGCTGATGTCAGATTTGCTACTCGGAATTTTGAACAAAGCGGCCAACAAATCGAGCGGCGTGTAGTTTTTATAGTCGCCAAATTTCCACATTTCGAGCGTATCTTGGTGCAATATTTCCCAGGGTTTTTTGCCCGAAAACTGCAACGAGCGCGGCAGTTCGAGTTCGTTTATCAACATACGCCGACACAAATACGGGAAGTCAAATTCTTTGCCATTGTGGGCGCAAAGCGTGAGTTGGTCGTCGGGGTATTTTTCAACCAGTTGCTTAAAATCGTTCAATAGCGTGCGCTCGTCGGGGTGGTCGAGGGTTTTAACCCGAAAGCTCATTTGGTCGTTGGTGTCCCAGTGCAGCACCCCTACTCCAATGCAAATTACCTTGCCAAATTCGGCATAAATAGCCGCCCGCTGAAAAAACAGGTCGGCTGTGGTTGCAGTTTCTTCGTTTTTGAGGTGCGCGGCTTTTTTGTGCCATATTTCTTGCATTCGCTCGTCGAGTTCTTCAAAACTACCCACGCAAGCGGCGGTTTCGATGTCAATAAAGAGCAAATTTTTGGCTTTGCGGCGCAGGTCGTTGAGATTGGGCATGGGCAGCAGGGTGGTTATTTAGGAAACCTCATTCGGTAATCTACCTTTACTTTACCCTTCGTAATTTCGTTGAGTCGCTTTTTGAGCAACTGTTTTTTAAGGGCGGGCAAGTAGTCGGTAAAAAGTTTGCCTTCCAAGTGGTCGTATTCATGCTGAATAATGCGCGCCGCCATGCCGTCGTACTGCTCCACGTGTTCGTTCCATTCCAAATCAAAATACTTAATGGTAAGGCTTTCGGGGCGATGCACGTCTGCCCGCACGCCTGGAATACTCAAACAACCTTCTTCAAAAGGCCATTTATCGCCCTCTTGTTGCACCATTTGGGGGTTTACAAATACCTTCTTAAAGCCCTCCAAAGTGGGGTCTATTTCGTGGTCTTCGTCGTCGTTTTCGTTGAGGGGCGTGCCATCTACAATAAAAAGTCGAACGCTCATGCCAATTTGGGGCGCGGCCAAACCAATGCCCGACGAGTCGTACATGGTTTCGTACATATTCTCGACGAGTTTGGGCAAATCTAAATTTTCGTGGGGGTCAATATTACGGGCCACTTTTCTCAAAATGGGGTCGCCGTAGGCTACAATCGGGAATACCATTTAAACTAAATGAATAATGAATAATAGGTTTTCAATGTAGTCAGTGAAGACACTGACTACGGCTTGGGTTTTTGATGTAGTCAGTGAAGACACTGACTACGGCTTTGATGTTTTTGATGTAGTCAGTGAAGACACTGACTACGGCTTTGATGTTTTTGATGTAGTCAGTGAAGACACTGACTACGGCTTGATATTTTTGATGTAGTCAGTGTCTTCACTGACTACTGACTATTTATTGCTTTCTAAAAACGACTGTAAAATAATGACCGCGCTTACTTTGTCAATGTTTCCTTTCTGGCGGCGGTCGCTTTTTTTGGTGCCGCCCGCTATCATGGCTTGCAGTGCCATTTTGCTCGTAAAACGCTCGTCGTGTTCGTAAACGGGCAAATCGGGAAACGCTTTTTTGAGGTGTTTGATGAATGTTTTTACCAATGGCGTGTTGTTGGTATCGGTGCTATCTAAGTTTTTGGGCATACCCACCACAAACGACTCAATGGGTTCGCGGCTGGCGTAATTTTTTAGATAATCCAACAACTCGTGCGAACGTACTGTTTCGAGGGCGGTGGCAATTAGCTGCAAAGGGTCGGTTACGGCAATTCCCGTGCGTTTGGCCCCGTAATCAATCGAAACAATTCGACTCATAAAAACGTTTTTACTGAAAATAATGGCGCAAATATAGCGAAATTGTGCGTAACTTCGTTGTAAAAGCGCGCAACAGCCTGCGGGCCGTAGCACGGGTTGTTAAATTTTGTTAAATGTCAGAAAAGACCAAACATTTCTAGCAAATACTGACGTTATGTCAGAGAATTTGGGTTTGGCAAGATTTTTCTGATGTCCTTGCCAGTTCCCAAACAACACAAAAAAACCTTCGTAAACTTAGCAAATAAATAAGACCATGAACCAAAACTGGAAATCGTTAGCATTGGTAGGAGTTGTATCGAGTATCGTTACGCTGGGTGGACTCAAAATGATGGGCAGCCTCGACACGGGCAACCACGACGTTGTTTTTAAAGAAACAGGAGCCGCCTCCATCAATCGTTTTACGTCTATTGGTGCGCCAGCGGGTGCGCCAGGCGACTTCGTTTATGCCGCCGAAGTTTCAACGCCTTCGGTAGTACACATCAAGGCGGCCTCTACGCGCCAGCAACAGCAGCAACGCGGCCCGATGGATATTTTTGAGTTTTTTGGCGAAGATTTTGGCATGGGCGGACGGCGCGGCGGCCCCCAAAAACAAGAATCGTCGGGTTCGGGGGTTATCATTAGCAGCGACGGCTACATTGTAACCAACAACCACGTGGTAGAAGGTGCCGAAGAATTGGAAGTGGTACTTTCAAACAAGCGCGTGCTGAAAGCCAAAGTCATTGGCACCGACCCCTCTACCGACATTGCCGTTATTCAGGTACCCGCCAAAGACTTACCCGCGCTCACGTTTGGCAACTCTGACGCGGTGAAAGTAGGCGAATGGGTGGTGGCCGTGGGCAATCCGTTCAACTTAGAATCTACCGTTACGGCAGGTATTATCAGTGCCAAAGGACGGGGTTTGGGTATTATTGGCAACCAACGCAACAGAAATGAGCGAAGCAGCAACGAAGACGTGCCGCTGGAATCATTTCTACAAACCGATGCCGTCGTAAATCCTGGCAAC
Source organism: Cytophagia bacterium (assembly GCA_004293645.1). Taxonomy (GTDB): domain Bacteria; phylum Bacteroidota; class Bacteroidia; order Cytophagales; family Spirosomataceae; genus REAB01. The sequence goes on along the minus strand of REAB01000093.1, from coordinate 11,241 downwards.
AGCGGCGGCGCATTAGTAAACTTAAAAGGCGAACTCATTGGCATCAATACGGCCATTGCCAGTCCCACGGGCAGTTTTGCGGGTTATGCTTTTGCGGTGCCCGCCAGTTTGGTCAAAAAAGTATCGAGCGACTTGGTGAAGTTTGGCAATGTGCAGCGAGGCTATTTGGGCATCGAACTCGACGAACTCAACAACACCAAAGCCGACGAATACGGCGTGAAATTGAACGACGGAATTTACGTACGGGGCTTTACACAAAACAGCAGCGCCCGCGATGCAGGCATTAAAACGGGCGACGTAATTACGAAAATAGATGGCACAACCATCAAAACCGCTACGCAGTTGCAAGAGTTGATTGGCCTCAAACGCCCAGGAGAAAAGACCACTTTGACCGTAAACCGCGACGGCGATGTAAAAGACGTAGCCGTAACGCTGCGCAACCGCACGGGCGGTAAAGAAATTGTAAAATCTGAAGAAAGTGCCGCCGCTATGACCTCGTTGGGTGCGCAATTTATTGACCTCAACGACCGCGAGAAGCAACGCCTCCAACGGGCGGGTATCAGCAGCGGCGTAAAAGTAAGCGCGGTTGAAAGTGGCAAATTGGCCCGCGTTGGCGTAGAAGAAGGCTTTATTATTACGAGCGTAAACGAAAAACCCGTGCGCTCAGTCAAAGAATTGAAAGATGCTTTGGCAAGCCAAAAGTCAGGTAGAGTACAAATGGAAGGTCTCTATTTGGACGCTCCCGAAGATGTTGTCTCGTTTGGCTTTAACTTGTAAGTTTTAACGTTGGTCTAACGTCGGAGAGGTTTTAAACCTCTCCGACGTTAAATTTCGCGTTTTTTTATCGATCTACTTCGCCCATCACTACGTCTATTGAACCAATGACGGCTATGAGGTCGGCGAGGAGGCCGCCGCGCGAAATTTCGGGCAATGCCGATAGGTTGTTGAACGAGCAAGCGCGGGCTTTGCAGCGCACTGGAATATCCGACCGCCCATCGGTGCGGAAGAAAAAGCCCAGCTCACCCTTTGGATTTTCGGCACGAATGTAAAAATCCATGGCTTTGGGGCGTATTTTTTTAGGAACGAGAGCTTGCGGGTCAAAATCAGCGGTGCGGCGGTGTTCGCCCAGCAGTTTGTGGGTGCATTGTTCAATTATTTTCAACGACTCCTCACATTCCAACACGCGCACGTTGTTGCGGTTCCAGCAGTCGCCGACCGTTCCCATTTGACCTTCGCCAATGGGAACGCTAAAATCTAATTCGGGATATACCGAATAGCCATCTACTTTTCGCAAATCCCAGCGCAAACCCGACCCGCGCAACACCGGGCCAGTACAGCCATAATTGACCGCCACGGGCAGCGGCAAAACGCCGACGTTGGCGGTGCGTTGCACAAAAATTTTGTTTTCTATCACCAACTGTTGCAACTCGGTGAGCTTGGGCCGCAGGTATTTAACAAATTCTTGGCAGCGTTCTTCAAAACCCACGGGCAAGTCGTAAAACAAACCACCCACCCACACGTAATTGTACAACAAACGCGCCCCCGACAGCCATTCGAGCATCCGTAAAATATGCTCTCGGTCGCGGACGAGCCACAAAAAAGCGGTGTAAGCGCCCATGTCGAGCGCGTATGTACCAATGGCAATAAAATGCGAAGCAATGCGATTGAGTTCAGCCACCAATACCCTGATGTACTCCACGCGCTTGGGCAGGTCGTTTTCAATACCCAACATTCGTTCTACGCCCATTACGTAGGCGTGTTCGGTATTAATCGCCGCCACGTAATCCATGCGGTCGGTGTAGGGAATAATCTGATTGAAGGGCAGGGCTTCGGCGTGTTTTTCAAAACAGCGGTGCAAATAACCGAGGTGCGGCACCACATCCACCACAATTTCGCCATCAAAAACCACCTCGAGCCGCAACACGCCGTGGGTAGAAGGGTGCTGCGGGCCAATGTTTATCACCATCTCCTCGCGGCGCAGGTTTTCGGCGGTATATTTGTTGGGGGCCGACACGTTGAGGTGTTCAGGCTGGTAGTCGTACTGAATGGCGTTGGTGGGCATGATTTATCGGGCCGTTTCGAGCGTAGCCAAGCCGTAATTTTTTACCGATTCTTCAAACAATTGCCAGAGTTTTAGGGTACGCTGGCCTGGTAGTCCGTTGCCAATTATTTGGCGGCCAATCTGCACAATGGGCATCACCCATTTGGTGCTGCTGGTCGTAAATGCCTCATCGGCTTCGAGGAGTTCTTCCATTTTGAGCGGGCGCACTTCAATTTTAAACAAAGGGGCGGCCAGCTCCATGACGTAGCGCCGCGTAATGCCGTGCAAAATGTTGCGGTCGGGCGTGATGAGGGTGTCGCCTTTAAAAATAAAAAAGTTAGAGCGGGTCAATTCACTGATTTCACCGTCTTTGTGGTAAAGCAAGTCGGCGGCATTCTGCGATTTCATTTCTTGTGCCAACCGCACCATGTGCAAATAATTGGTGGTTTTGACTTCGGGCATATCGCGCACAAACTCATAAGGCAGCAATTTGATGCCTTTGGTGCGGCCTTCGGGGTTGTCTTTGGGCAGGTTTTCGGTCAAAATCAACAAGTTGGGTTGCACCATATTCACGCTGTCGGGCGAGTAGCCGCCCGTTAGCACAAACCGATACGACACTTCGGGGGTTTGGGCCAGCTTGTACAATTCGGCCAGAATGTCGGCGGTTTGGGTTTGGGTGAGTGGCAAAGGCAAACGCAACGTAGCCGCCGAGTTTTTGAACCGTTGCCAGTACCAATCCCACTGAAAAGGCACTCCGTTGTAAGTACGAAAATAATCGAACATACCGTAGCCCCGCAAAACCGACAAATCGTTGGTTTTAAAGGCCGCCTGCTCAACAGGCATCAGCTCACCATTGAAATAGCAATACATAGTTTTGTGTTGTTTTGCCCCAAAGATAACCACATCTGGCGACCCAAAAAACGATTCTATTTTTTAGACCTCCGAAATTTACAATCGCGGCTTTTTTTATACCGCCGCCTTGCTTAACATTGCACCTCATCTCAATCACCTCACTTTCTATCTTATGTTTGTTACAGCCATCGAGCGAGTCAATCAATTTACCCGTCCCATCAAATTTGTAACGCGGCTTTACGGCCAAAAAAACCAGGGATTAATGCCTGGCGCGGCCACCTTATTCTTTGTAAACGAAGACGGCTGGGCCATTACCTGCAACCACGTAGCCGAGCAAATTCTCCAAGAAAATACCCTCCACCAGCGGTATTTGCAGTTTGCGGCCGAGCGGCGGCGCATCAGCAACGAGCCCAATTTTGCGGCGCAGTTGCAACGCCTCGAAGCGCAATTTGGCTACGTTTCGGGCAGTGTTATTGGGGTTTCGGCGGGCTTTGTTGATTGCATGTCGCAGTTAGAAAATGTCCACATTATTCCGCACCCGCGCCACGATTTGGCCTTGCTCAAACTAACGGGCAAAAACCAAAAGTACCGCACATCGGCCGTTTTTTTGGCCGACGGCCAGCCCATTAAACCAGGCAAAACCCTCTGCCGATTGGGCTACCCGTTTGCCGAATTTAACAACTTTAGAATCAACCCCGACCTCGACCAAATAGAATGGATAAACGACCAATCCGCCGCACTGCAACCTTTCCCGATTGATGGCATCGTAACGCGCCACCTGTACGACAACGGCCAAGCGTCAGCCATCGAAATAAGCACGCCTGGCTTGCGTGGACAAAGCGGCGGCCCACTTTTTGACACAGAGGGTGTTATTTATGGAATGCAGTTTGCGACGCGGCATTTACACCTGGGTTTCGACCAAATCAACCAAGAAGTTTGGGTTGGCAACCAGCCTACCAACGTGTCCAATCACCCTTTTTTACACGTCGGAATGTGCATCAACGCCGATATAATCAAGGCGTTTTTGCGCGAAAACAACGTCAAGTTTCACCAAAACAAGTCGTAGCGATGCCACGTATGGCATCGCTACGACTTGTCCTTTTCTTGCTAATTTCCCCGTTTCAAGCTAATATTGCTTTGAAAAACTAATTTTTTTAGCATGGCACAGCAACGCAGAAGCACATTTGGACAAACTTGGTGGGGGCAGCAGTGGATAAAAGTACTCGAAGGACTCGACCAAAGCGGGCGGCTGGGTCGCGGGCGCACCTACGCCAACAACGGCTCGGTGGCCAGCATTACGTTTGAAGGCAACAAAATAGAAGCCCGCGTAAAAGGCTCACAGCGAACGCCTTACAAAACGTCTTTCAAGATTGAACCGCTTTCTGGCTCCGACAAAGCCCGCTTGGTAAGTCTCATTGCCGACAACCCGCTGTATCTAACCCAACTGCTCAACCGCCAGCTGCCCCCCGAACTTTACGCCGACTGCGAGCGCAAAGGCATTGACTTGTTTCCGCGCTCCTGGAAAGCCTTCAATTCGAGTTGCTCTTGCCCCGATTGGGGCGACCCCTGCAAGCACCGCGCCGCCGTGCTGTATTTGGTAGCCAACGAAATTGACAAAAACCCGTTCCTGATTTTTGAACTCCGCGACTTTGATTTGTTCAAAAATCTCGAAGCGCTGGGCTTTGCCTCTGCCGACCAAAAAGACGTAGAAACCCTTGATGTGTCTGATATTCGGCAGCTTTTTGAAGGCGGTGAAGAGGTTGATTTTAAACCAGATAACACACTTTACGAAACCCTTGATTTTTCGACTATTCCACCGCTTTCGGAGCAGTTGATGTCGCTGCTTTCCGACAATCCGTTGTTTTATAGAACGGGGAATTTTAAGCAGGTTTCGCAAAAATTTTACCAAGAAACGGCAAAAAAAGCGCAAGCACTGGCCACCACCGACGAACCCCGCGACCAAGATTACGACAAAGACCTCGACTCAGTAGAAAGTGGCGACATCATCATGGACGAAGCGTTGGGCTTTTTGCAGGCCAATTTCCGCGATGCCCGCGAGCGCATTGTGTTTCAATTTGACGACCTGTCTAAGCTCATTAACTGGATTCAGCACTTGCCCACAGCGCAGTTGCCGCAGCTTTCGCCCACACTAAAAGGGCTTTATTTCTTGAATAGATTTGCCAATAAACTCCTCGAACGCGGGGCAATTGTGCCGCAACTATTACGGGCTAAACTCAAAAAAGAATACCACTTAGTGCGTTGGCTACCAGCTACTTTAAACGAAGAAGTGGCCGCCATTTCTGCCCAAATACGCGCAATTTTGCCCAACGAATTACTGTATTATAAAATTGGCAAACGCGATATTTTTGCGCCCATCGAAAGTGATTTTTTGAACGCCCTTTGTTCGCTTATTTTGACCGAGCGCGTGCGCCAATTCAACGACCGCTTCGACTACAAAGCCACCGAAATTGATAACCTGTTTTTTAGGAACGAAATGACGCATTTTGGGAGTTTTGAAACCCGCGAGATTCCCAATAGCGTGCAATTGTGGTTGAACAAATTTTTTATTGCCCACCGCGATTTTGTGCCGCTGCTGCAAGTCGAAGATTTGGACGGCGTGTTTAAAGTAAACGTGTTGGTAGAAAACAAAAAAGTAGAACTCGCCGCGCCCATTCCGCTCGAAACTTTCATGGACGAGCGCGAGTACGCCCCCGTGCGCATGGGCGTGATGCGCGACCTTTCGATGATGGCCGAGCATTTTCCGCAGTTGAACCAGCTCATTGCCAGCAAAGGCACCGAAAACCTGCTGTTCGACTCCGAAAATTTTGCCGAAATATTGTTCAAAATCTTGCCCACCGTGCGGCTGTTTGGCATTAAGATTCAGTTGCCCAAGGCATTACAAAAACTACTTCGCCCGCAACTCACCATGACCCTCGACGGCGAAGAAGACGGCAAAGTGGCGGCATCGTCGGTGATTAGTTTGGAAAATATGCTCAAATTTAAGTGGGAAGTGGCCGTGGGCGACGAGCATATTGACAGCCAAGCGTTTTTGAAAATGGTTGAAAACTACAAAGGGTTGGTTAAAATAAAAGACCAATACGCCTATTTTGACGAGAAAGAAATCAAAACGCTGCTCGAAAAACTCAAAAATCCGCCTGCGCTTGATGGCAACGATTTACTCCAAACCGCCCTCACCGAAGAATACAACGGAACGGGCGTAACGCTCAGTAAATCAGCACAAAAGCTAATGGGCGATTTGCTCAAAAACGAAGCCGTAGCCCTGCCCGAAAACCTGTACGCCAACTTGCGGCCTTACCAACAGCGCGGTTACGAGTGGCTCTACAAAAACGCCCGCCTCGGCATGGGCAGCCTCATTGCCGACGATATGGGCCTGGGCAAAACGCTCCAAGTTATTGCAACTCTCCTGAAAATGAAGCAAGAAGGAGCGTTCAAGAAAACCAAGGGGTTGGTGGTTGTTCCCACGACACTGCTCACCAACTGGACCAAAGAAATAGCCAAGTTTGCGCCCGAACTAAAACCGCACCTTTACCACGGCCCCAGTCGCAGTTTGGCGCAGCTCAACGAGGCCGATATTTTGCTTACTACCTACGGCGTGGTGCGGAGTGAAGAAGAATCGCTGGCCAAACAAAAATGGACGGTGATGGTGATTGACGAAGCCCAAAACATCAAAAACCCGAATACCGCGCAAACCAAAGCCGTGAAGAAAATGAAAGCGGGCATCAAAATTGCGATGAGCGGCACTCCCGTCGAAAACCGAATGTCGGAATACTGGTCAATTTTTGATTTTGCCAACAAAGGCTACCTCGGCAGCCTCAAAAAATTTGTGAGCGACTACGCCATTCCCATCGAAATAGACCGCGACCAGCGCAAACTCGATAAGTTTAAGCGCGTAACGGAGCCGTTTATTTTGCGGCGCGTCAAAACCGATAAGAAGATTATCCAAGACCTGCCCGACAAAATTGAGATAGACCAAGCCTGTACGTTGGCGCAAGACCAAGCTGCCCTGTACCAAAGCGTGGTGGAGCAAGCCCTGCGCGGCATTGATGGCCAAAAAGACGGTTTTAAGCGCAGTGGCTTGATTTTCAAGATGATGACCGCCCTCAAACAAATTTGCAACCACCCCACGCATTACCTCAAAAAAGGTGGTGCCAACCCCGAAGCCTCGGGCAAAGCCATGCTCCTACTCGACTTGCTGCGCCAACTGCTCGAAAACGGCGAAAAAGCCCTGATTTTTACGCAATACGAAGAAATGGGAACGCTAATCCAGACCATGTTGCAAGAACAAATGCAGCTCGAAGTGCCGTTTCTGCACGGAGGCGTAAGTCGCAAGAAGCGCGATGAAATGGTGGAAGATTTTCAAAACAACCGCGCCACGCGCATCTTGATTTTATCGTTGAAAGCGGGTGGCACGGGACTCAACCTCGTGGCGGCCAACAACGTGATTCACTACGACTTGTGGTGGAACCCCGCCGTGGAAGCCCAAGCCACTGACCGCGCTTTCAGGATTGGGCAAACCAAAAATGTGATGGTGCATCGGTTTATTACGCAGGGGAGTTTTGAGGAAAAAATCAATAAACTCATTCAAAACAAACGCGAATTGGCCAACCTCACCGTAACCGACGGCGAAACTTGGCTCGGCGATTTGAGCAATAAAGACCTGCGGGAATTGGTGAAATTGGGGTAGAATAGGCGTTTTTGAATGAAATAATTGCCATCTTTGTTCAACAGTAGAATATTTTAACAACTACAACTATGACAGCGGTATTAGACAAAAACGTGGTAAAACAAGCGCTTCGTGAGCTGATTCAAGAAGAGCCAGAATTATTTAAAAAAATGTTGATTGAAACAGTAGTTGAAGAAGTAAAAACTTCACAAGATGCTGATTTTGAGGTACTTGTTCGTAAAAATTTCAATCGTTACGAAGCAACGTTCAAAGCCTTAGCCTGATGATTTATCTTACAAAACAGCAGGTTATTCGATTGAACATTGCAACAATCAAAGAACACGGAGGAAATTTTATGCCTCCTGCTAATTTCTTGCATGAAGAAAATTTAGACTACTTGCTCGAAGCTGTTCAAGCCGAAATGTTTGGCGCACCGCTATATCCTACCATTGCTGACAAAGCGGCTTTGTATTGCTACAATATCATTTGTAATCATATTTTTACAGACGGCAACAAGCGTACAGGATTGGGTGCTGCCTTGGTATTTCTCAATCTAAATGGCTACGATTTACGCCTTACAATAACCGATTCTATCTTAACAACTTTCATCTTAAAAGTAGCCTCTGGGCAATCTAATTTAGACGAATGTAAGGCCTGGTTTATGGAAAACTCCGTGGAAATCTGAGTAGAAAAAAGGGCATCATTGACTCTACTGTATAATTCAACGCTCATTTCGTACTGAGAAACCAGCATATAACGAACTGTGTTTTGACAAAAATACTGTTTTTGTTCGGTCAAATTAGCGCTTCAACACCATTTTGGCCGATTGCTGAATGTCGCCCGCCATCAAACGTGCCACATAAACGCCATCTGAGAGAAATTGGCCGTCAAACTGCACGGCGTGCGTCCCTGCCTCTTGTTCAGAATCAATGAGTACACCTACGCGCGTACCGCGCTCGTCATACACGTGTAGCAGCACGCGGCTGCGCTTGGGCAAATTGTATCTAATGCTCACCTGCTGACTAAAAGGATTCGGAAAAACCTGCAAACCTGCTTGGGTGGGGGGCTGCGCTTGCGCCACGGGTGCGCTTTCGGAGGCTACCGTTGGGGCTGCCGGCGTGGCCGTTACCAGCTCGTTGAGTTTTACCTCCACGGTCGCGCTTTCGTTGTGAAGTCTATCAACTGCCGTAACTGAATAGGCGTATTTGATACCCATTTGCAGGTTCTCGTCCACAAAAGTAAGCCGATTGGCAGTAGATACCACGGGTACAATGGTCCGAAAATAACGCTTGTCATTTTCGGAACGATACACCACAAAATAGCGCACGCGGTCAAACTCAGAAGTGGTTGTTGATGTGGCGTTGTTCCACGCAAGTTCGGCGGTGTTTCGGTTGGTTTGCTGCACTGTCAATTGTGCGGGTGGTGCGGGTGGTTTGCTGTCTTTCCAGGGCATGGTAGGTATCAGCGCGGGCAAACGGTAGAGGTCTTCTTTGAGCAATGTCATTACACCTAGTGGGTTGTCTCTCAGGGTTTTGGCACTAAAAAAAGCACTGCCCTGCACGTTGGCGTATTCGCGTACCAGCCTGATTTGGTCGGGTAGTTGCTGCGGGTTATTCCAGCGCGTGTCGGGGTCATTGTTGATTTTGTAAGCAGCGTGCCCCACGTAAACGTGCTGGCCGTAAGAGGCGTTGTTCCACCACGGCAGCAGGGTTGCAAAGTTGGCGGCGGCGTGGCCGATGTTCCAATATATCTGCGGCACAATATAGTCCATCCAGTCTTCTTTGAGCCACTTTTGCGAGTCGGCAAAGAGGCCCGAATAGCCCTCAAAGCCCTTGGTATCAGAGCCTTCTGCCGACGACGATTTGTTTTGCCAAATACCAAACGGCGACACACCAAACTTTACCCAGGGTTTTACGGCCTGCACGCTGTCGTGCACCATTTGTATCAATTGGTTCACGTTGTCGCGTCGCCAGTCGGCGCGGTTGTCAAAACCCCGCCCGTGTTCGGCAAAAGTAGCGTTGTCGTTGAAGGTAAGCCCCGTTTGTGGGTACGGATAAAAATAATCGTCAAAATGCACACCATCTATGTCGTAGCGGCGCAGCACGTCCATCACCACGCGGGTTACGTACGCCCGTACGGCGGGTAAACCTGGGTCTAAAATTCGTAAATTGCCGTAGGATTTAATCCATTCGGGGTGTAGCCTCGAAACGTGGTTGGTCGCAATTGAAGCCCTCGATGCGTCGGTAATGGCCCGATACGGATTGAACCAAGCGTGAATTTCCAGTCCTCTTTTGCGACATTCTTCGATGGCCAACGCCAGTGGGTCGTAGCCAGGACTCAGTCCCTGTTGTCCCGTAAGCCATTCCGACCAGGGTTCGATGGAGCTGGGGTAAACGGCATCGCAGGCATTGCGAATTTGCAGAAATACGGCATTGAGGCCCTGTTTTTGGTGTAATTCTAACAAATTAATCAACTCTTGCCGCTGCTGCTCGGCCGAAAGTCCTTTTTGCGAAGGCCAATCTACGTTGCCAACGTTGGCAATCCAAACGCCCCGAAACTCGCGCTTGGGCTGGGCCGATAGCGTAAAAAGTGAAAAGTAAAAAATAAAAAGTAATGGTGTTACGAAACGCATATTTTTTTGAATGAGTTGATTAGCATCTTACAAATTCAGTGCCAATAAGTAGTTACTCGAAATTATTTGTAATTATAGTAATTCGTTGTAATTGCCCGCATCGGCGCGGGGCCGCCCGTGCGGTCCGATGTTTATCAATTTATTACTACCAAATTACCCCTTATTACAAATCAAAAATAATATCATGGCGGCGGCGAACCGCCTAATTTTGCACAAGCACTTATTTTAGCAAACATATGATTATCAGTGGTTTAATTCATAAACTGCCAATGACTACTTAAAACAACCGATACGTAGATATTTGCTCGAAAAAATTGGGAATTGCACCAGGCAACAAGATGGCCATAAACAGCAAACCAAACAACGCACCGTAGAGGTGGGCATCGTGATTGATAAAGCCCGCACCCCGCCGCGACTCATAAAAAGAATAAGCAATGTAGAGCCCCCCAAAAATAAAACCAGGCATACAAATAAAACCGTAGAGACAAATTTCTTGCAGCGGGACCAGCAACACAAAAGCAAACATGACCGCCGACACCCCGCCCGACGCACCCAAAGAGTTGTAGTTGGAATTGGTGCGGTTTTTTAGAAAACTGGGAATGTCAGAAACAATGATGCCCAAAATATAAAGTGCCAAAAAGTAAAACTGCCCAATTGGCCCAAAAATGGCACCAAGCACCCGCTCCACGGCCTCGCCCACAAAGTATAAACTGAACATATTGAAAAATAAATGCCCAAAATCGGCGTGCACAAAACCCGACGTAACGAAGCGGTAGTACTCGTTGTAGCGCGATACTTTGACGGGATTGAGCAGCAGTTTGTCGAGCAGCGAAGGATTTTGGAAGCTAAAATAACTTACCCCGCCAGTTATAATTAACAGAACAATAGTAATAGACATGAGCGAAAATAATTTGTTGATGCATCAAAAGTAAGATTTTTGTTAGTGTAAATTATAGACTGATTATGCTGCATTTTTAATATTCCAGCAATTATCCCAGTTATTGTTGAGTATTTGAACTTTCAGAATAGCAA
>REAB01000092.1 GCA_004293645.1 Cytophagia bacterium | reverse complement strand
ATTTTTCCGACTACATGTTTAGTGGGCAATATGCTTGTGGACTAATTTCTCAAAAACTGTCAACTACTTTGGAAGCAATATGAAAGATGCCTAATTTTGCGACCTTATTTCAACTCATATCAAAGTTATATGGAGTACAAACACCGCGACATCGAACAAAAATGGCAGCAATTTTGGGAACAAAACCAGACTTACAAAGTAGAAATTGACCACAGCCGCCCCAAATATTACGTCTTAGATATGTTTCCGTATCCTTCGGGGGCGGGGCTGCACGTAGGCCACCCGCTGGGCTACATTGCTTCCGACATTGTGTCGCGCTACAAGCGTCTCAAAGGCTTCAACGTGCTGCACCCCATGGGCTTCGATAGCTTTGGGCTGCCCGCCGAGCAGTATGCCATTCAAACGGGGCAGCACCCCGCCATCACTACCCAAGAAAACATCAATACGTTTATTGCGCAATTAAAAAACATTGGTTTTAGCTACGATTGGAGCCGCGAAGTGCGTACCTCCGACCCCAACTATTACAAATGGACGCAGTGGATTTTCATGCAACTCTTCAACCATTACTACGACCGAGATGCTAACAAAGCCTTGACAGTCAGTAGTTTGGTAGAAAGATTTGCAGCTGCTGGGTCGGCGGCGGTCAATGCCGTGTGCGACGAAGACACGCCCGACTTCACCGCCGACCAGTGGAACGCCATGACCGAAAAACAGCAGCAGAAAATATTGCTCAAATACCGCTTTACCTTTCCCGATGATTCAGTGGTAAACTTTTGCCCTGCTTTGGGAATGGTATTGGCCAACGATGAAATAAAAGACGGTGTTTCGGAGCGCGGTGGCCACCCTGTCATCAAAAAACAAATGAAGCAATGGGCCATGCGCATCACCGCCTACGCCGACCGCCTCTTGGCTGGCTTAGACACCATAGACTGGCCCGAACCACTCAAAGAACAACAACGCAATTGGATAGGCCGCAGCGTAGGCGCAAGTGTGAAGTTCAGCCCCCCCGCCCCCGATGGGGGAGTAAAATTAGCTCCCCCATCGGGGGCGGGGGGGGCTGGGCTTGAAGTCTTCACCACCCGCATAGATACCATTTATGGCGTGAGTTTCATGGTCTTAGCGCCTGAGCATGAGTTGGTTGCAAATTTAACTACACCCGCCCAAAAAGAAGAGATAGAAGCCTATCAAAAATGGGCAGCCAGCCGCAGCGAAGTAGAACGCATGGCCGAAAAGAAAGTGTCGGGAGCGTTCACGGGTAGTTATTGCGTCAATCCGTTTAATGGCGAGCAAGTCCCCATTTACATTGCCGACTACGTGTTGGCGGGCTACGGTACAGGCGCGGTGATGGGCGTGCCGTCGGGCGACCAGCGCGACTGGCTTTTTGCCACGCATTTTAACTTGCCTATTGTACCTATTTTAGATGCGCAAAAAGACATAGACCAACAAGCCGACCCCACCAAAGAAGGCCGCTACATCAACTCGGGCATTATCAATGGTCTGACCTACAAAGAAGCCACGACAGTACTCATCAATTGGCTCGAAGAACGTAAACTGGGCAAAGGAAAAGTGCAATACCGCCTCCGCAATGCCGTTTTTAGCCGTCAGCGTTATTGGGGCGAACCTGTTCCCGTTTATTTCAAGGGCGATATACCGTATTTGATTGACGAAAAAGATTTGCCCTTAGAACTGCCCAAAGTTGACAAATACCTCCCCACCGCAACGGGCGAGCCACCACTGGCAAGGGCAGAAAATTGGACGTACAAAGCCCCCAAACCCCCGAAGGGGGCTTCAATTTTAGCTCCCCCATCGGGGGCGGGGGGGGCTTTTGGGCTTGAACTTTCCACCATGCCAGGCTGGGCGGGGTCGTCGTGGTATTGGTACCGCTACATGGACCCGCAAAACGACGGTACTTTTGCCGCCAAAGAAGCCATTGACTATTGGCAGCGCGTGGACTTTTATTTGGGCGGCTCCGAACACGCCACTGGACACCTGTTGTACAGTCGTTTTTGGAACAAGTTTTTGAAAGACCTCGGTTTGGTGCCGCACGAAGAATACGCCGCCAAATTGGTTAATCAAGGCATGATTCAGGGGCGAAGCAATTTTGTGTATCGAAGCCCGCTAACCCCCGAAGGAGGAAGCCCCCCAGCCCCCGATGGGGGAAGCCCCCTAACCCCCGATGGGGGAATAATTTTGACTCCCCCTTCGGGGGGTAGGGGGATTTTTGTTTCTCATGGCCTCAAAGACCAATACAATACCACTAAACTGCACGTGGACGTAAATATTGTGGAAAACGATGTGCTTGATATAGAGGCTTTTAAGGCTTGGCGTGATGATTTTGCGCACGCTGAATTTATTCTCGAAAAAGACGGTAAGCCTGCCACTGCCGCCGAAGGTGGGGTTTATGTGTGCGGTTGGGAAGTAGAGAAAATGTCAAAATCGAAGTATAATGTAGTGAATCCTGACACATTGGTCGAAAAATACGGGGCCGATACATTGCGCTTGTACGAAATGTTTTTGGGGCCACTCACCGAGGCCAAACCCTGGAATACCAACGGCATAACGGGTACTTACAATTTTTTGCGCAAACTGTGGCGGTTGTTTTATGACGAGCAGAGCGGCAAACAAAAATGGCACGAAGCCGAGCCTACCGCCGAGGAGTTAAAAGTGCTGCACCGTACCATCAAACGCATCGAAGACGACTTGGAGCGGCTGTCGTTCAACACCGTAGTGAGCACGTTTATGATTGCCATCAACGACCTTACTGACTTAAAATGCCACAAAAAAGCCATTTTAGAACCCATATTGGTGATGCTGTCGCCGTACGCGCCGCACATAGCCGAAGAACTCTGGGAAAAACTGGGACACCAAGCGGGCAGCATTCTGTCAGCTACGTTTCCAGTTTTTGATGCGCAATATTTGGTAGAAAGCACCTTTGAGTACCCCGTTCAAATAAACGGAAAAGTACGCGCCAACTTGGTGTTCGCCACCGACATGACCGCCGCCGACATTGAAAAAGGAGTTTTGGAAAACGAAATTGTTCAAAAATGGCTCGAAGGAAAAACACCCAAAAAAGTGGTAGTAGTGCCGAAGCGAATTGTGAATGTAGTGGTGTAAATTCGTAGCGACACCAGGCATTGCCTGGTGTCGCTACTCTTTAAAACGCTGATTTTCTGGGGCTTTGCTATCGGTATTGTAGTTGATGTGGTACATTCAGCATCCAAAATAATACTGTTGTCAAATAAACTACAATACAATGGGCTGGAAACAACTGGTGGAATTTTATAGTCCGTCAATTTCTTTATCTGATAGACCTGTTGCTTCTTTGATTTGGTTTTTTGACAACTCCATGCCTTTTAGTTTTTTGGCAATTTCCAACTTTTCCTTTGTTCTACCCTCATCTTCAGCTGTTTTTACAATTTCTTTTACTTCTATATAAATCAATAAACTTTCTTGATACTCTGCATACTGTTGTGGGGTCATATTGGCCACTTCGGCAATCGTAAATGCTTTTTCAAATATGGGTTCGTTCAGAATGGCAGGTATTGTCTCAAAAAATTCTAACTTTTTCAAGAAATAAATCCATTTATCAAAATGATTTTCAAGTTCATTTTCGCTTTTGTTAAAAAGCGGCATTTGAATAAATTTGAAATTTAGCTTATCGTAGAAAGTATCACCATCTTGGTCTTTGAGTTTTATACTTCTCAAAAACTTTTGCTTTTCTTCTTGTTCATCGTATTGAAAATCCAGTACTGCAATCATATAAATTGGTGTGAGCCTAAAATCCCAGTCTCCTCGTTTGGCTTGCTCCCTAATTGGAAACGTAGAATAAAAAAGTGAACGGTCTTTAAAAAAATTCACTTTGGCTTTTTGCATTTCTACGATTATCTTTTCACCACTTTGAGTTTGACAATGAATGTCAAATATTGCTTTACGGTCATGAGAAAGCTCTGGTAGCCCTTCTACATTTCTAAATATTAATTCGGTGATATGGTGGTGTAGAGGTAATAATTGGTTTAAAAAATCAATCAACAAATCTTTGTTGGCTTCTTCACCAAACAATTTTTTAAAGCCAAAATCGGTATAAGGATTAAGGTATCTTCCCATTGGTTCAGATTTTTAAACAAAGTTATGCAATTTACAATACAGATAACAAAAGCCTAAAAAAAGGTTTTTTTGAAAAATAGACCGCCCAATAGAATGCAAAAATGGCTCGAAGGAAAAACACCCCAAAAAGCAGTAGTAGTGTCCAAACGAATTGTAAATGTAGTAATGTAGCGACACAAGGCATTGTGTCGTTGGGGCAAATACAACAACGCCACAAGGCATTGTGGCGCTACTCCTTAAAACGCTGAATTTCGGGGGCTTTGCTGTCGGTATTGTAGTGCAAGCCCACGTTTTCGCGGCGGGCCATGGCCATTTTAATCACCAAATAAGACACGTTTATCATGTTGCGTAGCTCCATAATCGGCACCGACACTTTCGACTGCCGATACAGTGCGCTGTGTTCTTGGTAAATAAGCTCTAAGCGGTCGTGGGCGCGTTTCAAACGCCGATTGGTGCGCACAATACCCACGTAATTGGACATAATAGACTCCAATTCTTTGGCCATTTCAGTTACCAAAACCTGCTCTTCGGGGTTGGTGGTGCTGTCGTCGTTCCATTCGGGAATGGCCGTTGGAACAACTGCCTCGCTAAAACGCTCAATGGTATTCAGAAAAGCACGGTGCGCAAAAACAATGGCTTCGAGCAGCGAGTTGGAGGCCAAGCGGTTGGCTCCGTGCAAGCCCGTGCAGGCGCACTCGCCCGTGGCGTACAAGAAATTGACATTGGTTTGGCCCCATTCGTTCACTTTTACGCCTCCGCACAAATAATGCTGCGCAGGTACTACTGGAATGTAATCTTTGCGCAAGTCAAGCCCCAAATTGTCGCGGCAATAAGCGGTGATATTTGGAAAATGGTCCACAAATTTCTCGTAATCGCAGTGCGTTACGTCAATGTAAACGTGTTCGTCGCCGTACTTTTTCAGCTCAGAGTCAATTGAGCGCGCCACCACGTCGCGCGGGGCAAGCGATAGCCGCGCGTCGTAGTGTTCCATAAAAGTTTCGCCTTTTTTGTTGCGCAAAATACCTCCAAAACCCCGCACTGCTTCCGAAATCAAGAAGTTGGGCTTGCGGCCTGGCTGGTACAAAGCCGTAGGGTGAAACTGAATAAACTCCATGTTGTCGCAGACACCTTTGGCGCGGTAAGCCATGGCAATGCCGTCGCCCGTCGCAATTTTGGGGTTGGTGGTGCTTTGGTAAATATTGCCAATTCCGCCCGTGGCGAGCATGGTGGTTTTGGCCAAAAATTTTTCTACTTGGTTGTTTTGGGTATTGAGTACGTAAGCTCCAAAGCACTTGATGTCGTCGCGGTAGCGGTAAACAGTTTCGCCGAGGTGGTGCTGGGTAATTAAATCTACGGCAAAATAGTGCGTAAAAATCTGAATATTGGGGTGGCGCTTTACTTCTTCGAGCAAGGCGCGTTCTATTTCGGCCCCCGTTACGTCTTTGAAGTGCAAAATGCGGTGGTCGGAGTGGCCGCCTTCTTTGGCCAAATCGTAGTCGCCGTCGGGTTCTTTGTCAAAACGAGTGCCGTAGTCTATGAGTTCTTGAATGCGCTTGGGGGCTTCTGTTACCACAATTTCTACCACGTTGCGTTTGTTCAAAAAATCGCCCGCTATCATGGTGTCTTCAATGTGTTTTTCAAACGAATCTTCTTCCGACCAAACGCCCGCAATGCCGCCTTGGGCGTATTTGGTGTTGGTTTCGTCGGCTTGTACTTTGGTAATAACGGCAATAGAGGCGGGCTCTTGAATGGCATCGAAATGCCGCGCCAACTTAACGGCATAGCTCAAACCAGCAATACCAGAACCAATGACCAAAAAATCGAATTGAGGCATATCAAAATGAATCAGTTGTGTATTTGAAACAACAAGTTTAGCAGATTAAAGTTTAATCTAAAAATGGAAGCCCCACAAATTGGTTTTGCGGGGCTTCCATTGCTACAATTGTTGTTTCAAATCTACACGTATTGGTTCAAGATATTTTCGTACAGTTCTTGTTTGCCGCTGGTTTGGGTGGGTTCGCCATTTTGGAGGGCGTAGTCGCGCAAGCCTTCGAGCGACACCTTGCCTTCTTCAAAGGCTTTGCCCATACCCGCATCAAATGAGGCATAACGATTGGTGCGCATTTTGCGGTAAGCCGATTTTTCCAAGATGTCGTTGGCAATGAGTAGCGAGCGGGCAAAAGCGTCCATTCCGCCAATGTGGGCAATAAAAATATCTTCCAAATCGGTAGAATTGCGGCGGGTTTTAGCGTCAAAGTTGATGCCACCTGTTTTGAAGCCCCCCGATTCCAGCACCACAAGCATGGCTTCGGTGAGTTCGGTAATATTAATCGGAAACTGGTCGGTATCCCAGCCGTTTTGGTAGTCGCCTCGGTTGGCATCCATGCTGCCCATCATGCCCGCGTCGGCGGCTACTTGCAGTTCATGCTGAAACGTGTGGCCCGCCAATGTAGCGTGGTTTACTTCCACATTGAGTTGAAAGTCTTTGTCCAATCCATGCTGGCGCAAAAAGCCAATCACAGTCGCCGAGTCGTAGTCGTACTGGTGTTTGGTCGGTTCGCAAGGTTTGGGTTCGATAAAAAACTTGCCCTTGAAGCCATTTTTGCGGGCGTAGTCGCGGGCTACGGTCAGAAACTGCGCCAGGTGTTCGGTTTCGCGTTTCATGTTGGTATTGAGCAAACTCATGTAGCCCTCGCGGCCTCCCCAAAACACGTAGTTTTCGCCGTTGAGGGCAATGGTGGCATCAATGGCATTTTTTACTTGCAAACCTGCCGATGCCACTACTGCAAAGTCAGGATTGGTGCTGGCGCCGTTCATGTAGCGCGGATTAGAAAAGACGTTGGCCGTTCCCCACAACAATTTAACGCCGCTTTCGGCTTGTTTTTGCTTGGCATAGTCGGTAATAGCGGCCAAGCGACGCTCGTATTCGCTCATGCTGGGGCCTTCGTCCACCAAATCTATGTCGTGAAAACAGTAGTAAGGCACGCCCAATTTGGTAATAAATTCAAACGCCGCGTCCATTTTATCTTTGGCGCGTTGCACCGCGTCGGCGTTGGTGTCCCACGGAAAAGCCTTCGTGCCTGGCCCAAACGGGTCGGCTCCTGTACCGCAAAAAGTGTGCCAATACGACACCGCAAAGCGCAAATGTTCGCGGAGGGTTTTGCCGTTTACCACGCGGTTTTCGTCGTACCATTTAAACGCCAGCGGGTTATCGGAGTCGCGGCCTTCGTAGCCAATTTTGGAGATGCCCTTAAAAAATTCAGTAGAGCCGAGAGTTACAGACATAAATGTTAATTTGAAAATGTTGAACGAATAATTATTTTTAAAAACACGGCACCCCGTTATTTTACTTGCCAAATTTTAAAAATTGTCAATTTGACACGATTTCAATGGTTTTGAGTGTGTCGGTTGGTAGCCTGTGAAGACACAGGCTATGGCAAAGAGTTACAGACATAAGTGCTAATTTGAAAATGTTGAATGAATAATTATTTTCAAAAACACGACAACTAATTATTTTACTTACAAAATTATTAAAAATTGTCAATTTGACACGATTTAAACAATCATCAAATTCTATTTTTAGAATCAATGATAATCGTAACGGGGCCATCGTTGCAAAGCGACACCTGCATATTGGCCCCAAATTCGCCCGTTTCGATGGGTTTTTCCAGTTCGAGGCTGAGTTTTTCAATCATTTTTTGGTAAAGTGGAATGGCCGTTTCGGGGCGGGCGGCTTCAATAAACGACGGGCGGTTTCCTTTTTTGGTATTGGCGTGCAGCGTAAACTGGCTCACCAGCAGCACATTACCACCCACAGTTTTGAGGTCTAAATTCATTTTGCCTTCGTGGTCACCAAACACCCGCAAGCCTACTATTTTCTTAGCCAGCCAGTCGAGATCTTCTGGGGTGTCGGTGTGCGTAATGCCCAGCAGCACCAAAAAACCTTTTTCAATTTGACCCTTTACGGCCCCCGAAATGACCACCGAGGCCGCGCTTACTCTTTGTACTACGGCTATCATTTTTTTTTCTTTCAAACTTACTGCTAAACTTAGAATTTGACACAAAGACGGAATAATTTTATCGTCTATTTGATTTCAAATGGATGGATTGATGTTAGCATACTGGCTTTCTTAGACTTATGAGGTCTGTTTCCCCATGCCAACTCAACGGTTAAGCAACCGCCGTAACTGAAAAAAGAGCCTTTCGGCTACGCTTACATCCTGCGTAATGATCTCGGCGGTGGCGTTGAGGTTGTTTTTGAAAGGTATTGTTTTCTGAGCATTAGTTTGGAGGCCATTGGGTAAAGCCACCACTGCCCTAAACGTACTGTCGGCCAGTGGCATGGGCGCAAGTTGGCTTATTTGCCCTTCTACCATGCCAAATTGCTCAAACGGATAACTCTGAAATTTGACCAACACCCGTTGCCCTGCTTTTATTTTACCCGCGCTGGCTTGGGCAATGCGTACTTCGCCAAAATACCCTTTTTGCACACCTCCCACATAAAACAGCACTTCGTCGGTCTTTATAGACTGTTCTTCTTGCCAAAGTGCCGCAAAAAACACCCGTCCAGCCCGTGGTGCGGTGAGCAAGTAGCGGGTTTTCCACGCCAACACGTTGGCACGGAGGGCGTTTAGGGCTTGTCCAAATTTTACCTTCTGGTCGTTGGCCTGTTTTTCTAATTCGGTGGCTTCCTTTTGTTTTTGGGTTTGGGCACTCATGTTATTGGTAATACTCATGTCCAAGTGTTTTAAAGGCAATTGTTTGGCCAGCAATGTTCGCTCCTCTTTTTGGTATTCAGCCCACGCAATTACTTTTTGCTCGTAGAGTTTTTTGTGCATCAAAAACTCACGCTCGGCCATTTTAAACTCTTTGTTTTGAATGTCGTATTGCTGCAAGAGTTGGTCGTGGTTTTGTTCTAAGTCAGTCAGTTCGTAGCGAATAAAATCGCGCCTTTTTTCCAAATAACCATTGGCAAACAAAGTGGCGGTCTCGCTAAACTGCTGCATAAATGTCTGATAATCGGCTTGTAGCTCGCCCAACTGTTGAAAATCTTGGGCACGAAACGCCGCAATAATACCCAAACGCCCCGCGTTGGAGAGTACCGCCAAACTATCCAACGCTTTTTCTAAATCCAGTACTTCTTGGTGCAGGGCGTTGCTTTCTATGTACGCCAATATTTGCCCCCGCGCCACTTGCTGATTTTCTTTTGTAGTAATTTTCACCAAACGTCCGCTAATTTTGGCTACCACGGGCTTGGGTACGTCGTCGGAGGTGAGGCGAAACGGGGCAGTGATTACTTCGGGATATTTGATAACAAAACTCAACCCCAAAATACCCAACAGAATAAACAAAAAAACGGTGTTGCCCCAACGTACCGCCCAGGGCGGGGCATTACTCAATAGTTCTTGGGCTTCCTCACTACGAAGTTCCTCAAACAAGGCCGCGCCTTCGGGGGTGTCAGTCAAATAAGTTTTTTCCATATCAATTCCCCAGTTCTAATTGATTTTTCACCAATTCGTAGTAAGTGCCTCGTTGTAAAGTTAGTTGGGCGTGCGTGCCAATCTCCACTACTTGTCCTTTTGAAAGCACCATAATCTGGTCGGCATTTTTAACGGTACTGAGGCGGTGCGCCACCACCACAACAGTACGGGGTTGGGCGGCGTTTGTCCTAAAAAACGTTTGTAGATTTTCTACAATTGTTGCTTCGTTGGTGGCATCAAGCGCGTTAGTGGCTTCGTCCAAAAACAAATAGGGTGGGTCTTTGTAAACCGCCCTTGCAATGAGCAGCCGCTGCTTTTGGCCTTGACTCAGGCCGTTGCCCTCGGGCCCTATTTTGGTATGAAAACCCAACGGCAACGACTCAATAAATTCGAGGATGTTGGCTACTTTGGCGGCATGGTAGAGTTTATCGCGGTCTATAGCCGTCACGCCTACGGCAATATTGCGAGCAATGGTGTCTGAAAACACAAAGCCTTCTTGCATTACCACGCCGCATTGACTGCGCCAAAACTTGTGCGAAATAGTTGCTAAATTTATACCACCTACAAAAATTCCCCCATTGGGGGTTAGGGGGCTTGGGTCATAAAAGCGTAGCAACAGTTTCAATAGGGTTGTTTTGCCGCTACCACTCGTCCCCACAATGGCCGTTACTTTACCTTCGGGAATAAACAAATTCAGATCTTTGAACACAGGTTCGTTGCCCGCACCTGTATAGGTAAACGTAACATTTTTGAGGTAAAGGTGTTTTTTGAGGGGCAAGTGGCGCGTAGCTTCGGGTTGCTCTTCATCGTCGAGTTCATACACTTCGTTGAGGCGTTCTAAACTTATTTTGGCATCTTGGCCCGATTGCAGCAAGCCAATGAGCTGCTCAATGGGGCCGTTGACTTGCCCAATGATGTACTGAACGGCCAACATACCGCCCAGCGTGAGTTGGCCGTTGATAACTGCCTGCGCCGACAAAAAAGTAATGAAAATACTTTTGCTTTCGTTGATGAGCAACGCCCCCGCTTGCTGCCACTGCGACACCGACAGCCCGCGCATACCCAGTTTGAACGACTGTGTTTGCAACTGCTCCCAGCGCCAGCGCATGGGCGTTTCGGCCCCCGCCAGCCTGATGTCGTGCATTCCTTGTATGAGTTGAACTAAGCTATTGCTACTGCGCGACGACAACGCGAAACGCTGGTGGTCTAACTTGCGCCTAAATTTCAAAAACAGCATCACCCAGCCCGCGTACAGTACCGCCGCCACCATCAAAACGCCAAAAATGGTGAGGTTGTAAAAAGCCAATACTGCCCCAAAAACCACCAGATTGAACAACGAAAATAGGGTGTTGAGGGTTTGACCCGTCAAAAACTGCTCAATGCGGTGGTGGTCATTGATGCGCTGCATGATGTCGCCAAACTGCTTGGTATCGAAAAACGACAGCGGGAGGCGGGTGAGTTTAATCAAAAAATCGGAGAGCAGGGCTAAGTTGAGCCGCGTGCTGAGGTGCATCAATAGCCACGACCGAATGAACTCGACCGAAGTACGCCCCAGCGTGAGGGCCAACTGCGCCAGCAATATTACCAATACAAACGATGGGTTGCGCGTTTGCACGCCTACATCTACCACCGACTGCGTGAGGAACGGGAAAATTAATTGCAACAAACTGGCCACCAGCAGCCCCACCGCCAACTGTCCTACCAAGCGGCGATGCTGAAACAAATAACCAACTCCCTTGTTCCCGAAGGGAGTGTTTTTTGCTTTCTTATCAGTATTTTCGGTATCGCTTTTGAGATTGTGAAATTGGGGCGTGGGCTCCAACAGGAGTACAATGCCCACTTGTTCGGTGTCGTTGCGGGTGGTAGCCCATTGTTTCTCAAACTCGGCACGGGTATAGGTAAGCAAGCCAGCGGCAGGGTCGGCAACCTCAACCCCCTGCCCCCTTCTCCTTTTGAAGGAGAAGGGGGAAAAGCTCCCCCTCTGGGGGTTGGGGGGGCTGACCACCACAAAATGATTATGCCGTAACGACGGACCGCCCCAATGCACAATACAAGGAAGCGGGGCTTCTGACACGAGTTTTTCGTAAGTAATTTTGACGGCTAATGTGCGGAAACCAATGGCCTCGGCCGCATCCGAAATACCCAGCAGATTGACCCCATCTTTGCCAATTTGCGCCAACTCTCTCAGCTCTTGCGCCCCGTAGCTCCGCCCATAGTACTTGGCCACCATGCGCAAGCAGGTGGGTCCGCAGTCCATAGCGTCCATTTGGCGATAGTGGGGGAAGGATTTGGGCATACTAAGCTGGGGTTTATTCTGACAATGCCCGAACGTGCCGCCAAACGTCTTTGACACCGTAGGGCGTACGCAATTGGTGTCCATTGATAAACAACGTAGGCGTGTATTCAATACCTACTTCCTGCGCCCAATCGTCGTGGGTTTGATATGATGCCTCGCCGCTGTGAATATGCCTAATTCTGAGCTGCATTTCGTCTTCAAAATACTGCGCCCAACTCGTTAGTTCTTCATAAGCATCTTTACAAGGGTTGCAGTGTGGGTTGCTCACCATCAACACCACCACGGGGGCATCTACGTTTCCAATTTGGGTTTCGTTGGGCAATGCATGCATTTGCACGGCTGGCTGGGCGTAGAGATGCGACAAGAACAAAGCACTATCTTCTTTGTATTGTTCCAGTTGGTGTTGAACATTGGGCAATTGCCGCGCTCGCTGCCAGATGGGTTTGAGTATGAACCAAAAAGCCCCCAAAAGTACAAAGCCCCCTAACCCGCGAGGCGTACCGTCCCAATGGGGGAACATACTTATTCCCCATTCGGGGCGATTAGACGCTTCGATTAGGTGGCTATACCAAAGCCCTGCTATGGCTATATTGATGGCCTGCACCACCAAACAAAGTACACACCAAGCCCGTACCACAAACGCCTGATAATAAAGCGAAAAGGGAACATAAAACAACGTGAGCAAATGCAAATAGGCCAGCGGCTGCCCCGCGCTTCCCGCGCCCAACGCTACCAAACCACCCCCAAAATACAAGATGCCTATCTCAGCCCAACTCACACCCCACAATTTACTCCCTGCGGCATTAGTAACGCTTTGGCAACCCGAATCCTTACTTTGGCCTGACACCGCCAAACCGCAAATTTTATTGACCAAGGCCGATACTTTGCCATGCTCTATTTGAAGCAACAACACCGATACCCAGGCCCCCAGCGCGTACAACGCACCCAAAAGAGCGTTTAATGATAATTCCATGGACGTGTTGCCCCTTACAGTGGCCATTACAAGCCCTGCTACCCCCGCCCAAGTTAACCATTTTTCTACGGTAGTACGCTGTTCTTGGCGGCGGTTCTTGGCATAGTTAGGCTCACCACTTTGGGCACTAAGGGACAATAACAGCAAATGCCCCGACCAACTGTTTTGAAATTCCGTCAGGGCTACTTTGTGCGCTTTTTGGCCATCATGATAGGACACTTGCCCTGATTCTATGCTTTCTACTATCACAAAATAGGGCGGACTGCTGAAGCTGTAGCAATGAGCTATACACGGCAAAGTGGCTAATGGTAACTGATCGGGTGGTATCTTAATGGCCAAATTAGCAATGCGGTAAGTATCTAAAAAGCCCGAATAAGCCACCAGCGAACTCATAACACGATTCTCCACCTCTTGCTTTGGTATAATTGATATTGAGGATTTGGAAGAGGTAGGGGAAGATTGTCACGGTATAATTTGATATTTATTCAATGATGTTTTAAACAATAGATTTTCACAGCAACGAAGCCAGTGTTTTTTGCAGAACGGTTTCATCATAACCCATACCTATATAAACTATCTTACCCGCTGGATCTATGAGTACAGTTTCGGGAAGACTGTCAATGAAATAGTTTTGTGTGAGGGTTTTTGCACCAACAATCTGCGTCCAATCCATTTTCTTTTTATTCACAAATACCCTGTGTTTTTGATGGTCTTTGTCAAGCGAAATACTTATAACTTCCAATTTTTCGGGGGCGTATTTTTTTCTGATGTCCATTATCTGAGGTATTTCTTTGACGCAAGGGGCGCACCAGGTAGCCCAAAATACCAATAGCACATATTTGCCATTCAAGTTTTTCAGTTTTACCAAATTACCTTTGATATCTTTCGTTTCAAATGTGGGGGCTATTTTGCCTACTTCTGGTTTGTTTATGGCGCGCGTTCTTTTTGTCTGAATAGTTTTAAGCAATAATTTTCCTTCGGGACTATTTTGAATTTCGGAAGGGAAAGCCCTAAAAACCTCTTCGCATTTGTCAGATTCTATGCCGTCTTGATTTTCAACCAAATCTCTTAGCAAAAATAGATAGGAAACGCTATCGGAATGTGTACTCAAAAAATCTAACTGTTTATCAAATAGTTTTTGTGTGGCGGCGTGCAAGTCTTTCATCAATTTTGTAACTTCAGCCTCTGAGCTTGTATTATTTAAAAGTTGGCGGCGTATTTCACCGTCTGCTTTTAGCTCTTCGACACAAAACCTATATAAGGAAGGTGGGTAAATAAAGAGCTCAGCATTTTCAATCTTTACATCTTTCCAATATGAGAAACTGTTATTGGTATCACATTTTACATAATGAATTTTAGCAGGAACTTGATTGACTATGAAACGGTCGAAAGAACGAAAATCATTATCGGCTCTTTGCTCTATCTGTAAATATGTGTATTTGATTTTCAGTTTTCCTGTAATAATGTATTCATTTTTTAATTTAGATACATGAGCTGGAATTCTTTTTTCTCCATCATGAAACCAAAAACTAAACGCTTTTTCCTTAGCGCATTTTTCATAGGTAAAATGCACCTTGAAAGTAGATTGGGCATTAGCCTGGGCAATTTTTGCCAGCAACAAAAGTAAGAATATAGCAAAACGTTGTTTCATAAATAGTGTCTGTAAGAAAAGGGGGCAACTATTGAATGTTTGATACATATTTTTGTTCGATGCTTGAAAATATGTAATATAAGTACGTTTTGAGTCGTTTTTTGCCTAATTAACAATAAAACGACCAAAATATTCAAATGAAAAAACTGTACATAATGCTCTTATTATCAGCATCTTATATATTATTTTTAACTTTCCGTGCAGACACTAAATAGCAAAGACATGATGGGGTGGTTTTCGGTTTACTGATTGGACTGTTCATATACCGTAAAAGGTGCTATTCCCTTTTCATTTCAAATATTCTTTTAAAACAGGCTCACAGTCAACATATTTTGTGCCTACTTTGATGCGTGGGTCGTATAAGATTTGAATTACTTTTTGGTCATGGCTACTTAACTGGTTAGGAGCCCCCGCAATAGCAATTGGAAACATAAAGCTGTCGGTGTCTCGAGTGTGGTTTAAACCCAAAATATGCCCCAATTCGTGCCGTAATAAACGGTCGAAATACACAACGTAAGTGTCAGACAGCCAAAGTTTTGCTTTGCCGTTGTTATTCAAAGCGTAAAGGTCAAAACTGTTGCCGTCGCCGTAGAAAACCTGCCCTACAAAGCCCCGTTCTACGCTGGGGCGAATTTGGTAATATTTTTGAAAAGCATCGGCATCGCTTCTAAAAATCAACACATTAGCTTCGGCATTATTGGTGAGCTTGAAGTAAGGCTTTTTTACAAGTTTGTTAAATTCGTCGAGCATCATTTGGGTTTTACTCACCAAAGATGGGTACAAGTAGCTTCGAGTATCTACAAAAACCGTTACGGTGTCTGTATTGTGCCATTTGGCAATGAGCCGCTGCCCAGGATTTGTTACCAAACTTTGGTCGGCAGCGGATCTGGTTTCAATAAACTGAAAGTTCGTTTCTTGAAATATACGCAGAATCTTACTATCGGCTGGGTTTTGCGGCGACCACGCCAAAGGCACGGTATTATCGGCAGGTTTTTCTTGACAAGAAACCAAAAGCTGTATTATAACAATTAAAGCGGACTTCAATGATGTTTTCATGCTTCAACAAGTAATGCATCTTTTATCGTTTTATTCCTCCAACCGCTTTGACCCAAAAATACCCCTACCTTGCCCGTCCATACCTTCTATTTTGACCGAACGAATGGGGTTGCGGGGTTGGGGTAGTGCCACGCGGGCTTCACCATTTTTAAAATTTAACTCATACAAGAACCAGCCTTGAACGGTATTTTGCCAAACGTTACTGCGTTCGTTAAAAAATGTGTAACCATCTATTTCGATGCGTTGAGTATCTTCCTTATACACAATGTCGCTTGGTTTTTTTAGCAAAATATTGATACCCCCAAACGGTGCAGATTGACCCATACCCAACGCCAAATCAGGATTCATTAGTACATCAACGGAGGCAATTTCATTGGCCAAAACATAACGCTCATTGCCCCAAGTGCTGGGTGTGCCATTTATAAAAATACCCATAGACCCTCGCAATCTCAAGTTGGTTACTCCCCTGTCTTCATCTACCAAAATCCCCCCTAATTTACCTTGCAATATTTCAAACAATCGCTGCCCTCTCATACGTTCATCGTTTATTTTTATAGTAGCATCGGCAAAAAGGTAGGGTTTTCTTGAATCGCGCGGAGTTGCTCTTTTTCTTTTTACTACTACTTCTTGCAGGGTTTGGCTCTTACGTTTGTTCAGAAAAGCGGTCGCATCAGCCTGCGATTTGAGTAAAGGCTTAGATGGGGGAACAAAAGCCTCACGCCAATTAGGGAGGAAAGAATCGGGCTGGTCAAAATCAATGGTCAAAAGTTTGTTGTTTGCTGCGGTGGCCTTTGCCACTAAGCTGGCCTTTCCATAAAACTGCATTGGCTCGGTGGTGAAATACCCCTTGGTGTTGGTTTTGCCAGTAAACAAAACTTTCACACTATCATTTTGTATAAAACCAGTGAGTTGAGCGGGCGTTATTAATGATTTATTGTTATTTCTTACCTTTCCCGAAAACACAAATCCCTTTTCTAATTCCAACGCCTTTACGGGTTGTTTTAGGTTGTTGGAAAATGGTGTAGCTATCAAGAGTTGATCTATGATTTTGAGTTGTGTCAAATCAAAACTGGGCGAAACGTCAGCAATAAACGCTCCAATATCCAAATAATGATTGATTGGGAGTTCGGCAGGTGGGTCAAAATAGCGCAACCAAACGGCCAAACGCCCCTCAAAAGGCAAGGTTTGCGAAGGGCTTACAATCTGCACTTTTAACGAGTCGTTTTGAAACTGTAGATGCGAAGTATAAATACCATTGTGAGATAAATAAACTGCACGAGCAGCCAGCACATGGTGGGTTTCGTCGAGCAGTAGTAATTCTATTTGGCCTTCGACACCAAGTTCTTGGCGGCTCATACGAATGGTAGTAAGGTTACGTTGGGGGAGTATTTCTGCCTCAAAAACAACCGAATCGGCGGCGTAGGCCAGCAAACGGAGCGGGTTACGCGCTGTTTGCGGCAAGTTGTTGAGCAGCCGTACCACCACGTAGTTGGGGTCGTTGAGGGCATCTACTTGCATAGTGTAGCCCTGAACAGGAGCAGGAAAAGGTAGTTTTTGGCCGTCAGAAAGCCGAAAATCAAGCTTTGATTTCTCAGAGGGCTTCACAAAAAAAGTTTGTATTACTGCCGTATCAAGCTGTAATTCAAGCAACAAACTGTCGTTTTGAAGCAACCGTCCCGTGGTATTTGGTGGCACCTCTCCGCTGATACGTGCCACCACGCGATTATTAATCTCACTCAACAGTACCCCGCTTTCAGGATAAAAAAATACCGAAAATGGACTAAGGGGTTCGGTAACCTGCTCGCCTATAATCCGAATGTTTTGGCGAAACATGAAGTCCTCCCCTGTGTTTCGCGTTAGGTTAGTGTAGGCAATGATTTGATACACCCCAGCAGCCAACGAATCGGGGACAACATAGTGGCCACCTCCCACGCCTTGTTGCAGTGATATTTTGTGCTTAAAAAACACTTGCGTTTTATTGCGAAGCACTACGTACAATATCCCCGATTGGCTACTTCTGCGCCCATTCAAGGCATGAGCACGGTAAATGAGCGTATCTCCACGCAAAAAAAAGACATCATTAAGACTTATATAAACTTTGTCTTTGGATGTTGGAACGAGCATCGTTTTTTGCGAAAGTATATCACCAGTAATTAAAAACGGCGGCACTGGTTTGGTCTGCACATCAACAACTTGTCCAGATATGCTTTGACCTGTAGCATGTAGCGTAACCAAAAGTGTAAAAACAAAAAAGGAAATTTTCATCGCAAAAAAGTCATCTCTTCAACTACTTTTTCAACAACTCAAAAGTAGTTATTTATCCAAAAAAAAGGGAAACTTTTTGGTAAAGACTCAGCAACCTATCTCAAAGTTGAGATTTTACAAAAGTTTTGGTCTTAGTTGAACCAAATTTATGCTCCTTTGATATCGCTTTATTCACATTTTTATTTCAATTTTGGAAGTTTTAGGTTGAAATAAAAATGTAAATAAACAAAGATAGTGTCTATATTCTGTACCAAATATGGTATTTTTTGATACAAAATGGGCTACTGAACCTATCCACACGAATAGGAGCCCGATTGACCTGGATTGGAAGAAGGAGTGTATATATGTGTTCCTCCTGGGCAAGTTACTCCCCCAATTGTAGTGGGAGGCAAACCATTAATGCCACTACCACCACCGTAGTTTGGAGGGCCTGAATAACCAGGACTACCACCACTTCCACCTTGGGGAGGCGCGGGGTAACTTAGTCCATTGTTTGGAGAAGGCCAGAACGATGGATAACCACCATTTCCACCCGTTACTCTACTCTGCTGCTGTCTTGATAGCACCTCAACACTACCAAAGTCTAATCCGCCAAATTTACTTTTCATTTGCTTGGTTGCCAAAGGGTTAGGGCGGCCACTCCGCGTGGCTGCTGGTTTTGACAATTCAAATTTGATAAAAAAAAATCCAAATTTTTAACACTTTTTTTGCAAAAATTTATCAAGCGGCAAAAAATGGGTTCATCACGCACAAATATAACGTAAATTAGGAAATGAAAATTATTCAATCTTTTTGGTCAAATCCAGCCATTGAGTCGCCGCTTCATAACGCCGCTGGCTGGCTGTCGGCAGAATATCATTGGATGGCATGGGCGTTGAGTGTGGCGCAGTTGAGGCAGTTTTATGAAGAGGTAGAACTCATAACCGACCAAACGGGCAAAGCCATTTTGATAGATACTTTACAACTCCCTTACACCCACGTAAAGGTGGTGCTGGACGAACTCAATGGCTACCCAAGTAAGTTGTGGGCGTTGGCCAAAATTCATGCTTATAGTTACCAAAGCACACCTTTCTTGCACGTGGACGGTGACGTATTTATTTGGGAACAATTTAGCAAAGCGTTGCTAAACAACCGCCTAATAGTCCAAAATTTTGAATTTGGGTTTGTCTTTTATACTAGTGCGCTGGCACAACTCCGCAGCGTTGGTGGGTTTGTGCCAGATTATTTGGACGTTATCAATCCCCATTTTTTGACTTGTAACGCAGGGATTATTGGCGGATTTGACACTGATTTTTTTAAAGAATATGCCCAAAAAGTAAAAACATTTGCCAGACAAAACGAGCCATATCTCGACTTACTTGATGCCAGAAACTTGAATATGCTCATGGAGCAAGGTATTTTTTCGGCCTTGGCCTCCCAAAAGCACATTCCTGTATGCTGTCAAATGCAGCACTTAGCCATCGCAGATTCATCTTACCCTGGTTTAGCAAATTTTGGTGCCGTCCCCCACCAAACCAAATTCATTCATGCCTTAGGAGATTTTAAACGCCAACCCGAAACCTGCCGCCACTTGGCGCGGCGGCTACGGCAAGATTATCCCGAATACTATTACCGCATTGTAGAAGCTTGCCAAGCTGCAGGTGTAGAAATGGATTGTCGCTATTATCAGCATAAACCCACTGAGGCATACCAAGCGCATTATGAGCGCGATGTGCGCCAATACCGCGCCGTGCAAGATTTGTTTGGCTTGCCTATTGAGTCTATTTTGCACCAAAATCTGTACTTTTCACCCCACGCCCAACTCCTCGAAACCACCACCGAAGCAGGCAATTTGCAGCAAACGTTGCTGCTGCCAGATATTTTTGCACTTGCCGAAAAAAGCATGGTTTTAGACCCGCTCAACATGGTGCTGCTTGATGCGTTTTTGGAGCAGTCCACCTGCATTGAAGCGGCCATAGCCGCCGCCGCGTCCTACTTCGACCAAGCCGAGATTACCGCCGATTTTGCCAAATTTCAGCAGTTGGCCTTGGCTCGCCTCCAAGAATTGCTCTACGCAGGAGCGTTGGAGGTGGAAATCTACTTTTGAAACCATCAATGCTCATTTTCCTGTTACGAAGCTACAAATCATTAGTTATGTTGATTAATGCAGTTGGTAATGAAACAGTAATCAGCAACTTTATTAATCGCTACAAAAGTAATCAATTGGGCGTTAAGGTTAGATTTACTACTTTTGCCCTTCGTCATATCTACATTTTCGCTTTGCTTTTTCAAGACATCATCGGCCACGAAGACACCAAACGCGCCCTCATTAGGTCGGTGCAAAACAACCACGTGGCCCACGCCCAGCTTTTTGACGGGCCAGCGGGCGGGGCAGGCTTGGCGTTGGCGTTGGCATTTGCCACGTTTGTCAATTGCGAAGACCCACAACCCCACGACGCTTGTGGGCGGTGCGCTTCTTGCATCAAAATGAAAAAATTGGCCCACCCCGACATTCACCACATATTTCCGCTGCCGCGTGCGCCCAAAGATGGCGAAGAGCTACTGGCCGAACTCACCCCGCAGTGGCGCACTTTCATTGCCGAAAGCCCCTACCAAACCCTGCCCAATTGGCTGGCCCACATCAACGCCACCAACAACCAGCAGGGCATTATTCCGATTAAAGAATCGCGGAATATCATCAAAAAACTGTCGCTCAAAGCCTACGAAGGCGAGTACAAAATAATGCTACTTTGGCAACCCGAACTCCTGAATGGGCAGTCGGCCAACGCGCTTTTGAAAATTTTGGAAGAACCGCCCGCCAAAACCCTGTTTTTGTTGATAACCAGCCAGTCGGACAAACTCCTGACTACCATCATATCGCGGGCGCAGCGGGTGGCGGTGCGGGGGTTTTCAGATGCCGAAGTAGCCGACTATTTGCAACAAAAAGGCATAGACCCCAAACGCGCCCAGCAAATAGCCTACCTCAGCGAAGGCAACATGGCCACGGCCAGGCATTTGGCCTCCGAAGCCGACGACAACCGCTTTGAGTGGTTTGCCAACTGGATGCGCACCGCCTATCGCCGCGACTACGTGCAGCTCGTCAAATTGGCCGATGATTTTGACGCTTTTACCAAAGAAAAACAAAAGGGATTGTTCGATTATGGCCTCAATTTGTTCAGAGATATGTTTTTGTGGCAAAACGGCGCGGCGGCTTTGCTGCGCATTCAAAACGAAGAACTGACTTTTGTGCAACGCTTTGGCGACACCGTAGCCCCCGCCGCCATTGCACTTTTGGTGGAGGAAATCACCCAAGCCTACTACCATTTAGAACGCAACGCCCGCGCCAAAATTTTGTTTTTAGACCTGTCGCTTACCGCTGCCTTGCACTTGAAACAATGAAAAAAGTGGTTAAAAATAAAATTTCAAAACCGCTCATTGGCCGCACCGATTCGCTCGATTTTCCAGAGTGGGGTCTCACCAACGTTCGGGCCAAAATAGACACGGGAGCTTACACGTCGGCTATTCATTGTACCCAAATTAAACTGCTGAAAAACAACAAGTTGAGCTTCGATTTGCCCGCTCAAAAAGGCCAAAAAAAGCAACGATTTGTGGCCGAAGAATTTGAACTCAAAAGCGTCAAAAATTCTTTTGGGCAGGCCGAGCTGCGATACGTCGTCAAAACGTTGGTGGTGGTGTTTGGCAAAACCATCAAAACCGAATTTTCGCTCGCCGACCGCACCAGTATGCGTTTCCCTGTTTTGCTGGGACGCAAGTTTTTGCGCAACCGTTTTTTGGTGGACGTAACCCTCGAAAACCTCTCGCTTTTGCAAAAACAACGCCCATTGACCAAAACTTAACATTGCCAATCTAAACCTTCCTTCTAAATTTGGCGGTTGGTTTGCCAACACAACCACTCAGTTATTCAGTAACTCAAAAATCTTATGCGCATTGCCGTTCTTTCTACTGGCCCAAAATTGTACTCCACCAAACGACTCCTGGAAGCCATTCGCAAACGTGGCCACGAAGCACTTTTGGTCAATCATTTGGAATGCCAGGTGTTGATTGAAGAAGGAAAACCCACCATTTTGTACAAAAACAAGCCCCTCGAACAAATAGATGCCGTTATTCCACGCATTGGCGCGTCGGCCACCGACTACGGTTGCGCGGTGGTACGGCAGTTTGAGATGATGAAAGTTTTTACGGCCGTGAAGTCGCAGGCCATTTTGCGGTCGCGCAACAAGCTGCGTAGCCTACAAGTGTTGTCCAAAGCGGGGGTTCAAATACCCAAAACGGTTTTTTCTAACCAAACCAAGTACCTCGAAAAACTCATTAAGCAAGTGGGAGGTTTGCCCGTTATCTTGAAATTTTTGGAAGGAACGCAGGGCGTAGGCGTGGTATTGGCCGAAACCACCGCCAGCGCCAAGTCCACGTTGGAGGCGTTTCATGGCCTCAAAACCAACGTATTGTTGCAAGAATACATTGCCGAAGCCAACGGGGCCGACGTGCGGGCGTTTGTGATTAACAACCGCGTGGTGGCCGCCATGAAACGCCAAGGCCGCGCCGACGATTTTAGGTCCAACCTGCACCGAGGCGGTAGTGCTACGCCCATTGTGCTAACGCCCGAAGAAGAAAAAGCGGCCATTTTGGCAGCCAAAGCCTTAGGCGTAAAAGTAGCGGGCGTAGATTTGATTCAATCGAAGCGTGGGCCAATGATTATGGAGGTAAACTCGTCGCCTGGGCTACGGGGCATTGAACAAGCCACGGGCATCAACATTGCCGACTTGATTGTAGCCTACATCGAAGAAAAAATACCACTCGACGAAGGCGACTTGATAGGTGTGTAAAATGAGTAAAATCAAAAATAATACGAAAGTTAATTCATTGAAAAAATGTAACTTTGGGAACTGATTTTCAAATGGTTCATTAGATGGTAAACGAAAGAAAAACCGAAAACATCGTAAGAAAATACCTGCGTAAAAATGGGTATTTTGATAATGCTAATACCGTAGTTGAAGAGCAAAAGAGCGATTTTGCCGTAGTTGACAAATTATTGACCCATGCCTCTAAAAAAGGCATGGGTCGAGGCTATCCAGAGTTTATTGTCCGCTCAACAGAACACACAGATTTTCTGATTGTGATTGAGTGCAAAGCCGATATTAAAAAACACCAAAGCCCAACACTTGACAAATACAGTGAATATGCGGTTGATGGCGTGCTATTGTATGCGTCATTTTTGTCAAAAGAATTTGATATACTGGCCATTGCAGTAAGCGGTGAAAACGAAGCTGAACTAAAAATATCACATTACCTACAACTGAAAAATACTCAAAAAGTGCACAGTTTTTTGGGCAAAGAGATACTGCCGTTAAACGATTATTATGCCGCTTATGTGCAGAGCGATATGAAATTCAATCAAGATTATTTGAAACTACTACAATATACCAAAGAATTAAACGACCTACTCCACAGCAAAAAAATAAAAGAAGCGCAACGAAGCCTATTGATAAGCGGCATTTTGATTGCCCTGCAAAATCCTGCATTTAAGGGTAGCTTTTTGGCGCACAAAAAACCCGAACAATTAGCAAATAATTTGCTCTCGACCATTGCAGACGAATTTAGCAATGCAAATATCCCAACCGACAAAGTAAATAATCTGAAACAAGCCTACTCGTTTGTACTGACCAACACCACCATCACAACCGATAAATATTTTTTTGTTGAACTGATAAAAGGCATAGAAACCAATGTTAATAATTTTATGCGAACGCACCAATATTTTGACACACTTGGTCAGTTTTACATTGAATTTTTGCGCTACGCCAACAGCGATAAGGGCTTGGGTATTGTACTAACACCGCCACATATCACCGAATTGTTTACCGAAATTGCGGGCGTTAATCAAGATTCTGTGCTGCTTGATAACTGCATGGGAACGGGCGGTTTTTTGATTAGTGGCATGAAAACAATGATAAAAGATGCCAAAGGAAACACCACCAAGATTTCAAATATCAAGAAAAATCAACTGATTGGCATAGAATACCAAGATGACATTTACGCTTTGGGTATTTCCAACATGATTATTCACGGAGATGGAAAAACCAACGTATATCTGGGCGATTGCTTTGAGGTGGCAAGCCAAATAAATGAAAAATTTAAACCAACAATCGGCTTTCTGAATCCGCCTTATAAAAGCAAAAAATCAGATTTAGAGGAATTAGATTTTGTAATAAACAACCTAAATACTTTACAGAAAGGTGGTAAGTGCTTGGCAATTATACCTTTAAGTTGTGCAATAGCTACAAAAGGAGAAGTGCTTGAAAGAAAAAAACACATTCTCGAAAACCATACCTTAGAGGCCATTATGTCAATGCCCGAAGATTTGTTTCATAACTCAAAAGTGGGCGTTGTAACTTGTATTTTTGTCATTACGGCGCACATTCCGCACCCAAAAGGAAAAAAAACTTGGCTGGGCTATTGGCGTGAAGATGGATTTGTGAAAACCAAGGCAAAAGGTCGCGTTGATTTGAACGATAGCTGGACTTTGAAAAAAGAAGACTGGCTCAACACATACATCAACCGCGAAACAAAAGATGGATTAAGCCTGACCAAAGAACTGAAAGCAGAAGATGAATGGTGCGCCGAAAATTATTTGGTGGCAAATTACGAAAAAATAGATTTTGAGTTATTCAAAAAAAATACCCAAAAATATTTGGCGTATAGATTACTGAACGATTTGCTGGATTTGCAGTTTTCTAATCGTTCAAAAACAAAACAGACCAATGGATTAGTGGCTTTGAGCAACTTGTTTCATGTTTACAATGGCCTGGCCTCATCGCAAGTAGAAGTAAAAGAAGACCTCGAATTTGATACAGACATCAGGTATATTAGACCTTCCCAAAGTTACGCAGGAAGCATAGCAGGCTACGTGGACAGTTTACAAGTTGATGAAAAGCACATTTACCCTGACAATACCATTTATGTTTCAACCGACGGGCAGGGTAGCCATTCTTACACCTATGTTTCGTCTTTCAGCTTCGTCCCCAACAGCAACGTGTCGGTGCTAATTCCCAAAGTAGAAATGACCCTGCAAGAAAAAATATTTTATGCTGCGTGTGTTACCTCAAATCGGTTTAAGTTTTCTTACGGTCGTAAGCCCAAAGGCGACCGGCTCAAAGAAATAATGATACCTGCCAGTCCACCCAGCTTTGTGTATCGAGATATATTTGAAGAGATATTCGACAGTTGGAAGAAAGTGGTCAAATAGTTGCTCGACGAAGGCGACTTGATAGGTGTGTAAAAGCCTCGCGTATAATCATTTGTGAGGCGCGTGGTGGCGCAACAATCGTATTTTTGCTTATCGCAGTTTTTGATGTTATAGTTCTCAAAATCCGTAGCGCAAGCCCCAGCCCATACCTACCCACCACGGGCGTGCCGCGAAGGCGGCGTTGGCGTAAGTGGTTGTACCGAGGGTGCGCTGGTAGTTGCCCGTCAGGGTGGCACTCCAACGGGTAGCAAGCTGATATTGCAGGCGCAGTCCCGTGGTAGTGGCCACCGAGAAGGTCCGAAATGGGCCTTCGCCCGTGCCAAAAGTAAGGGTATTGTTGCGACCATTTTCAAACTGATTTTGCAGCCTAATGTTATTGATAAAACCACCCACCGCCCACACCGACAGCTTGTTGCGTTTGGGCCAGAGCGCGTACCCCGCCTGCACGGGAACTTGCAAAAAACCATACTGATTTTTGACTTCTTGCAACGTACTTTGCACCACTTGGCTGGAGAATTGAGGGCTGTTGAAAGGCGACGTATTTTTGGAAGCATCTAACATAGCAAGCCCCGAATTGTTGGAGGGGCTTTGAGCAATGGCTACTTCCAGTGAGTTGCTCGTAAAATTGGAGGCAGTATTTAAAAAAGTAGCAGCACTATAAACCGAATTGCCCTGCAAATAACCAATGCCCGTTTCTAACGACCAACGCTTGCCCAATTGCAATCCCACCTGCGACTGCACTACTACCGACAACGCCGCACGGCTGCGCTCGCTGGGAGCGGTGTTGGAAGTATTGAGGCTCTTAAAACTTGAACCGCCCGCATTTGGAATGCTCAACCCTGAGTTGAAACTGGTAGGGGCTACGTTGAGGGCAGCCCAATAAATTTTTGTGGGAGTTGGCGGTTGCTTGTTGGTTTTTGGGGTTTCGTAATGTACCCACGGCTTCCGCGCGGCCAGTCCCAAGAGGCGTTTATAGCCTTTGGGCGCAAGCGGATTGAGCACCAACACAGACGGCTGACTGGGAGAGTCTGGAACAGTTATTTGGCTGGTAACTAATTCATTATCAGCCATTTTTTTAATTGATTGGTCAGAAATTTGATTGTTTTTTGCTACCCGTTCGGTCGTTTCACGGCCTTTTTCTAACGATGATATTGCTGCGATAATCCCTTCCTCGGCGGAATACCCAACGGGCGGGGCAGGTTTGGCAGCACGTCTTGCTGTGATAATTCCCTTCTCGGAGGAATGCCCAACGGGCGGGGCAGGTTTGGCGGTACGGGTTGCTGCGATAATCCCCTCCTCGGCGGAGGAATGTCCAACGGGCGGGGTGGGTTTGGCGGTACGGGTTGCTGTGATAATCCTCTCTTCGGAGGGCGGGGTGGGTTTGGCGGTGCGTGCTGCTGCGACAATCCCCTCCTCGGAGGGTGAGGTGGGTTTGGTGGGCTGCCACCAACTCCACCCCACTACCAGCAGCACGCTCACGGCG
Organism: Cytophagia bacterium; assembly: GCA_004293645.1. Lineage (GTDB taxonomy): Bacteria > Bacteroidota > Bacteroidia > Cytophagales > Spirosomataceae > REAB01. The sequence goes on along the minus strand of REAB01000092.1, from coordinate 14,693 downwards.
GCGGCCACACCAGCCGCCCAGCCGAAGCGGTTCCACCAAGGCAGAATCACAACGGGCGCGTCGTCATGTTGGTCGAGTCGGGTTTCAATTTTTTCCCATACCGACAACGGTGGCTTTTGAGAACTGCCCTCAAACGCTTTACGCCATTGTTTTTCAAAATCTTCGTCGCTCATTTTCGTTCGGTATTTGTCAATGTTCCAAGTTCTGGATTTTCAATTTTTGTTGCAACAACTGCTTCGCCCGCGCATACTGCGACTTGGAAGTCCCCTCCGAAATGCCCAACATTTGGGCAATTTCTTGGTGCTGATACCCTTCAATGGCGTACAAATTAAACACGGTCTGGCTGCCAATGGGCAAACTTTGTACGGCTTTCAACAATTGCTCATATTGCACGTCGGTTTGCGCGTTTGCGGGTATTGAAATGCTTTCGGTTTGATGGTCAATGTCGGTTTGGGCGTGGGCTATTTTTTCTTTTCTAAAATTTGAAATAGCCGTATTAACCACCACACGCCGTACCCACGCATCAAGCGGACAATCAAACCGAAAGGTGTGGATTTGAGTAAAAATCTTCACAAAAGCATCTTGCAACACGTCTTCGGCCTCAAAATTACTCCTACTGTACCGCTGACAAACCACCAGCATCTTACCTGCAAAATGTTCATAAAACATTCGCTGGGCTATGCGGTCTTTATTTTGACACCGTTCTATTAACGTACGCTCATCAATCATGCAAGTAGTTGTAAAAACAGGACGCTACAAAGTTAAAAAAGGTTGGAACAAAACAAAAAAAGGTTGGAAACTGATAATCATTATCAGCTTCCAACCTTTACAAACACTTGATTAACAATTACTTAATCGTAAAATTGCCGACACCAATTTTGAAGCCTTCGGCGTAGAGTTCTACGTTATAATTACCTGGTTTGAAACGCTCGCTGTTGTCGTAGGTCATTTCCACAAATTGGTTGTTGTTGGTAAAAGCCACGCGGTCTTTGAGGGTATAGGCCAGCTCCTGTCCTTTCAAATTGAATTTAGAATTGATAGGGTCGTGGGCTATAACGCCACCGTTGGCATCTATCAAACGCATCACAATTTCTTTGTCTTCTTGTTTGGTTAGCTCGTTTTGGGGCAAACTAAACACCACCTTTATTTTTTCTACGCGCTTGGCCTTATACTGGTCTCCTTCTTTTTCTTTGCCCCGCTTATTGATGGCCAGCACGCGCACATTTTGCGCCCGCAAAGCCGCTCCAATGTTTACCTTTTCGGTCAATTCTTGGTTGAGTTTACCGTACGTAGCCACCGAATCTGACAATACTTGCTTGTCTTTGGTCAGTACCTCGCGGTCGGTTTTGAGGGTGGTATTTTCGGTGTTTAGCGTTTGGTTGCTCGAAATCAGCACCTCATTTTCGCCCCGCAACTTGGTAATTTCCTCGTCCTTTTGGGCTAAAAATACTTCGTATTCCTTGATTTTGGCGGTATATTTGGCAATTTCTACTTTACTGCCTTTGCGCAACGCGATTTTATCTTTTTCTAAACGCGCTTTTACCGTCATCAACTCTTCAATGTTGCCACCGAGTGCTTTCACTTCACCAATCTTGGCATCTAAGGCCGCTGATACCGAGTCCAGTTTTGTTTCGGTGAGCACCAATTCTCGGGCTTTTTCCATAATGGTAGCTTCCCGCTCCGTGGCTAAGTTCTTTTGGTCGAAATACAAAAAACCAAAAGCCCCAGCGGCCAATGTCATGATTACTAAGCCTATCCAGGCAAACGAACTTTTACGCTGCTGATCTTCTTGCATGATTTTTAATAATTTAGGTGAAACATGAATAAAAAAACAAGTAAAAAGTGTATCCAGATGTATAGATTAGTGAAAAAATAAAAGCGGTAATGGCAGAAAGTAGTTTTTGATGCGTCAAAAAATAGAGAAAGAATTTGAAAAGAGACAACAAGCAAAAACAGATTACTTAAATCAATTCTATCACTTCCAAACGGGATTTGTTTGGGGTTTATTGTTGAGTGTACAAAAAAAATCAAAAAAAATGGGGTGGTTGTCCTATATTTGTGCCTTTATTGACTCATATCAATTTTATATTTTAACCTATTTTTTAACAAAAACGCATGGACAAAATCAAAGTAGCCAATTCCGTAGTGGAGTTAGATGGCGACGAAATGACCCGAATTATTTGGAAGTTTATCAAAGAAAAACTGATTCTGCCTTATTTAGAAATTGATATTAAATATTACGACTTGGGCATTGAAGCCCGCGACGCTACCAACGACCAGGTTACCATTGACGCGGCCAACGCCATTAAAATGCACGGCGTGGGTATTAAGTGCGCCACCATCACGCCCGACGAAGCCCGCGTGGAGGAGTTTAAATTGAAGCAGATGTGGAAGTCGCCCAATGGTACGATTCGCAATATTTTGGACGGTACCGTTTTTAGGGAGCCTATTGTTTGCCAAAATGTACCACGCTTGGTTACCAACTGGACTTCGCCCATCATTGTAGGCCGCCACGCTTTTGGCGACCAATACCGCGCCACCGATTTTTTGGTGCCTGGCAAAGGCAAACTCACCCTAAAATTTGAAGGCGAAGACGGCACGGTAATTGAGCGCGAAGTGTATCAATTTAAGGACAGCGGCGTGGCAATGGGTATGTACAACCTCGACGAGTCTATTCGGGGCTTTGCCCATTCGTGTTTTAACGTGGCCCTCGGCAAAGGCTGGCCGCTTTATCTTTCTACCAAAAACACCATCTTGAAAAAATACGATGGGCGTTTCAAGGATATTTTTCAAGAAATATTTGAAGCCGATTACCAAGCCAAATTTATTGAAAAAGGAATTGTGTACGAGCATCGCCTGATTGACGACATGGTGGCCTCGGCCTTAAAATGGAGCGGAAACTTTGTGTGGGCGTGCAAAAACTACGACGGCGACGTGCAGTCTGACACCGTAGCGCAGGGTTTTGGCTCACTCGGCTTAATGACTTCGGTGTTGGTAACGCCCGATGGCAAAACCATGGAAGCCGAAGCGGCCCACGGCACCGTAACACGCCACTACCGCGAACATCAAAAAGGAAATCCTACTTCGACCAACCCCATTGCTTCGATTTTTGCGTGGACGCGCGGCTTGGGTTTTAGGGGTAAATTGGACAACAACCAGCCGCTCATTGATTTTTGCCAAGCCCTCGAAGAAGTGTGCGTCGAAACCGTAGAAAGTGGCAAAATGACCAAAGATTTGGCCGTTTGTATCCACGGAAACCGCGTAAAACACGGCGAGCATTACCAATATACCGAAGAGTTTTTGGATGCCATTGATACCAACTTGAAAGTGAAACTGGGTCAATAGTCAGCGGTCAATGGTCAATAGTCAGCGGTCATTGGGCAAAATAGGAGAGGGTTGTTGGTTTAACCAGCAATCCTCTTCTATTTTGCAGTTGATTCTCTGACGAAACCCCAAAAGTGAGATTCTATGAAAAACAACCACGGCACTCCCCATCTTACACCTTACACCCTACACCCTACACCCTATACCCTACATACGCCCTACACCCTACGCCCTACACCCTATTTCCTACACCTGCTCGCTTTCACCTTTCTCCTTTGCACTTTTACCTCAAAAGCCCAACGACCCAAAGGTTATTTTTTGACCGATAGCATTGAGATTGGGCAGCCGTTTCGGTTTGGGTTTAGTTTTAGGCACCAGCCCGAAGTAGAAGTTTTTTTTCCAGATACCACGTACAATTTTGCGCCTTTTGAAGTGTTAAAGCACGAGTATTTCTCAACCAAAACCAACCAATTCGGCAGTTTAGACAGTGCCGTTTATACGCTCGTGTCGTTTGAGGTAGCCAAAATACAAAAGCTCCAGCTGCCCGTTTGGGTCTTAACACCGCGCGATTGCACCGCCGTTTATTCGATTGCCAAATCTATTTATTTAAAAGAATTAGTACCCAAAAAAGCAAATATACTGCAAGCCGACAGCGACGCGATGCCGCTCCAAAAACGAATCAATTTTTTGCTTATTTTGCTGGTCTCTTTTGTAATCACATTGCTCACTACGGGCATCTATCTACTTTTTGGTGAGGCACTTAGGCGGCAATGGCGGCTGTATCAGTTGTACAGTCGCAATCGAGATTTTAGCCGTAATTTTAACAAGTTTATCCGAAATCTTACTGCCAAAGACAGCATGGAGAGCGTCGAAAAAGCCACCGTGTTGTGGAAACAATATTTGCAACGTTTAGAAAAAAAACCTTTTGTTACCTATACCACCAAAGAAATCACGGACAACCTACCCGACCAAAACTTGAGCGTTGCCCTCCGCGAAATAGACAGCGTGATATACGGCGGAACAGCCGCCTCAAAAACCAACACCGCCGATTCGCTCGAAGTGCTACGACAAGTAGCTATCCGAATGTACCAGCAGCGGCGCGTAGAAGTAGCGCAGGTTAGAAAAAAGGCTTAATATTCGGCAATGAGGCCCATTGTCCAGCGAAAATCATTGTTTTTACGACCATCTACCACTAAACTTTCGTAGTTGTTTTCAAATTTGGTACGGAGGCTAACGGTTCGGTTGAGCCGATAATTAACGCTCACTGTACCAGCCCAGCGCAGGTTTTTTTGGGTAATCGCAGGCTGGAAATAAACCACCGAAGCCAGCGTAAGGTGGCTGTCAAGGGCAAATTCGCCCGTGAGGCGGGTAGAGTTGCGGTACAAGTCCACGTCGTTGCGCTCTCTAAAATCAGTGCTTTCGTGCAAGATTACATTTGTAATTGAAACGTAGGTTTTAGGCTTTTGAACAATTTTGAAACCCACCCCAGCCGCCTGTGTCCAGCGATTAACGATTTGCCGCAAGTTGCTTTGCTCCCAAGAAGCAAAAACCAGTCCGTAAAAACGCCGTTGGTGGGCAATGGTGGCGCGTAAATCGCTGAATAGTTCGCGCTCGTTCAGCAAGTCGCCCTGCTTGCCATACACGTAAGACGGACTACTCGACAGTTTGAAAAAGCGCGAAGGTTTCCAGTCAAAACCAAGATTGACCTGCAACAACGCGCGTTCAATGTTGCCCGTTGAGGCCATACCATCGGCCGAAATACGGACGTGAAAGCGTTGCAAGCTATCTTGTTCGGCATCGGCTACGTTGGCATAATCGGGGTCTTGGTCGTCGCTGCTGCCTTCCGACTGGCTGCTGAGGGTATCAGACGGGGCTTCTTGCGCCAAACAAAAACCTGTTGAAAATAAACAAAAAACGAGAGGTAAGCATAAACGTAAAAGCATAAAAAGACAAATGGAGGTTTAATAAATGGCTTCGATTTGATTTTTTTTGCCAGCCCACTCTATTGAGTCGCCTACTTTTTTGTGGAGCAGCATTTTGCCAATGGGTGCCTGGGCCGAAACCACCAGCACGCTTTGGCCGTTTACTTCGATTTGTCCCACGCTGACGGCAATCCAAAACAACCCATTGGTAGTTTTGACCAATGCCCCAGGCACTATCACTTGGTCTGACACCACCTTTTCGGCCAGTTGATTGATGACCGCCATTTCTTGCCGTGCTTGTTCGTATTGTTGGGCGTACATATTGCGGTCGAGTTGGCCCATGGCGCGGCCTGTTTCGTATTTGTCGCCCGCCGAGCTTTTGGTTTCGGAGTTGGCCGACTCTTGCGCGGCTTGCATGGCCGTTTGGGCGGCGTTCATGCGTTGGGCAATAAGCTGGGTAACGGTTTCGATGAGCTGCTGTTTCATGGGGCAATATTCAAAATGTAGGCTTCAAAGCCAAACTTTGGCCAAAATTTTCTAATTTGCAACTTGAATAAATGTGTTTTAGTAGTAACTTTGTTTAACCAAATTTTTTCTTGAATTAACTCATTTTTAAACATGAACCAAACCGAAATCCGATTTAAAGCAGGTGTTGTAACGGGCGCGGGAGTGAGCGATTTGTTTCGCCATGCCAACGAAAACGACTACGCCCTGCCCGCCGTAAATGTGGTGGGTACCAACTCCGTAAATGCCGTTTTAGAAACCGCCAAGGCCGTTAATTCGCCCGTTATTGTGCAGTTTTCTAACGGCGGGGCCAGCTTTTATGCGGGCAAAAGCGTACCCAACAAAAGCCAAGAAGCTTCCATTGCGGGCGGTATTTCGGGCGCCATGCACGTGCATCAAATGGCCGAATTGTACGGTGTTCCTGTTATTTTGCACACCGACCACTGCGCCAAAAAACTCCTACCTTGGATTGATGGTTTGCTCGATGCGGGCGAGAAATATTTTGACCAACACGGTAAGCCACTTTACAGCTCGCACATGCTCGATTTGTCGGAAGAACCACTGCATGAAAACATCGAAACTTGTGCCAAATATTTTGAAAGAATGGCCAAAATGGGCATGACCATCGAGATTGAATTGGGCGTAACGGGCGGCGAAGAAGACGGCGTGGACAACTCGGACGTGGACAGCTCGAAACTCTATACCCAGCCTGCCGAGGTAGCGTACGCCTACGAAGAACTGAAAAAAATATCGGATAACTTTACGGTGGCCGCCGCTTTTGGCAACGTGCACGGTGTTTATAAACCTGGCAACGTAAAACTCCAGCCTATTATCTTGAAAAATTCGCAAGATTATATTCAACAAAAATACGGTACGGGGCCGTTGCCCGTCAATTTTGTGTTTCACGGAGGGTCGGGTTCGAGCCGCGAAGAAATCAGGGAGGCCATTCAGTACGGAGCCATCAAAATGAACATTGATACCGATATGCAGTGGTCCACTTGGGAGGGTATTTTGAAATATTACAAAGACAAAGAAGGCTATTTGCAGTCGCAACTGGGAAATCCAGAAGGAGCCGACTCGCCCAATAAAAAATATTATGACCCGCGCGTGTGGTTGCGCAAAGGCGAAGAAAGCATGATAGCGCGTTTGAAAGGCGCGTTTGAAGACCTAAACTGCATCAATCGCTTGGCGATGTAAGTAACTTTTGTCATGCTGAGGCACGAAGCATCTTGAAACACATCGGCTTTTAGATGCTTCGTGCCTCCGCATGACAAATAAAAATTCCACCTTTTTTATTCAATAAAACCGTATTTGGCTTTGGCTTTGGCGCGGGGCATGGCGTTGTAGTGCCACCACTCGGTCTGAATACTGGTAAAACCCGCTTCAATCATTACCTTGCGAAGCAGGCGGCGGTTTGTCAGATGCTGCTCGGTCAGTCGGCGTTCTTTGCGCATTTGGGCTTCGCGGCGGGGTTCGGCTTGTTGGCCAAAAAAATCAAAAATCGTCCCCATATCCAGCGGCTCGTTGTTTTGGTTGGCAATGGTCAAGTCCACGGCACAGCCAAAATTATGAATAGAACCCTGCTTGGGGTCGGCCACAAAATCTTCGCGCCTGTTGTAGGGCAGGTGGCTCATTCTGTTCCAAAAAATAATGGTTACACTGCGTGGCCGTGCCGCATCGTAAATCAACAAGTGATAATTGGGGTTTATTTTTTGAAGCAATTGATTGGCTTTTACCAATTTTTGGGCGGCCATTGGTTGCAAATAAGCCCGCTCCAAATCGCCATACACGTCTTCTTTAACAAAATTGTCGGTGGTGCTGTATTTCAATTCTACTTGCAGCGTTGGGTCAAGTTTTTGGACATCAACCAAGCCCCGCGCTACAAATTTTTGTTCCAATTTGCCCATTTTAGTTTGGGCGTTGGCCGAAAAAAACAACAATAAAAAATAAAGAGTAAGGCAAAAACGCATAACTGAGGGTGTTTTTTTTGATTGGCGAAGCCACAAAGCTAAATCATTGAGGCTTATTTTTAAAATTGATTCTTTACGGCGCACTTCTTTTCTGCAAATACTCGAATTGTGTCTATCTTTGTACATTCATAATCTTTAACCAAATCTTCATAAAATGAGCAACTCCACTTCGCCCAACTTCCCGTGGCTTTCTTACTATCCAGCGGGCGTTCCAGCCCAGATTAATCCCGATTCTTACGCTTCATTGGTGGACTTGATAGAAGAAGGCTTTCGGGAGTTTGCCCCCAAACCAGCCTACGGGAGCATGGGTAAAGAAATGACCTACGCGCAATTGGACGCGCAATCGCGCAATTTTGCGGCTTATTTGCAATCGTTGGGGCTTCAAAAAGGCGACCGCGTGGCTTTACAAATGCCCAACATCATGCAATATCCCGTGGCCATGTTTGGCGCGTTGCGGGCGGGGCTAACCATCGTAAATGTGAACCCACTTTACACGCCCCGCGAAATGGAGCATCAACTCAAAGACTCGGGAGCTAAGGCCATCGTGATTTTGGCCAATTTTGCCTGCAACCTCGACAAAGTAATCGAAAAGACCGAAATTGAGCACGTATTCATTACCCAAGTGGGCGATTTACTGGGTTTTCCCAAAAAACAACTCGTCAATGCGGTGCTGCGATACGTCAAAAAAGTAGTACCTGCCTACGATTTGCCCCGTGCCAAAAGTTTTGTATCGGTACTCAACAAAGGAGCTGCGCTGCCGCACAAAACCATAAAAATGCAAGGCACCGATTTGGCTTTTATTCAATACACGGGCGGCACCACGGGCGTGAGCAAAGGTGCCATGCTGACCCACCGCAACATTATCTCAAACGTATTGGCCAACTACGAATGGCTCAAACCCATCATGGACCAGCTACCTACCGACCAAAAATCGGTAACGGTGGCCGCGCTACCGCTTTACCACGTGTATGCCCTTACTTGCAATGCCCTCTCGGCCCTTAAAAATGGCGGCATGAACCTGCTCATTGCCAACCCCCGCGACTTAGACGGCTTTATCAATGATTTGAAAAAATACCGCATTTCGGTTTTTACGGGGCTAAATACGCTCTACAACGGCCTATTGAACCATCCGCGCATTGGCGAAGTAGATTTTAGCGGCCTTAAAATTGCCTCAGCGGGTGGCATGGCATTACAAAACGTAGTGGCTACCCGCTGGAAAGACCTAACGGGCTGCTTGCCCTCCGAAGGCTACGGCCTATCTGAAACCTCACCCGTACTTTCTTCCAATCCGCTCATCGGCGAAAACCGCATTGGCACCATTGGTGTCCCTTTTCCAAGCACCGAGCTGCGCATCATGCGCGACGACGAAACTTGGGCTGACCTGGGCGAAGCAGGCGAAATATGCGCCCACGGGCCGCAGGTGATGTTAGGCTATTTCAAACGCCCCGACGAAACCGAAAAAGTAATGTTTACCGACCCCGCCGACGGTCGCCAATGGTTTAAAACGGGCGATGTGGGCGTAATGGATGCCGACGGTTATTTTAAAATTGTGGACCGCAAAAAAGACATGATTTTGGTGTCGGGCTTTAACGTATATCCCAACGAAATCGAAGACGTGGTGTCCAAGTGTCCAGGCGTATTGGAAGTGGCTTGTTTGGGCGTACCAGATGCCAAAGCAGGTGAGTCGGTGAAGGTATTTGTGGTAAAAAAAGACGAAAGCCTCACCAAAGACCAAATAATGAGCCACTGCCGCGAAAATCTAACGGCCTACAAATGCCCCAAGCACGTGGAATTTAGAACCGAGCTGCCCAAAACACCCGTCGGAAAAATCTTGCGCCGCGCCCTACGCGACGAACAAGCCGCCCCAGCAAAATAAGTTTCAATGCAATAACCACACTTTCAAAAAGACAAAAAAACAGCGCGTGTCAGTATGTTGGTACGCGCTGTTTTTTTGTCGAAATTTTGGAGTTTGACATCTCCCTTGCATTCGTATGTAGTTTAGTAATAAACACTAAGCAAGTGAACATATTTAGGCGGTTCGCCGCTGCGATGACATTATTTGTTTTTGTAAAATACTGTTTATTAGCACTTTATACCTCTATGGGTCATTGACTATTTACGGTGGACTGCTTAAATTTGTAAAACCAATTGCCCAAACGCATAGCCTAAAAAATCCTAAAACAACCACTTGTTTGTTTTAGGATTTTTTAGTTATAATGTGTATCTTTACGCATCAAAAGTTTGGAGTTTTTCCACAAATTGACTCTTTTTATTTATTTATAATCAAAGTTTGGCAACGCAAGTATGATAACAGAAGCAATGGACGTCGAAAAAGACGTAATGAGCGATTATTCGGCCGATAATATTCAAGTATTAGAAGGACTCGAAGCCGTGCGGAAACGCCCTTCGATGTACATCGGCGACACTGGTTTTAAGGGGTTGCACCACCTCATCTGGGAAGTAGTAGATAACTCCATTGACGAAGCCCTGGCAGGACATTGCGACACCATTCACGTAACCATCAACACCGACAATTCGATTACGGTACAAGACAACGGGCGCGGTATTCCAGTGGATATGCACTTGAAAGAAAAAAAATCGGCCCTCGAAGTAGTAATGACCGTGCTCCACGCAGGTGGTAAATTTGACAAATCAAACTATAAAGTGTCGGGTGGTTTGCACGGCGTGGGGGTTTCTTGCGTCAATGCACTCTCTACCGACCTGCGCGTGGAAGTGCGCCGCAACGGCAAACTTTACGAACAAGAATATAAAATTGGCGTACCACAGTATTCTGTTCGGGAAATTGGCACGAGCACCCACACAGGAACAACGGTACACTTCAAGCCCGACGACAGCATTTTTACCATCAACGAATACAAGTACGAAACCGTAGCAACCCGCTTGCGCGAATTGGGCTTTTTGAACCGAGGTATTAAACTCACCCTCAAAGACTTACGCGACTTGGACGACAACGGCGAAGCGCGTGCAGAAGAGTTTTTGTCGCAGGGCGGCTTGACCGAATTTGTGTCTTACCTCGACTCTACCCGCGACCACCTCATTCCGACACCCATCTACATGGAAAACGACAAAGGGGCGGTGCCAGTAGAAGTGGCCATGATTTATAACACGTCTTACTCCGAAAACGTCCACTCGTACGTAAATAACATCAGCACCATCGAAGGTGGCACGCACGTGTCTGGTTTTAGAATGGCCTTGACCCGTACGCTCAAAGGTTACGCCGAAAAGTCGGGTATATTGGCCAAAGAAAAAATTGAAATCAGCGGCGACGACTTCCGCGAGGGCCTCACCGCCGTTATTTCGGTGAAAGTGCAAGAACCACAGTTTGAAGGACAAACCAAAACCAAACTCGGCAACGGCGAAGTGCAAGCTGCCGTGAGCCAAGTGGTGAGCGAAATGTTGGAAAACTACTTGGCCGAGCATCCCAAAGAAGCCCGCCAAATTGTGGACAAAGTAATTTTGGCCGCCAAAGCCCGCATTGCCGCCCGCAAAGCCCGCGAAATGGTGCAACGCAAAAACGTGTTGAGCCTCGGCGGTTTGCCCGGCAAATTGGCCGACTGCTCCGAAACCGACCCTTCAGTTTGTGAACTCTATTTGGTAGAGGGCGACTCGGCAGGTGGCTCGGCCAAGCAAGGTCGTAACCGCGCTTTTCAGGCCATTTTGCCGCTGCGCGGAAAGATTTTGAACGTAGAAAAAGCCCAAGAATACCGCATTTACGAAAGCGAAGAAATCAAGAATATGATTACGGCGTTGGGCGTGCAACTGGGCCGAGACGGCGACGAGCGAGCCCTCAACATGGACAAACTCCGCTACCACAAAGTAATTATTATGACCGATGCCGACGTGGACGGTAGCCACATTCGGACGCTAATTCTGACTTTTTTCTTCCGCTACATGAAGTCGCTCATCGAAAATGGCTACGTGTACATTGCCCAGCCCCCATTTTATTTGGTCAAAAAAGGCAAAGAAGAACGCTACTGCTGGACTGAAGCCCAACGCGAACAAGCCATTCGAGAATTGGGCAACGGCAAAGAAGACAGCGTAGGCGTGCAACGTTACAAAGGTTTGGGCGAAATGAACCCCGAACAACTCTGGGAAACCACCATGGACCCCGAACGCCGCAGCCTAAAACTCGTAAACATTGAATCGGCCGCCGAAGCCGACCATTTGTTCTCAATGCTCATGGGCGACGAAGTAGCACCGCGCCGCGAATTTATTGAGAAAAACGCCAAGTATGCGCGAGTGGACGTGTAGCAAAAAATAGATACCAAAGAGCAAAAGAGCGGTTATTTGACCGCTCTTTTGTTTGAACAAGAAAGCTAAAAATACAAAGTTGCGCGCGCCAGAAAGACAGCCATAAGTACTTTTTATGGTGGTTTTGTCTTGCTCTTTCTGCTTGTACGTTTGCTCTAAAAATAGAAAACAACACCCCTTTTTTTCTGCGCAAATAATTACGAACAAGTACTTATTACCAAATTGCTAAATTTGTGTTTCGTGGATAACTATGGTCATCTTCTATTTCAAAATTCCCAACAAATACTGTCCATAGCCACTTTTGAGCAGTGGTTGCGCAATATTTTGCAGCGTGGCGGCATCAATAAAACCCATTCGATAGGCCACTTCTTCGATGCAACCCACCTTTAAGCCTTGCCGTTCTTCAATGACCTGCACAAACTGCCCCGCCTGCATCAACGACGTAAAAGTACCCGTATCAAGCCAAGCCGTACCGCGATTGAGTACGCCTACTTTGAGTTGCCCGCGCTCCAAATAAACCTTGTTTACATCGGTTATTTCGAGTTCGCCACGCGGCGACGGCGGAATGTTTTTGGCAATATCAACTACTTGATTATCATAGAAATACAAACCTGGAATGGCGTAATTAGAACGGGGGATTTCGGGTTTTTCGGCAATAGAAAGTACGTTAAAATCTTTGTCAAACTCTACTACGCCGTAGCGTTCGGGGTCGTTTACTTGGTAGGCATAAATTACGCCGCCTTCGGGGTCGTTATTGGCTTGGAGTAGTTTTGAAAGACCCGAACCATAAAAGATATTATCGCCCAACACGAGTGCCACTTTGTCGTTGCCAATAAACGATTCGCCAATAATAAACGCCTGCGCCAAGCCATCGGGACTGGGTTGTTCGGCGTAGGTAAAGTTGCAGCCAATGCGGCTCCCGTCGCCCAGTAATTTTTGAAAATGAGGTAAATCGTGCGGAGTCGAAATAATGAGAATATCTTTAATACCCGACAGCATCAAAATAGAGAGCGGATAATAAATCATGGGTTTGTCGTAAACGGGCATGAGCTGCTTGCTCACAGCCAACGTAAGTGGGTGAAGCCGCGTGCCTGAGCCGCCAGCTAAGATAATACCTTTCATTTGTTGAACGATTGAATAATTGAATGAAGCCTTGCGATGGCCTTTTAGAAACCTCAGTGGCTATTTACGCCCATTTTTCTGCAAAATATCCTCTATTTTTTCGAGGGTTTCGCCCGTTATCAATCTGATGGTTTCAAGCGGTATTTGGTTGGCAAAAGCATTTAAAATGGTTTTTTCGATTCCTTTTTCGATTCCTATTTCAATGCCTTCTGTGCGGCCTTCTGTGCGGCCTTCTTGAATTAATTGGTCGTAGATGCTCATGATTTTTTCGTTAATGGTTTGTGATGTTTCTACCAACTTGTTGACCAACGTTGCTTTATCGGTGTCTAAAACTTGCACAAGATACACAAAAATAGTGTCTATAAAGTTCTGTTCCAAATACGGGTTTAGGCTTTGAAAAATTTGGCCTATATTTTTCATAAGTTCCTCTGCATCAGTGCAGTTTTGCTGTATCAGCAAGGCACTTCGTAGCATACCGTTCCGCAGATTCATGATTTGTGCCGAGGGCATTTGATGCAGATTTATAAAAATATTCTCGTAGTTTGGTACATATTGTTGAACTACCGCTTCGTAGTTTTCAAAATAACTGCTCAATGCTTTGAGTTCCCAACGCTCTTTGCCATGATAATAAATTAGAGGAACAATTAGTTTGATTTGGCTCTTGTTTTTGAGTTGCTGTTGGTAGCCATTGGCCAAGTATTCAAGCACTTGAAAAACAACTTTTGGGTCTTTGTAAGACTTATGTTCGAGCAAAAGACTGATTTGAAGATCGGAGCCATCGTTTGTTTGAACATTCCAAACCACATCCGAGAAGGTTTCTTTGAGTTTGGTGGACAGATACGAGGTGTTGGCATTAACGATGCTTTCTATATCAATGTAATTGAGCAGTGGGCTGGGCAGGTAGGCTTTGAGAAATTCAACAGCCAACTCTCGCTGGCTAAATAGTTCCTTGGCAAATTTATCGTGAATTAGTTTTTGGGGCATTGGCAGAGGATTACACGGCAAATATACTCAATAGAAATTGATTGTCAGTTTTTGTTTATTAGTAGTTTTCTGATTTTCAGCGGATTACGTTACTCGTAAATGAAACTCCTCTCGTACGTTTGTCTATTTCTATTTTGGTTACAATCATTTCTGGAAAACCAAGCAACTCAGTAAAGGTATTATTATCCACCGTATTTTTTTAGGGCAAAATTCAACCTTTTTCGTAAATTCTGCTAAAAGTACGGATGAACCAAAAGTTTATATTTTTATCAAAAAAGTGCAAAATGTGTAGCCAACATTGAACTATTTTAACAAAAAAGAACCTGAGTAGTAACCAAATAAAAATCTGGGAACGTTTGTGAGTTTATATTTTCCTCAAACCATAGCTTTTCTGTTTTCATCCAAACTTTCAACCATTGCGATTGAAACAAAAGATTCCCAACGGTATATTTTGCAGGAATAGAAATGGTTAAATGTTTGAGAGAAAAGTTTATAATGTAACGTGTAAATAATAACGTGGTAAAATTGGAACGCAGATGACGCGGATTTTCAAATCGCAACGGCGGATCGTGCGGATTTATTTTTTTTGTTTATC
>REAB01000174.1 GCA_004293645.1 Cytophagia bacterium | reverse complement strand
CGTGGGTCAAGATTCCGCTCAGAGGGATTGTGGAGGTAATACGCGAAATTGAGAAACTAAAAGAACCGTCGGTCAGAATTAGTAGGTTGGGAAAATAACCCGCGCTCGCCCCGATGAAGCATACATACGTGGATAAACAATTTGGTAGTGGTTACTTGATAAAAATATCGGCGACGCTGATTTCAAATTCGGGCAATACGGGGGCTGCGGGATATTAAAAGCCCCCGATGCACTAAAAAAGGACTTGCCTGTCCGCAGTAAAATTTCAAAACCTCTTGAATAACTGCCTTTCAAAGCTCTTGTTGCAAGTTGGTGTCAGTAAACTAATTATATCGTTAGTAAAGTGTAATAAAAATCTTGTCATTAAGCAGTTATAGCTGTAACTTCATGCCAAATGAAACAGAAATACTATAAATATTTAAGCGATGAAGAATGCCTATGGTTTGAGTTTGAAAGCGTGAGCAAACAAAAAACTGTTAAAAAAGTGATCGTTTATTCGCCATTTCAAGAAAGTACAGATGTTTTCAATTTGGGTCTCGTTGATGTACTTGAAGATGGTTCATATAGTGATAAGACTGTTACAAATAATGACGATATGCCAATAGTCATGGCTACAGTAATACGAACTTTGTTGCGATTTTTTGAAAAAAATCCCTCAAAAATGGTGTATATTGAAGGAAGTACCGTAGAAAGAACACGACTGTACCAAATAATAGTCGCAAGAGAAATATCAGAAATTGAGAAAACTTTTTCAGTTTATGGGCTTTTAGATTCGGTTTCAGAGCCTTTTCAAAAGAACCGAAAATACAATGCTTTTGTTGTCATTTTGAAAAATAAAGAAAATCTTTTAAAATTGCTTTATGAAAACAATGGTCAATAAACCAACGACAAAAAAACTCAAAGGCGAATATTCGTCTATTGATGAATTCGTAAAATCTAAGTTAGAACGCGCTACTCAAACGATTAAAAAAGTAGATTTGAGTAAGTTGCCAAAATTTACTCAATAACACGTCGCACGACGCAAAAACCAGTCAGTCAACGCATCCCAAGAACTGTGCTGCTGAAAGTAAATTTGCACGGAAAATTTTATACCGTTGTTATCGCCGCACGGGCGGCCCCGCGCACGGGCGGCCCCGCGCACGGGCGGCCCCGCGCACGGGCGGCCCCGCGCAC
>REAB01000158.1 GCA_004293645.1 Cytophagia bacterium | reverse complement strand
TGCTGTCGTTAGTAGTAACACCATTTTTGATAATAATTATATACATCCCAAATAATATTTTGTATTTTGTTTGTAATTTAACACAGAACATGTTTGAATTAATTTCAATTCATCTTTTTGGCTAATTTTGGCTGCAACTTCTCCCCATTTTTTCGCCGTAGCTGCTGGCTACGTCTGCAAAATGGGGTTCGTTTCGCTCAAAATTAGCTCAAAAATATTTCTTTCAACTAACTCAAACAGCTTCTAAAAGCGGCGCGAAGATAAATAAAATACTCGAAACGAACTGAACCGAAGACCATGCAAAAAAAATACTACCTCATTTGTTTTATCTTCTTTCTTGGCCTTGTAGATACCGTAGCCCAGCAACAATTTGCGCCGCTCAACGACGATTACTACCACCTCATTGACCGTTACGAGATTGTTCGTGGGCGTTTTTCGGAAGATTTTCACGTGGCCATTAAGCCTTTTCAGCGCAAGGCCATTATCAACCTCATAGACAGCATCGTAGCCGACCGCACCATTCCACTCACCCACCAAGATTTTTTCAACTTTTCTTACCTCCAAAACGACAGCTGGGAATGGGCCAGCAAGCGCACTGCCGACAGTCAAAAGCGGTTTTTAAAGCGTTTTTACCAAAAACCTTCTGATTTTTATTCGGTACAAAACAAAAATTTTGATCTACATCTCAGCCCCGTAACGAGCGTGGTAATAGGCCAAGAAAGTGCTTCTTCAAAGCTGGTGTGGCTCACGGCGCGGGGCATAGAAATGCGCGGACTGATTGGCAAAAAAGTGGGCTTTTATACCTATGTTACCGACACGCAGGGTGCGTTTGCAAAATACGTAAACAATTACGCTAATGATTTAGTAGCCATTCGTCCTGGTTACACAACTGAGTCGTCGGTGGTACCTGGCGAGGGTTTGGCCAAAAGAATCAAGCCCAACGGAGCTGATTTTATCTCGGCACGGGGCTACGTGAGCGTCAATCCCATCAAACAAATTAACCTGCAATTTGGCCACGACCGCCATTTTTTTGGCAGTGGCTTTCGTTCTATGCTGCTTTCCGATGGTACTGCCCCTTACTTATTCTTGAAAATGAGTACGCAATTAGGCCGTTTTCAGTACGTGAACCTCTGGGCGGGCATGCTCAACGACCAAATAGAGCGCAACGTGGATGCGGTCATCGAAAAAAAATACACGGCCATCCACCATTTGAGTATTAATTTATCAAAAAACTTTAACGTAGGTATTTTTGAAGCCGAGGTATTCAATCGCCCTGGCGGGAGTTTTGACCTCAACTATCTAAACCCCATTATTTTTTATCGCTACGTAGAATCTTATTTGGGCAGTGCCGACAACGCCATGCTGGGTTTCGATTTTCGCTGGAATTTCTTGAAGCGTTTTGGGCTGTATGGCCAATTTATGCTCGATGAGTTCAAAACCTCCGAATATTTTTCTAAACCAGGCTCTTGGGCAAAAAAATTTGGAACACAGCTTGGTTTGAAATACATCAATGCCTTTGGAATCAATAACTTAGACCTACAAGGCGAGTTAAATTTAGCCCGGCCTTACACCTACTCGCACCAAGACGGCGGCCAAAGTTACGTGCACTTCAACCAGTCGCTGGCGCACCCACTGGGAGCTAATTTTATGGAATTGTTGGGGATTGTACGCTACCAGCCTACTCAAAAACTAACGCTTTATGGCACGCTGCAATACGCCAAAAAAGGCTTGGATTTTGACGGTAAAAACTGGGGTGGCAACATTATGAAAGACTACGAAACCCGCGTGCGCGACACGGGCAACTTTATTGGACAGGGTGCGCTCGTCAATACCACTTTTACCGATTTACGAGCCTCGTACATGCTGCGCCACAATTTGCTGATTGATGCCCGCCTGCTGATGCGCAACCAAGCAAGTGCCATCGAAGCACTCCGCCAAAACACCACACTTACTACCTTTGGCATTCGGCTCAACATTCCGTATCGGCAGCAGGTGTTTTGAGTTTTCTTACTTCGTAATGGTTATTTCTTGATAACGTTCTGCCCGAACGTTGTCGTCTTTTGCTTCCACAAAGCCCATGGTGTATTTGCCTGGCAACAGTCGGTATTCTCCACTGGTTAGCGTCAATTCTACGCCAGGCACGTACGTTTTAAGAATATTCCGACCAGTATTGGGCAATGAGTTCATCTTGAAAATGTACAATTGCGTAGCCGATTTGAAGAAAACATACACGCCATCGTTGATACCACTTAGGTATGGATAGTCGTCTATTTGAATGTTGATGTCCTTGTCGCGTTTTATTTTGGGCAATAGCTTCGTTTGTGTATTTGATTGGATTTTGATGGCATTAATAATGCGCTCATAAGAATGGGGGTAAGTGTAAATCTCTTTCTTTTCGAGTCCTTCCATTACTGAATTAACGTATTGCGCTTGCGGTGAATCGGGCGAAAGACCCAGACCAAATCCATTGTATTTTTGATTGTAAGCACTGATTATTAAATACTTACGCCGCTCTGAAAAAATATTAATGCTGTGAATAAACGTCATGACCCATATGCCAATGCTTACAACCAAAAAACCCTTAAATGCGTAAGGTTGCCGCTTTGGGTTGTTCAAAAGTAATAAAACCAGAAAATACGTAACGCACAAGAAAAGGGCTGGGTACAATTTATAGTTGCTTACCACCATCACAAAAAAGCCAAAACGCGGCCTCAAAAAAGCAATGATAACAGCATTGGCTATCAAAAAAATAGACAAGCCCGTGATGAACAATGAAAACTCGCTAAGTTGAACCGACTTGGCCGATTTAAACTTTTCAGAAAACCAATTCTTGATAATTTTGAACCACCAAACAAACGTAATACCCACCGCTATACCTCCCCAAATAATGGGCGGAGTAGTCCGAAAGGTGAGCGAACGGTTGGGAATCAAATCAAAAATACCGCCCAAAAAGGCAAAAAAACCAAAAAGCGTTTGGGCAGGGTGCGCTATGATAAACGGAATACTTGATTCGTTGTTGAGGGTTGTCATGCCGCTCAGATACAAGTAAATGCTACAAACACCCACGAGAAGCCAAATACCTAATTTTTTATATTGGTGTTGTAATAACAAAAGGCCAATGCCCACAAACCACACCAAGTTACCGTTGCTCATCGAAAAGTTGGCACAAATAGCCGCCGCAACAGCCCAGTAAAATTGATTACGAGCCAGCAAAAAGGTAGTTAAAGTAACAAAAAACAGTACTGGCGCGTGCTGTAAGCCACAAATAGCCCAACCATAAACCAAATAATGCTCAAATTGAAAAAGAAAAAACGCCACTGGCACAAAGTACCACAGCGGCAATTTAGAAGTTTGAAAAGCCTTGAAAATTAAAAAGAGCGTACCAAGCGTAAAGCAAATACCAACACCCTGCAAAAACCGAAAATTGATTTGCCCCGTAAAAAAGTAGTAAAAAAGCATGGAGAGCTTACCAAAAATCATGCGATGCTCGTTGTTGGGGCGCAAAACTTCAGTTATCTTTTCCCACCACGTGTCGGCTTTCAACCAAATACTGAGCGAAATGGGGTACGGGTCAAAATCGTCGAACCATGGAATATCGGTGCAATACCGCCAAGCTACGACGCAAAATACGAAGATTGGAAAGCCAATGGCCACCCAAGTCAGAAAAGCCGATTTAAAGAATAGTTGAGTGCGACTATAAGCAGAACGCATCGTTTTTAGGGTTAAATCAAATCTCCGTACAAATCAAACTCTTCGGCGCGGTTTATTTTAACTTGGGCAAAGTCGCCCAAACGCACAAATTGCGCGGCAGGTACCAGCACTTCGTTATCTACTTCGGGCGAGTCAAACTGTGTGCGACCCACAAAATAACCGCCTTCTTTGCGGTCGAAGAGCACTTTGTGGGTTTGCCCTACCCTTTTTTGGTTCAATTCCCACGAAATATCCTGCTGCACGGCCATGATGTCGTCGGCGCGTTGCTGTTTGGTTTCGGCTGGCACGTCGTCGGGCAGGTTGTGGGCGTGGGTTTGCTCTTCGTGCGAGTACGTAAAAACGCCCAAACGGTCAAAACGCATTCTTTCTACAAAATCAATCGTTTCTTCAAATATCGCCTCCGTTTCGCCTGGGTGGCCTGCAATGAGCGTAGTTCTGAGGGCAATGTCGGGTACTTTATCGCGGATAATCTGCACCAGTTCTTCGGTTTTTTGGCGCGTAATGCCCCGCCGCATTATTTTCAGCAATTCGGTTGAACCTGCTTGCAAGGGCATGTCCAAATAATTACAAACATTCGAGCGATTTTTGATAACATCTAATACTTCCAACGGAAAACCCGACGGATAAGCATATTGCAACCGAATCCATTCAATGCCTTCTACGTCGGCCAATTGGTCGAGGAGACTCGCCAATTCTCGTTTTTTGTACAAATCGAGCCCGTAGTAAGTCAAGTCTTGGGCAATGAGTATCAGTTCTTTGGTACCACGCCGCGCCAACGACTTGGCCTCCACCAAGAGCTGTTCGATGGGCGTAGAAACGTGGCCGCCGCGCATGAGCGGAATGGCACAAAAACTGCACGGGCGGTCGCAGCCTTCGGCTATTTTGAGGTAAGCGTAGTGCGCGGGCGTGGTCAGCAGGCGTTCGCCAATGAGTTCGTGCTTATAATCAGCTTTGAGGGTTTTGAGCAAGCGCGGCAGTTCGTTGGTTCCAAACCAAGCATCTACGCTCGGAATCTCCACCGACAGTTCGTCTTTGTAGCGGTGGCTGAGGCAGCCCGTTACATACACTTTGTCCACAATACCCGCTTCTTTGGCATCGGCGTAGCGCAAAATGGTCTCAACCGACTCTTCTTTGGCGTTGTCAATAAACCCGCAAGTGTTGATAATCACGATGTTGGCGTTATCTTTTTTAGATTCGTGGGTTACTTGATAGCCGTTCCCTTTCAATTGGGTGTAAATCACCTCCGAATCAACAATATTTTTGCTACACCCCAGCGTAACAATGTTTACTTTATTTTTGCGCGTTCCTTTGGTCTTCATAATTAAAAAACAAGCACGCCTCACCGACGTGCTCTAATAAACTGGATTTGAAAACGCAAAGTTCGTAAACAAACCAACGGAAAGCAAAAAGCAAGTTTACTGCTTTGATTTATATTATCTTTGCGGCTATGAAAATCAATTTTAAAGACCTGATTCTGTTCGAAGACGACGATTTTATCGTCATCAGCAAGCCTGCGTCCATTCCGAGTATAGACGAACGCACCGCCGACAAGTCGGTGAGTATCTTGCGCATGGCCAAAGAATATTCGTTTGACGCGCAAGTAGCCCACCGCTTAGACAAAGAAACGTCGGGGGTGTTGGCCATTGCCAAAAATCCTGAGGCTTATCGCCATTTATCCATGCAATTTGAACACCGCCAAGTAACCAAACGCTACCACGCGGTGGTGAACGGCGTACATGCTTTCGATAGCATTTCGGTTTATTTGCCCATTAGCCCCGTCAAAGACGGCACAGCCGTAAAAATAGACCGCGAAAAAGGCAAGATAGCCGAAACCATTTTTTTTACGCTCAAAGCCTATCAAAAATACACGCTGGTAGAATGTCTGCCCATTACGGGCCGAATGCACCAAATTAGGGTGCATTTGCAGTGCCTCAAAGCCCCCATTGTCTGCGACCCCACTTACGGCGGCAAACCCATTTTTTTGTCGGGGTTAAAACGTGATTTTAAACTCAAACAAGACGAAGAAGAATGGCCGCTTATTCAGCGGGTGGCTTTGCACGCTTTTTCGCTCACTTTCAAACTCTTAGACGGCAAACCCATCACCGTAGAAGCGCCTTATCCCAAAGATTTTGCGGTGGTAGTGAAACAACTGGAGAAATATGGGTAGAAAGCAATTTTGTCATGCTGAAACTTTTGTTATGAAAGCAGTTTTGTCATGCTGAAACTTTTGTTGTAAAAGCAATTTTGTCATGTTCTGTGTTAAATTACAAACAAAATACAAAATATTATTTGGGATGTATATAATTATTATCAAAAATGGTGTTACTACTAACGACAGCAAAAAGTT
>REAB01000091.1 GCA_004293645.1 Cytophagia bacterium | reverse complement strand
CCGATGTTTATCAATTTGTTATTACCAAATTACCCTTTATTACAAATCAAAAATAATATAATCGCAGCGGCGAACCGCCTATTTCTGCCCAACTACTTATGTTTGTGTTATTTTTTTCAGTATGCCTTCATTGTTTACAAGCTCGTTGCTGTCTGTAAAACAACAAAATAATCAAGTTTTAACAACAACCTTGTGAAACTCGACCTAAATAATCAAACGGGTATTATGTTTCAAAACTCCAAATACGGAGTAATTTTATCAACAAATTTTTGGTCTAAAATCTTGATTTTTAACAACTCTTGGGCGTTTGGGTACGCACCGTGCTGCTCACGGTAGCGCACCATGAGCTTGGCTTGCAGCGGCGAAATGTACGGATGGCGGTCGAGTTCTTCGACCGAGGCCAAGTTGATTCTGATTTTGCGCTGGGCGGTTCGGACGGGGGCGTATTTGTTCAACTCGCTCAAGGCCAACGAGTCCAATCCAAACACTTCGGCGTATTGGTTGGCAGAAGCAAAGCCCCCCAAGCCATCTCGAAACTTAACGATGCGAGCGGCCAATTTGGAGCCAATTCCTTTAAGCTGAATGAGTTGCGACGTATCAGCGGTGTTAATATCAAAAGGCTGTAAGGCAGGTTTTACATAAGCAGGTTTGGTGTCGGCAAAAGCGGGTTTTTCGCTCGTTTTTGTTTCAAAACTGGTGGGTGCAACATCGGCAATAGAAATGTAAGGAGCCAAGCGTTCGTACAAATCGGGTCGAAAGTCGTAGATTTTTTGCAGGTCTTCTTTTTTGCGAAACTTCCCTCCCTTGGCGCGGTATTTGACAATGCGCTCGGCCAAAAAACGCGGGATACCCAATTCCTGCAACTGCTCGCCGCTGGCGGTGTTGGGGTCAAAATAAAACAACGAAAGCGGTCGTTCGGGGCTTTCTTCAAAACGCTGCTTGTTGTTTTTGGCATAATCGGGCCGAAGCGGCTGCTGGGCTTCTAAAATAGCCAACAGGCTATCGGCGGTGCGGTTGTCGGTGGTGGTAATGGGCTGGGGCAACGCAGGAAAAAAACGTTCGTACGCCAACGGCCCAAACCACAGCACCACAATCAACACAACCACCGCCACAAATCCACGCGCTTCGCGGCGCGTAACGCCAAAATAATCGCGGATTTGGTACAAAAGACGTTTTATCATGGTTGCCAAATTTTTAGGTTATTGTGCGCCGCAATGAGGTCAAAATCAACGTCGTTGTGGCAAAGTTCTATGTTGAAGTGCAGCGCGTAATACGCTATCAAACAGTCGTTTGGCTTCCGAATGGTAACTCCTTTTTTACGAAGACCTCGGTAAAGTTGTGCCGCATTGATGGCGGCAGCTCTTAAATCCAATTGAAGAAATGTTGTATTGGCCAATACAATTTCATAAACATGAAAATGACCGTCGCTTTTTGCACCTTGTAAAACTTCTTGAAGAATGGTGGCATTGATAGCCAATGTTCTGGGATTAATGTCTAACCCATTTGCCAAAAACGAGGTTTCAGCGTTCATCACGCCGTTAAAGTGATTAATCCAAACAGATGTATCAACGAGTATCATCTAACTACGGTTCGCATTTCTTCTAAGTTGCCTTCCCATGCTCCTGGCCCTCTTATTTCGTCCAATTTTTGAAGTGCTATTCGGTAAAGATAATATTTAAGTGCTTCGTTGATAGCTTCTTTTTTGGTTTTAGTACCACTAAAAGCCATTACTTGGCTTAGTAGCTCATCGTCTATCTCTACGTTGGTTCTCATTGTGGTGTTTATTTACACCCAAAAATACAAAAAACATACACATTGGCAAGTTTTGGCCTAAAATCCCTAATTTTGCGCGTTCATTACAAATAAACAAAAAATGACTCCAGCACCCGAAACTTCACTTCAAGACATTGTATCGCACGCCAAAGAATACGGATTTGTGTTCCCTTCTTCTGAAATATACGACGGCTTACAGGCCGTTTATGATTATGGCCAAAACGGCGTAGAACTCAAAAATAACCTCAAAAATATGTGGTGGAAAGCCATGACCCAACTCAACGACAACGTGGTGGGCATTGACGCGGCCATTTTTATGCACCCACTCACTTGGAAAGCCTCTGGCCACGTCGACGGTTTCAACGACCCCATGATTGACAACAAAGATTCCAAAAAACGCTACCGCGCCGACCAACTGCTGGAAGGCAAAGCCGAGCAATATGCCAACAATGGCGAAGCCGAAAAAGCCCAAGCGTTGCTCAACGAAATGGGCCGACTGCTGGGTGCAAACGATTTGGAAGGCGTGCGCAGCTTAATCATTGCCGAAGATATTAAATGTCCTGTTTCAAATACGTTGAATTGGACCGAAGTGCGGCAATTTAACCTGATGTTCAGCACCCAAATTGGCTCAGTGGCCGAAGACTCGACCACGGTTTATTTGCGTCCAGAAACTGCGCAGGGCATTTTTGTTAATTTCTTGAACGTCCAAAAATCGGGACGCATGAAAATTCCTTTTGGCATTGCCCAAATTGGCAAAGCATTTAGAAATGAGATAGTTGCCAAACAGTTTATTTTCAGAATGAGGGAATTTGAACAAATGGAAATGCAGTTTTTTGTGCGCCCAGGCACCGAAATGAACTGGTACGAACAATGGCGCGACACCCGCTTGAAATTTCACCAAGCCATTGGTTTGCCCGTCTCAAAATTGAAGTTTCATATTCACGAAAAACTGGCGCATTACGCCAACGCTGCGGTGGACATTGAGTACCAGTTCCCGTTTGGTTTCCGCGAAATGGAGGGTATTCACTCACGCACTAATTTTGATTTAACACAGCACCAAGAATTTTCGAAGAAAAAGCAACAATATTTTGATAATGACCTCGACGAAAATGGCAAGCCTTTTGGCAACTATATTCCGTACGTGGTAGAAACATCGGTGGGCGCAGATCGTTTGTTTTTGGCCGTTTTTTGCAATGCTTTTACCAAAGAAACCAGCGGCGAAGCGGATGGCCGCCCCAGCGAAACTTTGAAAGAACGCACCTACTTGAAGCTCCACCCCGCGCTGGCTCCCTACAAAGCGGCCATTTTGCCCATTACCAAAAAAGACGGGCTGCCCGAAAAAGCCCGCGAGGTAGAAAAGTTGCTCAAAACGGAGTTTCGGGTGTTTTACGAAGAA
Source organism: Cytophagia bacterium (assembly GCA_004293645.1). GTDB lineage: Bacteria > Bacteroidota > Bacteroidia > Cytophagales > Spirosomataceae > REAB01. The sequence goes on along the minus strand of REAB01000091.1, from coordinate 34,582 downwards.
AAAGATGCCATCGGCAAACGCTACACGCGCCAAGATTTGATTGGCACGCCCTTTTGCATTGCCATTGACCACCAAACCCTCGAAGACAACACCGTTACAATTCGCCACCGCGACACCACCGAGCAAGAGCGCGTTCATATCAGCGAGTTGAAAGCCAAAATTGCTTACGAAGTGTCCGAACAACGCATTTTGGAATTGATTTAATGGTGTAAAATACGGGTTTTACATTTCGAAAAAAGAAATTGCCTACTGTCAGTACCTTTTATATCTTTAAAACCTAAACCAACCTAATACAATGAAAAATCTACAAATCAATTATTTAGCTGTTTTAGTAGCAGCAGTGTCCACCTTTATCTTGGGGGCTATATGGTATCTTAGTTTCTCAGGTCCATGGATGGAGTTAACAGGCTTGACTGAAGAAAAGATAAGTGCGTCAGGAGGTGATATGTCGGCAATGATAATCAGTTTTATTACTTATTTGTTAGCTGCTTACGCAATGGCATTGTTATTCAAGTCCATGAATATCAGTACTCTCAAAACAGGTGCTATGACTGGTGCATTGATTGGTGCTTTTTTGATTGGGGGCAATATTTTTACCAACAACGCCTATGAAATGAAGTCTATTGGTCTATCAGTGCTTAATGCTGGTTTTAGCACCGTGAGTTGTACGGCTATGGGGGCGATTTTAGGGGCTTGGAAAAAATATGCCTAAATCTTAATGCCAAAAGTAGTAATCAAAAATACTGTTTAAACAGCGTTTTAGTGTCCAAAAATGAATGCATTACCAAAAAAATACTACACACCCGAAGAGTACCTCGAATTGGAGCGCGTGGCTGCTTACAAAAGTGAGTATTATCAAGGTGAGATTTTTCCGATGGGCGACTTGGACGGCGACACGCCCGAAGCCATGGCGGGCGCAAAACCACGCCACAACGCCATTCGAGAAAATCTGTCAGGAGAAATGTATGCGCATTTTAAAAAGAAAAAAACGTGCCGTACTTTTTCGAGCGACCAGCGCATTCAAGTCGCCGATAATGGTCTTTATACTTACCCCGATTTGGTGGCTTTGTGCGGAAAGCCTGAATTTAACGGCCTCGACAACCTCACCAATCCTGTTTTGATTGTAGAGGTGCTTTCTAAAAGTACCGCCGACTACGACCGCAGCGAAAAATTTGAGCTATATCGCGCTATTTCCACTTTTCGGGAATATTTGCTCGTGGACTCGCGGCGGATTTACGTAGAGCTTTTTCGGAAAAACCAACAACAGCACTGGGAGCTGGTGTTTGAAGCCCGCCAATTGGCCGATGTTATTTATTTGGAAACCATAGATTTACACATTGGTCTCGAAGATATGTACGCCAACACCGAAGATTTGCCCGAAACCCCTTTTAACATTCGCTGATGGCTACTTTTGAAGAAATAAATCAGTGGCTCGTCGTACAGTTTGGCGAGGGCATTATTACCAAAACCGACGAAAAAGCCTTACAACCCAGCCTTAGTGTGCCGTCCGAAAAAATAGCGGAAGTATGCCAATTTTTGCACGAAGACGAGCGGCTGTTTTTTGATTTTTTGGCTTGTTTGACCGCCATTGACAACGGGCCTGCGGTGGGCAGTATGGAAGTGATTTATAACCTCACTTCGATTGTGTACGAACACAACTTGATGCTCAAAGTGAGCCTGCCGCGCAACCTCGACGGGGAGCCACTGCCACGCTTGCCGAGTGTAAGCCAGGTGTGGAAAACCGCCAATTGGCACGAACGCGAAGCCTTCGACTTGGTGGGCATTGTGTTCGACAATCACCCCGACCTGCGCCGCATCTTGCTGCCCGCCGACTGGCAAGGCCACCCGCTGCGCAAAGATTATGAACCCCAAGAAACCTATCACGGGATTCAAGTTAAGTGCTGATAATCAAATACTTAAAAAAAAATCTTGGCTGTTTCAAAAAAAAATGTATTCTTCGCAACATTTTTGCATAAAGTAGCGTTTCATTGGCAAGTTTGTGCATACACACAATTAGCTCATTGTTGAACATTTTAAATAGTACAAAAGCATGTATTGGACATTAGAATTGGCCTCTTATTTAGAAGATGCACCCTGGCCAGCCACCAAAGACGAATTGATTGATTTCGCCATTCGCACGGGAGCACCGTTGGAAGTTGTAGAAAACTTACAAGAATTGGAAGACGACGGCCAGCCTTACGAAAGTATTGAAGAAATTTGGCCTGATTATCCTACCAAAGACGATTTTTTCTTCAACGAAGATGAATACTAAAATAAGAAAGCCCCAACACAATTGGGGCTTTCTTATTTTACTTCTTTTTCATTTTTAAGAGCGATTTGGCATCTACTTTTTTGATAACCGTGTTTTTTACAAATCTAACCCGCCACACGGCCAGTTGGTTGGGGTCGTTGGCAAAGCAAGTTTTGCAAATAAGTGGCTCGGCTACCACGGGCGCGTTGTAAATAAGCACGCTGTCGCCTAATTTTTGAATATTAGAAATTTGCGGTAGTTTGTTTTCGGCGTTGTACAAATAAGCGTCTAATATCTCTTTTTCTTTGGCACTCAATTTTGGATTCTGAATGTCTTTGGCTCCCATCAAACTTATTTGTACGCCGTAAAACTGGGCCAATGAGTCTATTTTGGGCAATTGCTGCAAGGCACAAATCGAAGTAGTGGCGGTGGGGTTGTTGCGCAATGCTTGCAAAAGTTCGCGCTGTGCTTGTTTTACAATGCGTTTGCCCCAATCGTCCACAATCGTGATGGTTTGGGTGCTGGTTACGCGCTTTATTTGCACGCCTCGCATTTCTTCGGCCAGTTCTTTACTGTTCTGAATACGGTTGTCGAGGTTGCAACTTACGGCCCAAAAGCCCACCAGAATTAGAATAAATATTTGATTTTTTTTCATTTCAAAAACGTATTTTTAAGTATTAAAGTAACTATCAAAGCCGCTGGGCAGTTCAAAAAAAGGGTATAATTGCCAAAAATAAACAACTATTGCCAAACATCGCCGAAAGATTCATTGGGGCGTGTTTTGGATTTTGGCCTAAGTTTTGATAACCCTTCGTGTTGGCAATGCTACCAATAACCCAGAAAATCCATAATTTTACACTTTCAAAAACTCCTTTTTCAATGAAAAAAATATTTAATTTCAAAACCCTTTGGCCGCACTTGGTGGTCGTTATTGGCTTTGCTATTTTGTCGGTGGGCTACATGAGTCCTGTTTTAAAGGGCAAAACCCTCCAACAAAGCGACCCCACGCAGTTTATTGCCCAACAAACCGAAATTAGGAGTTTTGCCGCTGAGTCGGGCGGGGAGTATTCGGGCTGGACCAACAGCGTGTTTGGCGGCATACCCACCTATTTTATTGGCGAAGACTACGCCCAGGGCATTTTTATAAAAATTCAGCCTTATCTCTACTACTTGCTGGGCTTGCAAGGAAGCTACATTTTCTTTTATCTGGTTGGTGCTTATTTGTTATTGCTGGCTTTGGGCTGCGGGTTATGGCCGAGCGTATTGGGGGCAATTGGCTACGGTTTCTTTTCGTACAATCTCCAAATTATTGTGGCTGGTCATTTGGCCAAAATCTACGCCTTAGCCTTTGCACCCATTATGTTGGCAGGCTTGGTGATGGCCTTTCGCGGGCGGCCGTGGGCGGGTATGGCACTATTTAGCTTTGGCTTGGGCCTCGAACTCAACGCCAACCACTTCCAAATTACGTATTATACCGCTTTTATTATTGCCGTTTTGGGGATTTTTGAACTGATACGCGCCCTCAAAGAAAAACAAGTGGGCAACTTTGTGCTGTCGGCGGTGCTGGCAGTAGTGCTGGGCGTACTCGTTACGGCCACCAACACCGCCCGCCTCTGGACTACCTACGACCACTCCAAAGAAACCATTCGGGGTGGGTCTGAGTTGGTAAAAGACGTAAAAAAAGATACCACCAAAGCCGAGGGCTTAGACAAAGATTACGCCTTTTCTTGGAGCTACGGCAAGTTAGAAACCCTCACTTTTCTGATTCCAGATTTTGCGGGGGGCAGCTCAGGGGGCGAATTGGACGAAAAGTCGGAAGCCTTCAAGACTTTGATGCGCTACAACATTCCTGCCGACAATGCCGCCCAAGTGGTGCGTAGTTTGCCCACCTACTGGGGCGACCAAACTTTTGTAAGTGGGGGCATTTATGCGGGTGCTATTTTGTGTTTTTTGTTTGTGCTGGGACTTTTTTTTGCCGAAAAACGCTACAAATACCCCTTTGCTGTCAGCGTGTTGTTGTGTTTGTTTATTGGGTGGGGGAGCAATTTTAGCTTGCTCAATTATTTCTTATTCGATTATTTTCCGCTTTACAATAAGTTTCGGGCAGTAAGCATGATTTTGTCGCTTACGCAGCTTTGTATGGTGGTGGTGGCCGTACTTGGTTTAAAAACCTTACTGCAAAACACGCCCACTTGGGCCAATTTCAAAAAGCCATTTTTTGTCAGCTTAGGACTCACGGCGGGCGTTGCGTTGGTATTGGCTTTGGTACCGAGTTTGGTAGGTTTGCGCAGTGCCAACGACCCTGCTTTCTTGGACAACATGACCCAAAGTTTTGGCAACAATCGTACTGCCGCCAGCGACCTTTACGCTGCTTTACTCGACGACCGCGCCGCCATGCTTCGCAGCGATGCTTTTCGGAGCGTGTTGTTTATTTTGTTGGCAGCGGCGGTAGTTTGGGCATTGGTAACCAAAAAAATCAAGAATACGGCCATTTTGATGGCTACGCTATCGTTTTTAACCCTCGTAGATTTGTGGGTAGTCAATAAAAGATACCTCAACGCCGACGATTTCCAGCCTAAGGTAAGCTCGTACGAAGATTTGTTTCAACCTTCTGCCGCCGACCAACAGATTTTGCAAGACCGCTCCTATTATCGTGTACTTGACCTTACGGGCAATCCTTTTAGCAATGCCCGCCCGTCGGCCTATCACAAGTCGGTGGGAGGCTACATGGCCACCAAATTGCAGCGTTTCCAAGATTTAATTGAGGGCCCGATTTCTAAAAACAACATGGCCGTTTTGAATATGCTCAACACCAAATATTTTATTACGGCTGGGCAAGACGGCCAACCCGCTGCCCAACAAAACCCCGATGCGATGGGCAATGTGTGGTTTGTAAGAGAAGTTAAAATGGTGAACAATGCCAACGAAGAAATGGCCGCCCTCGATAGCCTCAAACCTGGCACTACGGTAGTGATAGACAAACGCTTTGCTAACATACTGAAAGACGCTAAACCCATTGCCGACACCTCGGCCAAGATTCGTTTGACATCTTACAAACCCAACGTAATAAGCTATGAATCAGACACGAAGGCTTTGCAAATAGCGGTGTTTTCGGAGATTTATTACAAAGGAAACGAAGACTGGAAATCGTACATTGACGGGCAGGAAGTGCCGCATTTTCGGGCCAATTATGTGCTGCGCGGTTTGGTAATACCCGCTGGAAAACACATCATTTCGTTTAAATTTGACCCCGTTACGGTCAAACAAGGAGCCGCCATTGACCGATGGGCTTCGTTGGCGTGGTTGCTGTTGGTAGGTTTTGCTTTGTTCATGGATTACCGCTCACGCCACACCGCCCAAGCATGAGCCTGACCCGCGCCGAAGCCCTGCCCACCGACCCCGCCACGCACTATCGCATTCGTCCGCCGTTTTACCATTCGCGTTGGTATTATTTAAACCAACTGCGGCAATTGGTAGAATGGGCGCGCGACAATTACGTGCTGCCGCTGGCAAAACACCAACGCATCAAGCTCACCGATTATGGCTGCGGCACGAAGCCCTATATTTCGATTTTTAAGCATGAAAACATCGAATATTTGGGAATAGATTTGGCCTGGAATCCACACGCCGACATCATTATTGGCAGCGATAGCCGCATTCAAACGTCCGACAACTTGATAGACGTGGTGCTTTCTACGCAAGTACTGGAACACGTCGAAGACCCCGAAGGGTATTTGGCTGAAGCCTACCGCATTTTGAAGCCTGGGGGCTTGTTGCTACTCACCACGCACGGCTACTGGATGTACCACCCCGACCCCACCGACTATTGGCGGTGGACTTCGGCTGGTTTGCAAAAAATAGTGGTGCGGGCGGGCTTTGAAGTGGTGGCTTTTCGGGGCATTATTGGCCGAATGGGCATGGGTTTGCAGCTTTTTCAAGATGGTCTTCTGTACAAACTGCCTCCGTTTTTGCGCCCCGTAGCCGCAGTACCGCTTCAATTTTTAATTATGATTTTTGATAAACTCACCACCACCAAAGCCCGCGATATGGACGCTTGTACGTATTTGGTGGTTGCTCAAAAAGCACTAAAATAGTGCGTAGGCACCTACTCCTGTTGGTTTAAAATCGTGCCAAAGCCAGTTCAGCCACTGTTTTGCCAATCGAAAGCGATGAGGTGGCCGCTGGCGATGGCGCGTTACAAATATTGATGGCATTGGGGCGCTCAATGATGCTAAAATCGTCGAGCAGGCCACCGTCTCGGTCGCAGGCTTGGGCGCGTACGCCCGCCTCGCAGGCCACAAGGTCGTCGGCTTGGATTTCGGGAACGAGTTCTTGTAGGGCTTTGACAAAAGCCGCTTTCGAGAAAGAACGGTACATTTCGCCCAGCCCCGTTTCCCAATATTTGAGGGCAACTTTCTGAAAACCAGGCCAAGTGAGCGTTTCCCAGAGTTCGCGGGCGTTGATGTCGAACTTTTTGTACCCCTCGCGCCGAAATGCCAACACGGCATTGGGGCCAGCTTCTACGCCGCCGTGAATCATGCGCGTAAAATGCACACCCAAAAATGGAAAATTAGGGTCGGGAACAGGATACACTAAGTTTTTGACTAAGTAATGCTTGTTGGGTTTTAGCTCAAAATATTCGCCCCGAAACGGCACAATGCGGAGGTGAATTGGCTCTTGCTGAGTGAGTTGCGCCATTTTGTCCGAATACAGTCCCGCACAATTGATAACCAGTTTGGTTTCGTAAAAATGCTTTTCAGTAACCACCGTCGAAACCGCGCCGCTCTGACTGATTTCAATTACTTTTTCACCCAGTTTTATTTCACCACCCCAATTTTGCACCTTTTCGGCGTATTTGAGGCACACATCTTTGTAATCAATAATACCCGTTTGCGGCACAAAAAAACCTGCAACCCCGCGCACGTGTGGTTCACGCTCTTCTAACCCCGACTGGTCTAATTTTTGAAAGCCCGTAAGGCCATTTTGCGCGCCACGCTCAAAAAGATCGTTCAAAATGGGTAGTTGGTCTTTTTTGGTAGCCACCACAACTTTACCGCAGAGGTCGTATTTAATGCCTTCTTGGTTGGCAAAATCAATCAACATTTTGTAACCTTCAATGCAATTGGTAGCTTTGAGGCTGCCAGGCTTGTAGTACAGCCCCGAATGAATAACGCCGCTGTTGTGGCCCGTTTGGTGGGCGGCTAATTGGCTTTCTTTTTCCAGCAAAACCAGCCGTAAACTGGGGCGTTGTTCTTTGAGTTTAAGAGCAGTGGCCAAACCAACAATGCCGCCACCAATGATTACTACGTCGTACATGAAATTAATTTTGAATGATTGAGTTGTGAATGAATGAATCAGGGAACTTTTTTATGGGGTAAAATTACGCAGAAATCGAATTTAACTTTTGAAAATTTTTCTGACACTAACTAATTTGGTGGGGGTATAAAATAACGATATGTAACTTGTTGTCTGCCCACCAAGTTACAAAATAACAGTTCCCTAATTTTGTAACTACCTAATAGTCAGTATCTATATTACTTGCCCCACCAAATCCGTTAGTGTCAGAAATTTTTAGAATACTGATTACGAACTATATAAAGGCTTGACCACAGAAACTAATATGAAAAATAAGAAACTCCCCCTCGGGGGGGTGGGGGGCTTCGTTGTTGAAATAGCCACGGCACTTTACGCCTTCAAAGATTACTTATTCCGAGAATGGGTGATGTACGTGCCGTTTTACGCGCTGCGGCGGTTCTTTGTTAGTCAAACCATCAAGAAATTGGGCAAAGGTGGTTTTATAATGATGAAAGTGGAGTTTCGGAACGGTAAAAATATTCAGATTGGCGATGGCTGTTTTATCAATAAACAAGTGCTTTTGGACGGGCGCGGCGGCCTACTTAGCATTGGCAACCACGTGGATATTGCCCAAGAAACCAACATTTGGACGCTCTCGCACAATCCACACGACGACCTGCACAGCGTGTTTGGCCGCGACGTAATTATCGAAGATTACGTTTGGATTGCCTCGCGTGCGACTATCATGCCCGGCGTGCGCGTAGGCCGTGGGGCGGTGGTGGCGGCGGGGAGCATTGTTACCAAAGATGTACCTCCCATGGCCATTGTAGCAGGTGCGCCCGCCAAAGTAGTTGGCGAGCGCAAAAGTGGCCTGAAATATAAACTGACGTGGCAACCGTGGTTTAAATAAAATAAAAAGTTGCCGAGAAACGAAGTACAGGTACTATTGAGGTGGAATAATGCCGTTGTATATCGCATCTGGGAACTCCCTAAAATGTGTATCTTTGTCAAGAAAATAGCACCTAATGAACCATGAATCAGCAACATATCATTGAAGTAAATGCCGAAATATTGGGCGGCACACCCGTCTTTAAAGGCACAAGAGTAGCTATCAAAACATTATTCGATTATTTGGAGGTAAGCTCGTTAGATGATTTTTTGGAAGGCTACCCTACCGTAAATCGAGTGCAAGCTGAGGCCGTTATAGATTTAGCATCCAGTCTTTTAAATACCTTTACTCGCCACTATGAAACTGCTGCTTGACGAAAACATTGACGTTCGTTTCAAGTTTTGTTTCGATGCCGCAGAACACGAAGTACTTACGGTTCGTGATATGGAATGGAACGGTATCAAAAATGGCAAACTTTTGAGACTGGCCGCAGATTATGGATTCAAAGCTTTTATCTGTGTAGATAAAAACCTGCCTTATCAACAAAATTTGGCAATTCTTGAATTGCCTGTTATCGTAATTGATGTTCACAAAAACGTGCTTCCAAGTTTGAAACAAGTATATCCCGTTTTGGTAGAATTACTCAAAAACTCGCTTGAAAATAAGGTTTACGTGATAAAATAAGTGGTTTAAGTAGTGGCGTTCGGCTGTGCAAACACAACACCGTAATAAATATTGTCAAGCAATATGTCGCAATTGTCAATTTTTACTTTTTCGTCTTTCTCGCCATAAACGTGGCTCAACCATTCGGCTTCATTCAATTTTTTATGTACTTCTACACGCCTCTTTTTGGAAGACACCAGCACGTATTCTCGAAAAGAATCAATGGTTTTGTAGCAATCAAATTTTTCGGTTCGGTCATAAAATTCTGTTGAATCTGAAAGTACTTCGACGATAATCTCGGGGTTGATGAGTGCATCTAAGCCTTGTGGTGCTTTTTCGTAAACGGGTTTTTGACAAACAACCACCAAATCGGGAAAGGTATATTTTTCGCAACCTTCCACTTTGATAAGTTGGTCGCTGGTGAGAACGATGCAGCCTTTTTTTCGGAGGCAATTTGAAAGTTCAACAATCAAGTTTGCGGCGACTAAATTGTGCGCGGGTTGTCCTCCTGCCATTGCTACTATCTCGCCCGCGTTGTATTCGAGCTTTACGTTTGATTTGAGCAATAAATCAAAATATTCTTCGACCGATACGAGTGTTTCTGTAATCATAATGGAAAAATTTACCCAAAATTAAGCAAGTCTACCCTTTATAAAAAATCCATTTGCCCAATTCTTTGTAGTTCACTTTTTTGCCGTACATCAAAATACCAACCCGATAAATACGCGCTGCCAACCAAGTTGTACCCACAAAACCCAGCACCAAAAGTGCCATTGAAAGGGCAATTTCCCAACCAGGCACACCAAACGGAATACGCGCCATCATTACAATAGGCGAGGTAAAGGGAATCATGGAAGTCCAGAACGCCAACGAGCCATCGGGCTGATTGATAGAGAGTTGCGCGAAGAAAATGGCTGCAATGATGGGCATCATAATTGGGAACATAAACTGCCCAGCCTCTTGTTGATTTTCAACCGATGCCCCAATGGCCGCATACAAGGAGCTGTACAGCAAATAACCCCCAAAGAAATAGAATAAAAAGCAAAGCAAAATCTGCGTCAAGGGCAACGATTGAAGGCTTTGCATAGATTCGTTCATTTGCTTCACCATGCCCGTTTGCTGCTTTTCCATCTCTTTTTTAAGTTCTGGGTCGGCATTTTGGGTTTGTTTATCTACTACTTCTTGGGCAGCCGTAAACCGATTGAACCCAAAAAGTGTTTGGGTGGCCGTTGTGATGCCAAAAGTAAGCACAGCCCACAGCAAAAACTGCGTTAAACCCACGGCAGCCACGCCCAAAATTTTGCCTAACATCAAATGAAAGGGCTTAACAGACGAAATAATTACCTCAATGATGCGGCTTGATTTCTCTTCCATTACACTTTGCATAACGCCTGCGCCATACACCAAAATAAAAATATACAACAAAAACGCCGCCGCATAGCCTGCAATGTAAGCCGCCATGGTGCTACTCGATTGGCTTTTGCCTTCGTCGTCGAGGTTGAAAGTTTGGGCATCTACATTTTGGTTGGCATCTTCAATAACAGCTTGCGTAATACCCGCCTTGGTGAGCTTAATATTCCGAATTTCTTGCTGTACAATGCGCTCAATGCGCCCTTTCACCAGCGGACTCACGCTCTTGTCAGAATAAATTTGCAAGCCGCCAGGCTGCTGCAAAATATCGGCAGGAATCAACACCAATAGCTTGTCTTCTTGGTCTTTGAGTTTCTTTTGGGCAGTTGCAACGGGTTCGTCTTTAAAGTCAAAAACAGTATTGTCGTCATTTTTAAATTTGGTTTTAAACAACCCACTTTTGTCAATAACTTGAATGCTTTTGAGTTCATTTTCAAATGAGCCAATAGCCGCCCAAACCATGATGCCGTAAAAGGCCGCAATTAAGAGTGGGGTTAGTAAAGTCATCAAAATAAACGACTTCTTGCGTACCCGTACGAGGTATTCGCGCTTAAAAACAAGGAAAATATTTTTCATTTTATTAGAAATTTGAAGTTTGTTATTTGAGGTTTGAAGTTTGTGCGGGGTTCGCGGCGACGCACCGCACGGGCGGTTCGGAGTTTGTGGCTCAAATCACAAATCACCAACTATTTCCCCGCCTACTGCTCTGATAAAAATATCGTTGAACGACGGAATATTTTCGCTGAAAGATACCAATTCTACCTCGCTTATGAGTCTGCCTACCAGTTCATTAACCGATTTGTTGTTCAAAATACGAATGTGTGCTTCTGCCAAACCTTCCTTGGTATCTTTGTTGGCAATTACCTCAAAATCAGGTGATAAATCGGCCAATGTGCCGCGAAAACTGACGGCGTAACTGTTGTCTTTAAATTGGTCTTTTACTTCTTTTTTGCTACCGTTCAGCACCACTTTCGATTTGTTGATGAGCGTAATGTGGTCGCAAAGCTCCTCAACCGACTCCATGCGGTGGGTTGAGAAAATAATGGTTGAGCCTTTTTCTTTCAACTCCAAAATTTCGTCTTTGATGAGGTTGGCGTTGATGGGGTCGAAACCCGAAAAAGGTTCGTCCAAAATAATCAGTTCGGGTTCGTGCATGACCGTGGCCACAAACTGGATTTTCTGTTGCATTCCCTTCGAGAGGTCTTCCACGTTTTTGCCCCACCACGTTTTGATGTCAAACTTTTTGAACCAAATTTTGAGCTTCTCCATGGCCTGTTTTTCCGATAAGCCTTTGAGTTGGGCCAAATAGAGCAATTGCTCGCCTACTTTCATTTTTTTGTACAAACCACGTTCTTCGGGTAAGTAGCCAATTTGCCGAATGTGGTCGGGGCGCAGCGGTTGGCCTTCAAACAAAACGCGGCCCGCATCGGGGGCGGTAATTTGCGTAATAATACGAATCAACGAGGTTTTGCCCGCGCCATTTGGACCTAAAAGTCCAAAAATACTACCCTTCGGAATGGCAATACTCACGCCGTCTAAGGCGCGGTGTTCGGCATATTGTTTTACTACGTCGTGGGTTTCTAAAATATTCATTTTTTTCGTAGGTGTATGGTTTTAGGGAGTAAGGTGTTAGGGGGTAAGGCGTTATGACGTATTTATGGAGACAACTTTACGGTAAAATGGTGGTGAGAAAGCGCAATTTATGACATTTGAAGGGTTTTTGAGGACAAACGGTAAAAAATACAATGATGCCAACTACCAAAACACCACCGAAAAGACGTTGAAATGCGCAGAAATAACTACTTTTGTGTCAATATTTTGTTTCAAACAAATATGCTCAAGGTTCTGAGTTTTTGAACTTAAACATAAACTAAAACTTATCCCTCGAAGATTGAGGGGCTTTTACCGATGAAATTTTTTATTGATACCGCCAATTTAAAAGAAATTCAAGAAGCCCACGAATTGGGCGTGTTAGACGGCGTAACGACCAATCCGTCGTTGATGGCCAAAGAAGGTATTACGGGCAAAAACCGCATCATGTCGCATTACAAAGCCATTTGTGATATTGTAGAAGGCGATGTGAGCGCCGAGGTAATTGCCACCGATTTTGCGGGTATGATTCGGGAAGCCGAAGAACTCATTGAGATTGACGATAAAATTGTGGTAAAAGTGCCGATGATAAAAGACGGCATCAAGGCCATCAAGCATCTTTCAGACCGAGGCATCAAAACCAATTGTACGCTGGTGTTTTCGGCAGGACAGGCGTTGTTGGCTGCCAAAGCGGGTGCCACTTACGTGTCGCCTTTTATTGGTCGCCTCGACGATATTTCGTTCGACGGCATGGAGTTGATTGAGCAAATTGTAACGATATATCAAAATTACAGCTACCAAACTGAGGTCTTAGCCGCCTCTATTCGGCACCCGATTCATATTTTGAAATGTGCCGAAATCGGAGCAGACGTAGCCACTTGCCCTTTGAGCGTTATTTTGATGCTGCTCAAACACCCGCTCACCGACTCTGGCCTCGAAAAATTCTTAGCCGATTACCAAAAAGGAAATTAACAAAAGGTGAAAGTGTAAAGGTAAAAGGCGAAAGTAAAGCTGCATACCGCGCATTTTACATCATTCCATACTCCATAAAAAATGAGCCTCTTTTCTGCCGAACCCATTGTTGAATTACAAAACGCTGACATTTATCAAGGTACGCGCATGGTGCTGTCGGACGTGAGTTTTTCGATTACCAAAGATGAGTTTGTATTTTTGATTGGGCGTACTGGCAGTGGCAAAAGTTCGTTGCTCAAAACCCTCTACGCCGACCTTTGGCTCGAATCGGGTAAAGGCCAAGTAGCGGGTTTTGAGTTGCACCAAATCAAGCCTTCGCAAGTGCCGTTTTTGCGCCGTAAAATTGGCATCGTATTCCAAGATTTTCAGTTGTTTTTTGACCGTAGCGTCGAAGAAAACTTGGAATTTGTGCTGCGTGCTACGGGCTGGAAAGACTCCTCATCTATCAAAAACCGCATTTCAGAAGTACTCATGCAAGTAGGACTCGGAACGCTCCCCAAAAAAATGCCCCATCAGCTTTCGGGCGGCGAGCAGCAGCGGGTAGTTATAGCCCGCGCCATGCTCAACGAACCCCAAATACTGCTGGCCGACGAACCTACTGGCAACCTCGACCCCGAAGTAGGTGAGCAAATTATGGAAGTGTTTCAGACCATTAATACCGCTGGAACAGCCATCTTAATGGCTACCCACAACTACGACTTTTTGAAAAAATACCCCACCCGCGTTTTGAAGTGCGAGGCGGCCAGCGTGGTAGAAATGTAAAAGGGTAATATTAAAAAAATGCAAATCTTTTTGCTTTTTCTGCGTAAAATCAAATATTGTTCTTACTTTTGCAAAAAATAACTGCACCGAGCGCTTTGTAACGTCTCTGCGTTTTTTCTTCGATTGGGTTGAAAGATACCCGTGATTATTGTCCCCAGAAAAACACGCTCCGAATTGTTTGGCACCGGCTCATATAGACTTCATGAGTGTTCCGTGCTTTTTTTAAAAAAATCCTGTTGTTGATTTGATGTAATCATTAAGCAATGATTCTGCCGTAGAATTTTGTTTAGTGCCAACGTTTTTGCTTACCGCTCAAAACAATAAATGGGAGTTTCATAAACCATTCAAATTGTGCGCGAAGCACCAAAAACAAACAATGGAAGTATTATTTAATTCGTTGGGCCTTTCGGACGAGATTCTGAAAGCCGTAACTGAAATGGGTTTTGAAAAACCCTCCCCCATCCAAGCTGAGGCCATTCCGCCGCTTTTGCAAGGCCGCGACGTACTCGGCCAAGCCCAAACGGGTACGGGCAAAACCGCCGCCTTTGGTATTCCAGCCTTAGAACAGGTGGACATTTCCGACAAACGCACGCAAGTATTGATGCTTTGCCCCACCCGCGAGTTGGCCGTGCAAGTAACCGAAGAGCTGCGCCGCATTGCCAAGTTCAAAAAGGGCTTAAAACTCGAAACCGTTTACGGTGGCGATTCAATTGAGCGGCAAATCCGTTCGCTCAAAATGGGCGCGCACATTGTGGTAGGTACGCCTGGCCGCGTGATGGACTTGATTGAGCGCAAATCTTTGAAACTTGATTTTGTGAACTACGTAGTGCTTGACGAGGCCGACGAAATGCTCGACATGGGTTTCCGCGAAGACATTGACACCATCTTAGAAAGTGTGCCAACAGAGCGCCAAACAGTGTTGTTTTCGGCTACCATGTCGAAACCCATTATGGCCATTGCGCAGAAGTTTCAAGAAAACCCCGTTATGATTAAAATAACGCGGAAAGAGGTAACTAACGAAAACATTGAGCAAACTTATTTTGAAGTAAAACAACGCGCCAAAATTGAGGTAACTTGCCGATTGTTAGATGCTTACGACCTGAAACAAGTCATTGTGTTTTGTAATACCAAACGCAAAGTAGATGAAGTAACCGAAGAACTCTCGTTAAAAGGCTACTCAGTAGAGAGCTTGCACGGCGACTTGCGCCAAACCCAACGCAACCAAGTAATGGCCAAGTTTCGGTCGGCTGCTGCCAATATTTTGGTAGCTACCGATGTAGCCGCCCGGGGTATTGACGTGTCGGGTATTGATGCCGTTATCAACTTCGACTTGCCGCTCGACGAAGAATATTACGTACACCGCATTGGCCGCACAGGCCGGGCTGGCCTTACTGGCAAAGCCCTTACGCTGGTGGGCAAAGACGAAAAATACCGCCTGCGTCAAATAGAAGGCTACACCAAAGTAAAAATTGACAAAGGTGTTATTCCATCTTTTGAAGACATAGTGGGCGTGCGCAAAGCGCGTTTCATTGAGCAAGTAGAGCAAGCCGCCAAAGAAGGCGACTTGGACGTGTACCAAGATATGATGGCAGTGCTGCAACACAATACTGGCCTAAGTGCCGAGCAAGTGGTGGCGGCATTGGTTAAAATAAACATGGGCGTTCAAAAAAGTGATTTTTCTGACCACGAACTGGCTTGGGGCGAAGACGACCGCAGCCGCCGTGGCGCTGAGCGTCCTTTTGAGCGTGGCAACCGCGATGACCGTGGTGGTTATGGCGACCGTGGTGGCTACGGCGACCGTCGGAGTAGTGGTAGTTTTGGCGACCGTGGTGGCCGCGACGACCGCCGTGGACCTGCTGGTGGCAGCGGCAGCTTCGGCGACCGTGGGCCGCGCCCTGAGCGTCGGGGTATGCCAGGCGGACAGCCAGGTATGGTTCGTTTGTTTGTGAGCGTAGGCCGCAAAGACCACGTACAGCCCCGCGACATTGTGGGTGCTATTGCAGGCGAGTCGGGTATTCCGGGCAAAGTAATTGGTTCGATTGATATCTTCGACAGCTACTCGTTTGTAGAAGTGCCCGAGCGCGACGTAACCAAAGTGATTTCGGCCATGGGTGGCAACACCATCAAAGGCCGCGAAGTAAGCATCGAAGTAGCTAAGAGCTAAACGTTTCGCCCGCGTCGGCGTTCCGATATTTTTTGACTCATCACCCGCACGCTGTCGCCCATTTGAAGGGTGTCAGCGCTGCGGGTGATGACGTTTTGGCGTTAATGCTACGGAATTAAGTAAATAGCATTGTCAATAAAAAAGAAAACTCCTTGATTCGTTAAAACATTGGCATCGTGCAAATCTTCCAGAATGATGCCCAATTCAGAATGAAAATAGTCATTGTTCTTTTTACAAACAAACCCATTTTCTTGGAGAAAAGACCTAAGTTCTAATAAATCTGTGGGCTGTGTTGAAGCAATAAAAGGCTGCTTTACAACAGCATAAAAGGCGGTTTCTAATTGATAAAACCCTAAAAGCTGGTATGCGGTGGCAGGAAATAAAAGATTGTGAATCAGTAAATTGATAAAATAATCAGTCCAAGAAGCATAGAAAACGGCGTCGTTTATTTTTAAAACGTATTTACCATTGTCTTCGAGATATACTTTTTGTTCTGCACCTTCGCCGATATAATTTTCTTGTTTGATTTTCTTGAACCAATAGTGATTGTTTTCGGCAAAAGACTTTAATATTTCTATTTCAGCTTTTTTACTGACGCGCTCTGAGTGCTGAGCCTTTCTACTTGCTGCTTGGCTTGCTCCAAGCTGAAAGAAGGTTGCTTGGATAAGATTTCCATTTGCTGCTTCGATAGCTTTTGTAAGGATAGAAGAGTGTTCATTAGTCATTCAATTTTTGCCAAAGTTACTATTTTTCATTGAACGTCAGTTAGCGGTCTGACTGTTTTCGACTCATCACCCGCACGCTGTCGCCCATTTGAAGGGTGCCAGTAGTGCGGGTTATTACGTTTTGACCAATGTTTTTTACTCCTATCTTTTGAAAAACTAAGTACGCTTTTGGATCTGCAATCTTACCCATTTTAGTACGCCTATTACTTCAAATAACACACCTGCTCCCATAAGTATCCTACTAAGTACCAAGTTAGTGTGTGAGATGAATAAAAAACAACCAATGAGTATCATTATAACTCCAATTGTAAACCAAAGAATTGCTTTCATTTTCTTGTGAATTAAATGTTTTTAATAATTAAAGTTCATCGTCTATACAGCATTTGTAAACAGTTTTAGATAGAAATCCAATTTGACAAGGGGCGAATGAGCAAGAGAAGCTACACCGCATATCGTCTTCACACTCCTCTCTTAAGTATTTGTAAACGGCAGGTGCTTGAGCATCCGACCAGTTACAAAGTCTGGCATTTTTGACAGGAGAATCAGGGTAATAAATGGCTGGTATTTGTTTTATAAATAAACTTTCTGGTTGTCTGACAGTTTTTGTGGAAATGATTCTCTTCCATAAATTTAACCTTGTCTAACAAAAACTATTAGGCAATTTACAATTTAAATTACTTCAACGTGCCATAAAGTTAAAAATAATATGGTTGGAGAAAAATAAAATATGGTTGTAACTTCTTATTTTTGCCCTTATGCAACTCCGACAACATCTTCTTTGGGTTTTATTGATAGGGTCAATAATGGCCTGCGCACCCTCCAAGCCTGTTTTTAATAGGCAGCCTACTCAGTCGCCTAATTACAATGGGTATGAAGAAGACCTTTCAGCCCTGCGACCGCGTTACAAAGAAGGTACAAATCCCGAAGCCGTCGCCCCAAAAAAAGCCGAAGTCAAAAAAATAACCAATCAACCCATGCACATCAGTAAGCAGTTAGATGCTGTGCTTGATACCATTGCCAATAAAAACCGGGCTGTTCGGTTTGCGGCGGGGTATCGTATTCAGATTTACGTAGGCAATATCCGCAACGAAGCCGATGCCGCCAAACTTTATACGTATCAGGCTTTCCCCGAGCTGAACCCCTATATGAGTTATTCAGCTCCTACTTATCGGATCAAAGTGGGTGACTTTATGAACCGCCTCGATGCCGAGCGTTACCTTCGACAAATTCGTGAAACCTATGCCAGTTCGGTTATATTGACTGAAAAAATAGATTTACGTAAAAGTTTACAAGTAAAATAAGTAGTTTTGTGATTCAATTATTACCAATAGAATCATGCAAAAACGCGCACTTATTACTGGTATCACGGGTCAAGATGGGGCTTATTTGGCCGAATCTTTGCTAAGAAAAGGCTATGAAGTACACGGCATCAAACGCCGCAGCTCCATGTTTAATACCCAACGCATTGACCACCTTTACGAAGACCCGCACGAACAAAATGTGCAGTTTCACCTCCATTACGGCGACCTCACCGACTCGACAAACGTCATCAGATTAATTCAAGAAATACAACCCGACGAAATTTATAACCTCGGGGCGCAGTCGCACGTGCGGGTGAGTTTTGACGAACCCGAATACACCGCTCAGGTGGATGGATTGGGCACCATGCGCATTTTGGAAGCAGTACGCCTACTGGGTTTAACCCAAAAAACACGCATTTATCAGGCCTCTACTTCGGAGCTTTACGGTGGCTTGCAAGGCCACGCACAGTCAGAGAACACGCCGTTTTATCCACGCTCGCCCTATGCCGTAGCCAAACTGTATGGTTACTGGATTACGGTAAACTACCGCGAAGCCTACAATATGTACGCCGTAAACGGTATTTTGTTCAACCACGAATCACCGCTACGGGGCGAAACTTTCGTAACCCGCAAAATAACCCGCGCCGTGGCGCGTATTGCGCTGGGCTTGCAGCAAAAAGTGTTTTTGGGCAACCTTGATGCTCAACGCGACTGGGGCCACGCCAAAGATTATGTGGAAGCCATGTGGCTCATGCTTCAGCAAGACACCCCCGAAGATTACGTGGTAGCCACGGGCATCACCACCCGCATCCGCGATTTTGTGAGCATGGCTTTTGCCGAAGTAGGCATCGAATTGGCTTTTTCGGGCGAGGGCGTTGAAGAAGTGGGAAGAGTGATAAAATGCACAAACCCCGATTATCAAATACCTGTTGGACAAGAAGTTGTGGGTATTGACCCGCGCTATTTCCGCCCCACAGAAGTAGATTTATTGCTCGGCGACCCTACCAAAATTATGACCAAACTCGGTTGGAAACCCCAATACGATTTGCCCGCGCTGGTGCAAGAAATGGTAGCTGCCGACGTAGATTTGTTCAAGCGCGACCTCGTGCTGGAACGCGAAGGCCACCGCACGCCCAATTATTTTGAATAAAAACGTAGTTCCGAAGGTTGCCTGTGAAGACACAGGCAACGGCAAGTATTTTAACGCAACAGCCCAAAAGTTCTGAACTTTTGGGCTGTTGCGTTTTAAAGTAAATAAGGCTGGGTTAGTTTTTTCCGCCGCTTTGTTGCCCTGCTTTGGGCGGGGCGGCTTGTTGGGCTTCGCGCATGGGGTTTGAGCTACCTCCGCGTCCAAACCCTTGGCTCTTAAACATTTGAAACTTAGTAGGCTTGGCGGGCTGACGCGGAAACGTGTTGTTTTCTTCGTCAATGTCGGCTATTTCGCGGAAAGGGTCGAGCGTCCACTGTACCACTTTTTTCTTGCTCAATATTACTTTACTAATGTCTTGGTCGTTCAATCGCCAGATTTCGGCAGGGAAACGCGCCACCGAATCGGTGCCATCTTCGTACTGCATTTTGATAATAACGGGCATGGGCAAGCCACCTTTGTTTTTAACTTTGATGGTATAAAAATTCATACCCGATTCTACCAATTTGCGCTCGTCTTCGCCCAAGCTTGCCAAATAGCTGTCGTATTTTTTCTTGTCGGCTTCGGTTACTTTGTAGGGGTCGTAGGTGTTGTAAAAATCTTTCATATCGGGGTTTTTCTCCACCACACTTTCTTTGATGTACTCGCGGTCGCGCTTACGGGCCATGGTTTCGCGTTTGTCTTCTGCCTGTTTTCTGCCTTCTGCCTTGCTTATTTCTGGATTTTGGGCATCAATGGCAAACCATTCTACTTCGGTCAAGTCTTGATTGGCAGGTTCAGTACCATAAAACCAGCCTTTCCAAAACCAATCTAAGTCCACGCCGCTGGCATCTTCCATGGTGCGGAAAAAATCGGCGGGGGTGGGGTGCTTAAATTTCCAACGGTTGGCATATTCTTTGAAAGCATAGTCGAAGAGTTCGCGGCCCATGATGGTTTCGCGCAAGATGTTGAGTCCCGTGGCAGGTTTGGTGTAAGCATTTGGTCCAAAGGCCATGATATTGTCCGAACTGCTCATAATGGGTACTTGTTTGGTGGCATCGGTGCGCATGTATTCGGTAATACTTTGCGGCTCGGCTACGTCGCCGCCCATGTCTTTGTCCCACTCTTTGACGGTTAGGTATTCCATAAATGAGTTCAATCCTTCGTCCATCCAGCTCCATTGGCGTTCGTCCGAATTGACAATCATCGGAAACCAATTGTGGCCAACTTCGTGGATAACTACTTGAATCAGAAAGTCTTTTGTACCTTTTGAGTACGTGCCGTCGGCTTCGGGGCGTGCGCCGTTGAACGACATCATGGGGTATTCCATGCCGCCCACGGGGCCATGCACCGACTGCGCCACGGGATAAGGGTAGTCGAAAGTAAGCCGCGAGTAGGTACGAATGGTATGGGCTACCAACTCGGTAGAATATTGCCCCCAAAGTGGGTTGGCTTCTTTTGGATAAAACGACATACACAACACATTTCGGCCATTGAGATTGACGTTCATGCCGTCCCAAATAAATTTGCGGCTGCTGCAAAAAGCAAAGTCACGCACGTTTTCGGCTTTAAAAATCCAGGTTTTTTTACCCGATGGCTGCAATTTTTCGGCTTGTTCGGCCTCACTTTGACTCACTATCAGAACAGGCTTAGTGGCGGTTCGGGCTTCGGCCAGGCGTTTGATTTGGGCGGCAGCCAGCACTTGCGTAGCATTTTGCAACTCGCCAGTCGCACCCACCACGTGGTCGTTGGGGGCGGTAATGGCCACTTTATAATTGCCAAATGGCAGTGCAAACTCACCCTGCCCCAAAAATTGTTTGTTTTGCCAGCCGTTTACGTCGTCATAAACGCACATTCTCGGAAACCACTGTGCCATTTCGTAAATGTAATTGCCATCTTTCTGAAAATATTCAAAACCACTGCGTCCAAAAGCTTTTTTAGAATCAGTGATGTTGAAATTCCAGTCAATGATAAGCGCATAATTTTGGCCAGTTTTTAAGGTAGCGGGTATGTCCACGCGCATCATGGTTTCGTTGATGGTGTAGCGCAACGCTTGCCCCGTTTTGGCATCTTTTACGGCTGTAATGTTGTAGCCGTATTTGTTGTCAACGTCAATCAACCGCGCCATTGAAAATGAGTTCATGCCTTTTTCGTTCACCGAACTCTCCCGCGACTGACTCGCAATGCCTTTGTGCTGAAAATTGTTTTGGTCTAACTGCACCCACAAATAGCGCAGCTCGTCGGGCGACTGATTAAAAAACGTGATGACTTCGGAGGCTGTTACGCGCTGTTTTTGGTCGTCGAGTTCGGCTTTGATGTCGTAATCAACGCGGTTTTGCCAATAATCTTTGCCAGGTGCGCCCGATGCCGTGCGGGTGGTATTGGGCGTGGGCAATTGCGTCCCCATTTGCTCAAAACGGCTGTTGGCGTGGAAGTTACCTTGCGGCCCCTGCGCTTTTGAGGTGTAAAGCGTAAGGTGTAAAGTACAAAGTAAAGCGATGGATAGTAACTTTCTCATAAAAACTATTGGGGTTTATTTGGGTTTTAAAATTGGGGAAACGGAGGCTGCAATTAAGTATTTGTAATTTCGCTTTTGTCATTCCGAGGAACGAGGAATCTTAGGCGCATCGGTTTTTAGATTCTCGCACGGGCGACCCCGTCGTTCCTCGGAATGACAGAAAGGTTTTTATGACCTCAAATATTAGGGTGTCGTTTAAATTCCTGAGTTTGGTCAAACAAATAACGGTAAGTAGCGTGAGTTTTTGAAACAACGCCGCCCAACATTTTAGAAAAACGGTTCATTTTGATGTTAAAATCGCCCACCCAGTTAAACTCTATCGTTTTGTACTGAAAATCGGGGTTTTGCCAAGCTACATTGCCAAAAGCCAACGCCACCGCCGACTCCACACCACGCCCTTGAAACTCAGGAATAACGCCAAAGATAACACCAAACGCTTTCTGGTTGGTCTTCCTCAATTTATAATACAGCATTTTGGCCATTCCGAGCCAGTTGAGCTTACCGTTTACGTGTTTTATCAACTGGTTGAGGTCGGGCAAAACGATAAAAAAAGCAATGGGGCGGTCTTCAAAATAGCCAAACCACATCAAGTCTTCTTCCAAAATGGGTTTCATGCGCTTCATCAAGGCGAGCGAGTGTTCTTCGCTTATTTCGCCCGTGCTGAGGTGATTGGCCCAGGCCAAATTGTAAACTGACCTAAAATCTTCGGCATATTTGGCCAAATTTTTCTTTTCAACGTGCCTAAAATCGTAGCCAGGCATTCGCTGAATACGCGCCGAGCGTTCGAGTACCGAAGCACTAATTATTTTCTTGACCTCGTCGCCAGGAATCGGCATCCAGTAGGTATATTGTTTAAAATATTCTTGAAAACCGTAATTTTCAAACAATGGTTTATAATACTCAAAGTGGTAATCCATGCCGTAGAGCGGTTCTTGGTCGTAGCCGCCCACGAGCAGCCCCCAACGGCGGTCGCGCTCGCCAAAATTGATGGGGCCGTCCATTGCGGCCATTCCCCGCGCTTGCAGCCAGCTTTTGGCTTGGTCAAAAAGCGCAGAAGCCACTTTTTGGTCGTCAATACATTCAAAAAAACCCGTGCCGCCCGTGGGTTGGTCGTTGTTTTTGTGAACGGTTTTTTGGTCAATAAACGCCGCAATTCGGCCTACGGTTTGGCCGTTGTCGTCTGTGGCTATCCAGCGCGTACATTCACCGTCTTCAAAATGATTATTGGTGGCGGCATTAAAAGTATCTTCAATGTCTTTATCCAATGGCCTAATCCAGTAAGGGTGATTTTTGTACAACCGCACGGGCAGCATCAAAAATTCGCGGCAATGTTTCGGGTTTTGGCCTACTTCTATCAGTTGCATGAGGGGGAAATTTGAGGTTTGTGGTTTGCCTTGCTGTTGCCTGTGTCTTCACAGGCAACCTTCTGTATCAATCAATGAAAAACTACTTTAAAAATTTGGGGACAAATAGCATCGCGTCGGCAGTTACAATGCCGTCGGCGTTTTTGTTGCTGATTTCTACCAAATTGCCGTTGCCCAACTCCAACTGAAACGTGCCGAGGCTAATCCAGTCGTTTATTTGCTGTTGGGTAGCCACTTGCTGCTCGTACCACTGACCGCTGGCGCGCACCCGCACAAGGGTTTTGCTGGCTTTGCCCGTTTGGTTGCCTGCTACTTCGTCTGGATTGCCGCCGCCGCCGCCCGCGTTGGGGTTGAACATATAAATTTCATAACGCCCCGCTTTCAGCACGTCAGGCGCAAAAAGTACTGTTTTGGGCGTTGCGCCCTTCGAGTTATCAATGAGCTGTGTGGCCGCGTATTTGCCGCCCCCTTTCGAGGTTTGCCAGTTGCCCGTGGGCGTTACGTTAGCGGGCGTTACGTCGTTGTCGAGCAATATTTCGGGCTGGCTTCCGTCCATCAACGGATTGGTAATGAGCGCATTTTGCAACTTGGCAACGTCAATATCTTGCACAGCTTTCTGGGCATCAATGGCCATTACCGCCGCCACCGCCGCCGACTGCGCCAATGCCATAAAAACAGGTTCCATTCTTATAGACCCGTACGCAATGTGCGTAGCCGACAAGCACACGGGCACCAGTAAATTGGTGCAATCGGTTTTTTTTGGAATAAGCGAACGGTAACTGATGGGATAAGGCGGGAAACCACCCACTTGCACATCACCTTCATTTTTTACCATCATCTGGCCTGTGGCGGGGTTTGGCACCAAAATCCGCTGACAGTTATGCGAATCCATGGTATAAGCGGCCATGCCCACGCCGTCGGTTACTTTTTCTTGGCCTTCGCAGTTGCGCTGGGTCATCACGTACGCGCCCACCATGCGCCGCGCTTCGCGCACGTAGATTTGGTGGCTAAAATGCCCATTGTCCAAGTATTCGTCTTTTGGGTAGCCCCATTCGAGCATTTGCTGGCGCAAGTGGGCGGGCATGCGCGGGTCGTGGCCCACAAAATACAGAAAGCCCTTGATGTAGTCCGCGTGTTTTTTAACAATCTGGCGGCGCGTGGCGTAGGTGGCTTCTGGGTAGTCGTAGTTTTCGCCAATCATATCAGTCGAAAACGCCCCTTTGTTGTTGATGTCGGTTTTTTGATTGGGCATATCGGCAATATGCATCACCCCCCAGTTTATTTCGGTGGGTTTTTCAACCGCAATTTGGCGCAGCAGCAGTTCGTACTTTGTGGAGTCGTAATTGGCAGGGCGCGTAATGGCAATTTGATTGGCAGGGTTTCGAGAAAGACACAACCTAAAATTATAAGCCTGCACCAATTTATCGCCGCTGCCCGTGGCCGCCAGCGGCGCAGCGCTAATGCCCCACAGCAAGCCACTCGCGGGGTTGCCTGGGGTTTTGTAAGGGTCAATGCCGTCGGGGAATTGGTGCGCCTTGTGAACTTGCACGCCGTTCCAAGTTTCGTTGTATTGGCTGTTGGCTTCGCGGCCCACGGTGTAAGCTACGCCCGCTTTGGCCATCAAATCGCCTTCGTAGGTACAATCAACAAACATTTTGGCCACTACCTCACGGCTGCCGCTGGGTTGGGCGTTTCGTTGCAGTTTTATTTTGGCAATTGCCCCGTTTGTTTTTTGCACGTCTATCAATTCATAGTTGTACCATACCTCCACCTTGGCGCGTTTGATATACGTTTTAAACAAATTTTCGGCCACGTGTGGCTCAAAAGTCCACTGTTCAAACTTGCCATAATGCTGGCCAATGCGCCGATAAAAGTCGCGCGAGATGCCCGTAATGGCGTATTTATTGCCAATATCGGTTTGCCCCAGTCCGCCCGAACTCAGCCCGCCGAGGTGCTTACTTGGTTCAATCAAAATTACTTTTTTACCCGCCATTTTGGCCGTGTAAGCTGCCATAACCCCCGCCGACGTGCCGCCGTACACGCACACATCGTAGGTTTGGGCGTGGCCAAAAATTGAAAAATAACCAATAAAAAGACCAAGAATAAGAGGTTTTTTCATGCGTTGGGGCGGTTTTGTGCCAAAAGATTAAGAATTTTGTGCATCTATAAATAAGTAAAAGGCACTACGGGGCGTTTATATAACAACAAAACTAACACAAATGAGAAAGATTTTAAGCGCATTATTTTTTGCCGTCGCCATATTGAGTCAAACTTACGCCCAAAAAAACTTAGAATGGGGCGTAAAAGCGGGCGTTCAGCTCTCGCAATTTAGGGGCAACCCACTGACAATAGAGTCGTCGGCTATGCCCGTTGGGGCCAGTACCGAGGCACCACCTACCGTTGGCTACGCCGTGGGGGCTTACTTCAAAACCACCGAAAGCGTGTTCTTGCAGGGCGAAGTTATGCTATCGGTAAAAGGCGCGAACATCAAACCGTTGGCCATAACCAGCACCAGCAAAACAACCAAAGTACAATACACGCAGTTGGACATTCCGCTCTCGATAGGCTACCGCCACAAAATATGGGAAGTGAGCGGCGGCCCGCTTATTTCAGTACAACTTGCCGACGATGGCGAATTGAAAAAACTGCTGGGAACTTTTTTGGGCAAAGAACCGCCGTTTAAAGTTTTTGTACCTTACACTTTTGGCTACCAATTGGGCGGCGGCGTTCACGTGGGCAAATTGTTGGTAGGCGTGCGGTATTTATCGAGTATTATGCCCGTAACCAGCCAAGTTATCAATTATACCATTCCCAACGCTACGCCGCCAGAGCGCCAAAGTAGATTTGAACAACGTTCGAGCGTTTGGCAATTTTCTTTGGCCCTACGAATCAACTGAGATTTTGGCTCGGAAACTTTCGGGCATTTCGTTTCGTTAAAAACCTGTACCTCAACTCAACTCCATGGTTCAGCAATCGCTACCACTCGCAGCGACGGGCGCGTTCCCGCCTTTGTTTTTAGATTATATTGCCCAACACGAACTACTGCGGCCATTTTACGGTCTTTTCCCAAACATCGAAAACTTTGAGGAGCAAATTCGCGCCAAACAAACAGACGCGGCTACCCGAACCACGCTGGTGGCCGCTTTGGAGCGGCAATATGCCCATCTGCCTGCCGCGCCAAACCTTCAATTGCTGGCCCAATCCAATACTTTTACCGTTACAACGGGCCACCAACTTAATATTTTTACGGGGCCGCTTTACGTTGTTTACAAAATAGTTACGGCCATCAATTTGGCTCGAAACCTCAAAAAAGCCTATCCTGCCTACAATTTTGTACCCGTTTATTGGATGGCTACCGAAGACCACGATTTTGAGGAAATTAGTTATTTTAATCTTTTTGGCCGAAAATACACCTGGCAAACCCAACAAAAAGGGGCAGTAGGCCGCATGAACCCGCGCGAACTGGGCGAAGCCCTCAAAATACTGCCCGAACGACTGCCAATTTTTGAAAAAGCGTACTTAAAAAACGACACCTTGGCCAATGCCGTGCGCAGCTACATGCACGATTTGTTTGGTCACGAAGGGCTGGTGTGCATAGACGGCGACGATGCCGCCCTCAAAAAAATCTTTGCGCCCGTGGCTGAGGCCGAGCTTTTTGAACAAACCGCCCACCCGCTGGTTCAAAAAACCACCGCCGATATCGAAGCCATGGGCTACCACACCCCAATTGCGCCGCGCGAAATCAATTTGTTTTATTTGGAAGACGGCCTGCGCGAACGTATTGTGCGCGAAGGCGAAGTTTTTAAAGTACTCGGCAGCGATTTGGCATTTTCAGAAGCGGAAATGCGGCAAATAGTAGCGCAAAGTCCCGAAAAACTGAGTCCAAATGTGGTACTTCGGCCTTTGTACCAAGAAATGATTTTACCCAATTTGGCCTACATTGGTGGACCGTCCGAAGTACCATATTGGCTACAACTGCGCGGTGTTTTTGCCCATTTCAATGTGCCATTTCCGATGCTATTGCCGCGCAATTTTGTGCTGTATATCAATGCGTTGCACCAAAAAAGACTCGAAAAACTGGCCGTTCAACCCGAAGAGCTTTTTGGCGACGATGCCCAACTCCGCAAAAAATTTGTGAAGCAAAACAGTACCGCCAGCCTCACCCTCACCGACGAAAAAAACACCTTTGAAACACTCTTTGCAGGCATTTTAGAAAAAGCCCTCCACATAGACAAATCGCTGGAAGGCAACGTGAACGCCGAAAAAACCAAGCTACTCAACGCCCTCGAAAACTTAGAAAAACGCCTGCAAAAAGCCGAAGAAAAGCACTACGAAACCGAGTTGAACCAACTGTTGGGAGTTAAAAACAAACTGTTTCCTAACGGTGGCTTGCAAGAGCGCAGCGATAATTTTCTAAATTTTTACCTCAACGATGCCACTTTTTTGCAAAAATTGTTGGCTCACCTCAACCCACTCGACTTTCAATTTAATGTACTGTTGGAGGCTTAAACTCAGCCTTTGGGTTCGACCATTACCACGCTTTCTTTGTCTATTACAACCGCGCCTTCGGGCAGCCCTTTGGGCTTACGCACAAATTTTTTGGGCGTTACAATGACGGGGCAAAGCGTTTCGCCGCGCCGTTTAGAGTTCCAAGCCGCCAACTGCGCCGCCCGCTCCACCACGCTGTTGGGTATTTTTCGACCTGCCTTAAACTTTACTACCACGTGCGAGCCGCTCACGTCGCGGGCGTGCAGCCAGAGGTCGTCTTTGTGGGCAAATTTTTTGGTCAGTAAATCATTATTTTTGGCATTTTTGCCAATCAAAATAACGTAGCCTTCAAACTCCACCCACTTAAACAGCTGCGCGGGCGTTTGGGCAGTGGTTTGGTTTAATATCTGATTGACTTTCAAGTGTTTACGAAGTTCTTTGAGGTTTTCGATGGCTACTATTTGTGCCAATTGCGCCCGCATTTCTACCAATTCGGCTTCGCGGAGGCTAATATTTTCTTGTAATTTCTCAATCTCAATGCGCTCATTTTTCGACTTTCGATAATAGTTTTCGGCATTTTTCTGGGGGCTCAAATCGGCTTTGATTTTGATAGAAATGGTTTGGTTTCGGTAAAAATCAAACAACACTACTTGCTCCACTCGGTCGGGTATTTGGTGTAAATTGGCCATCAAAATATGCCCTAACTCGTCGTTTTTAACGCCTTCATCAATTTTAAGGAGCTTTTCGAGGGTCTCATTTACGTACGTTTCGGTGCGCAGAATTCGCTTTTGCAACAGTCTCAACGCCTCGCCTTTTTCTTGGGCAATGTTGCTGGTGCGGCCATAATTATTGTAAAAATCATTTACCGCCGCAATCGGGTCGGTATGTTTCCGCCACACCTTCCCCATTGGCAGCAGCGACAGCGTGGGCTGGTAGTTGTGTTCGGACACGTAAAAAACGCCCGAAGAACCAATCGCTTCTTGAATAAATGCCCACTTTTGAGCAGGATTTAGGTCCGAATTTGCCGTAAAATGCGCTTCTAAGTACGCATTAAGCACCTTTCCAAAAGTTGGAAACAGTTTTCGGTGGTCGCATTGAGCTGCTAAATATGCCTCGTAAGTTTGGTCGAGGGGGCGGTCGAGGGTGGCTAAATTGAGCTGATTATCGGCGGCCAATTTGGTATTAAAAATATCAATCACTTCGCCCTGGTGAAACAAAACAGCATTCGACCGATTGCCAAACAGCTTGAAAACCAGCGAGTAACCATTTTCGATTTCGAGGGCAATGGCGCGTTCGTTCAGAAACGAGCGCACGCCTGTAACGGTCAAATCAAGGAGTGGTTCAAACAAATTGGCAGAGTTGGTGCGAGCGCGATTGAAAGCTTCGGGAAAATTTAAACACGCAAAATCGGGGCGGAGCGTGGCCCGCAAAAAAAACGGACGGTAAAAATTGTTTTTGCCCCGTGCGTGCGCCAACACCACAATAAATTCGTCTTTATCTTGGCTAAAAGCCTCCATAAATTTCAAGCCCACCACCTGCGGGCGGAGCGCGTCGGCGAGTTGCCGCAAAAAATAGTAGTTCTGGTGCATAACACAAAGGTAGTATCTTTGCAGCCATGAAATACCATCGCGTTTTAGTAGAAGCCGTTGTCGGGGCCATTACCGACATTTTTGAGACAGGTCGCAAAGCCGACCGCGTCATTGAATTTGTGTTAAAATCTGACAAACGCTGGGGAGCCCGCGACCGCGCCTTCGTGGCCGAAAACGTCTATGAAATGGTGCGTTGGTGGCGGTTGTTAGAATTTGTAACGCCCGAACCGCACGGCTATTGGGCGCGTTTTGCGGCTTGGCAAATTTTGAAAGGCCACACCCTGCCCGATTGGCCCGAATTTAAAGACACCAACCCCGACCGCATCAAGAAACGCCAAGCCGAAGCCCAAAAAACCCGCAAAATCAAGGAGTCTATTCCCGATTGGCTTGATGCCGTTGGCGAGGCCGAATTGGGCCAAAATTGGAATACCGAACTAAGCGCTTTGAACCAAACCGCGCCCGTGGTTTTGCGCACCAATACCCTAAAAATCAATGTATTAGAACTACAAGCGCAGCTACAAACGGTGGATATTTTGAGCCATTTGCTGCCCCAAATTCCTGATGCGCTGGTGCTGACCGAAAAGAAAAATGTGTTTCAAACTACGTTTTTTAAGGAAGGTTTTTTTGAAGTGCAAGACGCTGGTTCTCAGGCCATTGCGCCGTTTTTGGACGTGCAACCCGGTATGCGCGTCATAGATGCTTGCGCGGGCGCGGGCGGCAAAACGCTGCATTTGGCCGCTTTGATGCAAAACAAAGGGCAGCTTATTGCCATGGACATTGAAGATTGGAAACTGCAAGAACTGCGCCGCCGAACCCGCCGCAACGGCGTGGGCAACGTAGAAACCCGCCTCATTGAAGCCAAAACCATTAAACGCCTCCGCGCCACCGCCGACCGCGTGCTGCTCGACGTACCTTGCACGGGTTTGGGCGTGCTGCGCCGCAATCCCGACACCAAATGGAAATTGCAACCCGCGTTTTTAGAACAAATCAAACAAACACAGTACGAAATCTTAGAAAACTATTCGCAAATGGTAAAGCCCAGCGGTAAGTTGGTGTATGCCACGTGCAGCATTTTACCCTCCGAAAGCGAATGGCAAGTGCAGCGGTTTTTGCAACAACAAGGCAGCAAATGGCAACTTTTGGCCGAGCAACGCACCTCGCCCGCCCAAGATGGATTTGACGGGTTTTACATGGCTTGTTTGCAAAAAAACACAGATTAAAATTTCGTTAGATTGTCCACAAAATGCTTGATTTTTAGCCATATTTTACGTTCTTTGTACGTGCAAACAGCTACCGCCTTCAATGCTCACCATTCAAAGTAACATTTCTCTCAAACCATACAATACGTTCGGAATAGACGCGCTGTCGCGTTATTTTATCGAAATAAATGCCGAAGAAGACCTCCAAACACTTTATCAACTGGCCGAGCTTCAACGACTTGACAAACTCATTTTGGGCGGCGGAAGCAACATTGTATTGACCCAAGATTTTGGCGGTTTGACAATCAAAATAAGCATCAAAGGCATTGAACAAATACGAGAAGACAACGCGCACGTTTGGCTTAAAGTAGGCGCGGGTGAGTCTTGGCACGGCTTAGTGCTGCATTGCGTAGAGCGCGGCTACGGCGGTATCGAAAACTTAGCTTTGATTCCTGGTACGGTAGGCGCGGCTCCCATTCAAAACATTGGTGCTTACGGCGTAGAACTCAAAGACACTTTTCAAGAATTGTGTGCCGTGGAAGTAGCCACTGGCCAAAAACTTGTTTTTTCTAAAACCGACTGCCAATTTGGCTACCGCGACAGCATTTTTAAGCAACACGCCAAAGAACGTTATTTCATCACGAGCGTTACGCTTCGACTCAACAAAACACCCGTCTTTCGCACCGAGTACGGCGATATTCAAAAAACGCTGGAGCAAATGGGCGTAAAAGAACCAAGCATTAGAGCCATCAGTGAAGCCGTCATTAAAATAAGGCGCAGCAAGCTACCCGACCCCGCCGAACTGGGCAACGCAGGTAGCTTTTTCAAAAATCCCGAAATTTTGAAAATAGACCATGCCGCGCTTCAAACCGATTATCCCGAAATGCCATCTTACCCGATTGACACCACCACCGTCAAAATTCCTGCTGGCTGGCTCATTGAGCAATGCGGCTGGAAAGGCAAACGCCTCGGCAATGTGGGCGTACACGCTCGTCAAGCGTTGGTGTTAGTCAATTATGGCGGCGGAACAGGTCTGGAAATCAGGCAATTGTCTGAAAAAATTCAGCAATCGGTGCAAGCTCGGTTTGGCATAAAGCTGCAGCCCGAAGTCAATTTTGTGTAAAAAAAAAGACTGATCGGAAACCCAACCAGTCTTTCAGAACCTTCCTCTTTTTTATTTAACCAAAATCTTTGACTTCTTACCAACTCAATACGAATGTGCGTACATGTAAAGTTGGTCTTTCAGTTCTTTGCGTGCAATGTGAATTCTGTTTTTTACGGTGCCAATCGGGATGTGCAAACGGTCGGCTATTTCGTGGTATTTAAAGCCCCGATAGTGCAACATAAAAGGCGTTTTGTAAGCATCTTCCAACGAATTTACGGCCGTGTTGATGTCTTCTACCACAAACGACGAGTAAGCCATATTGTCGGTGCTACTTTCAAATGAGTTGATGTAGTGCAGGTTGTCGGTGGTGTCAATGAAAGTGTTCTTACGCATCATCCGTTGGTAGTTGGTGATGAACGTGTTTTTCATGATAGTATATAACCAAGCCTTCAAATTAGTACCTTCCGAATATTTTTCGCGGTTCAAAAATGCCTTCATCAAAGTGTCTTGCAACAAGTCGTCAGCATCTTCTTGGTCTTTGGTAAGACGCATGGCGAATGGTTTCAATGATTTAGAAACTTTCGATAAATTGTGGGTGAATTCCGATGCTGTCATTGTATGAAAGATTTATATAGTTTTCATTTTTGTTTAAACTTATTGGGTCAAAGTTAAACAAAACAAATTCATACTTCCAAATATATTCCTAAAAATATGCGAATATATTTTTAGGAATTGTTTTAATTTTTATTCATTAAAATAAAAAAAACACAATTTAATGCTTCTTTTTTGGCCAAAAAAAGACTGTTAAATCAAAAAAGTGCAATTTTTTACTTTGTTTAACTAAATCAAAAAATCGTTAAACAAAATAAAATCATTTAGGCGTTTTTGTTGATTTAAACAGAAACATAGCTAAACAAAAGTGGATTGGGGTATTTGAAACAGAAGTGGGTGTGCGCCATTAATTTGTGGGAAGACACCGTTTTGAAAGAATGAACAACGGGCGCTTGCGCAAAAGTAGGGGTTGTGTAGCCAAAAGGTAAACAGGTTGCTTCATACACCAAACGGCGCGCTGGGTGCGCGGGTGCTACCACATTGTAGGTTTCGGTTTGAGGGGTTTCAGAACTTAGCAGGTGAATAATGGCAGCGATGACATCGTCGCGGTGTACGTAATTAACGGGAATGTCGCCCGTGTCCAAATTTTGTTTGCCCGAAACATATTTGCCAGGAATGCGCTCGTAGCCCATCAATCCACCGCAACGCAGTACCAAAGTTGGAATACCCGTATTTTGCAGCAACTGTTCGGCCACTACCAACGCGGGTGCCGCCGACTGCGCGGGGGTGGCTACGTCGGTTTCTACCATTTCACGATTTAGCTCAGGGTAAACGGAAGTAGAACTTACGTAAACGAGCTGCCGCACGGGCGAATTGGCCAACAAATGAACCAATGCTCGCATTTGCGCAGGGTGAAAATCGCTACCCGCTCGCTCCAAGCGCGGCGGAATATTGATAATTAATACCTCCGTTTCGAGAAAAAAATCCCACCCTACGCCCATCGGCTCAGGATTTAGGTTGAGGCAAAACGGCTGAACACCCACCTGCCGTAGCGAGGCTAATTTGGCAAGTGTGGTGGTGCTGCCTCTGACTACATGGCCGTTTTTGACCAACTGTTGCGCCAACGGAAGCCCCAGCCAACCACAACCTAAAATACTGATTTTCAATTTATTAAAGCATATATTTTAACCTTACTACCATGCCGTTGTCTGTGTCTTCACAGACAATTCATCCGTTGTCTGTGTCCATGCCGTTGTCTGTGTCTTCACAGACAATTCGTCCGTTGTGCGTGTCATGCCGTCGTCTTATGCCATTGTGCGTGCCATGCCGTCGTCTGTGAAGACACAGACAACGGCATGGCACGCACAACTTTTATTAGAGCATATATTTTAATCTTACTACTTCGCGCTCGTCCAAAAACCGCCATTTGCCACGGGGTAGGTCTTTTTTGTTGAGGCCAGCGTAGGCCGTGCGGTCAAGTTTAAGAACGTCGTAGCCGAGGTGTTCAAAAATGCGTCGTACAATGCGGTTGCGGCCACTGTGAATCTCAATGCCAATTACCATGCCGTCGGGAGTTACGATGCCCACTTCGTCGGGTTTTACAAAACCATCTTCGAGTTCGAGTCCTGCTTTAATGGCTTCAAAGTGTTCGGTAGTAATGGCTTTATCGAGCTCCACTTGGTATATTTTTTGAACACCGTTGGAAGGGTGCATCAGTTTTTCGGCCAAGTCACCATCGTTGGTAAAAAGCAGTAAGCCAGTGGTATTGCGGTCTAAACGCCCCACTGGATACACGCGCTCGGCGCAGGCCCCCGCAATAAGTTCCATCACGGTGTGGCGGTCTTCGGGGTCTTCGGTGGTAGTAATGTAGTCTTTGGGTTTGTTTACCAATATATAAACCACCTTCTCGGCGTTGAGCGTGCGACCTGCGTATTTTACCACGTCCGAACGTTTTATTTTGGCCCCCAATTCAGTTACCACTTTACCATTTACAGTAATTTGTCCCATGCCAATCAGGTCGTCGGCTTCGCGGCGCGAGCAAACACCCGCGTTGGCAATGTAACGGTTGATGCGAATCAAGTCGTCATCGTCATTTTTTACGATGGTTGGTTTTTTCTTGTTGGGAAGGCGTTCGATGGCGCGTTCCATGTTGTAGCGGGGAGCTTCCGTAAAGTCGCCTACTCGTCGACTTTCGACTCCTTCGCGGTCAATGCGAGGCTTTTTTTGCTCATTGGCAGCGTCGCCGCTTTTGGCATAACGACTTACCTTCGATTTATCTAATTTATCAAATTGCTCGCCCCGTTTTTCAAAAACAGGCGCGGCGGGTTTTTCAAATGTTTGTTTCCCACGCCCCCGCACATCGGGCCACTGGCCAATGGCATCTTTTTCTTCGCGTTGCTCAAAAGGGCGTTTCTCGCCGTAAGGCTTTCGTTCTTCGCGTTGCTCAAAAGGTCGTTTTTCGCCGTAAGGTTTGCGTTCTTCGCGTTGCTCAAAAGGGCGTTTTTCGCCGTAAGTCTTTCGTTCGGGACGTTCTTCGCCGTAAGGTTTGCGTTCTTCGCGTTGCTCAAAAGGGCGTTTTTCGCCGTAAGGTTTGCGTTCTTCGCGTTGCTCAAAAGGGCG
>REAB01000157.1 GCA_004293645.1 Cytophagia bacterium | reverse complement strand
AATGATGATTGGATACTTGAACCAATCATCAAAGAGCAGCAAAAACTACTGCAAAGTATTGGATTATCTATTCCGTAAAAATAAAGTTACAGTTTAAGCGTTATATATTGGCGGGGTTTTTACTTTTTCTTAATGCTATTGAATCATGCGTTACGTATCAAACTATATTTTGGCAATCGGAGTTGCCCAAAATTACCCTTCGCAAGAGGAATTTGGTAAAAACCGAGTGCAGTATCGGCGATTTGAGTGGAAAATCTTGAAATCTAACAACTTTGAGGTTTATCATTATGGCGCAGGTACGCCCATTGCTACCTTAACTATCCAATATGCCGAGTCGGAGTTTGACCGCATTACCGAGATGTTGGGCTATACGCCTTACAATAAAATCAAGATTTTTTTGTACAACTCGCCCCAAGAACTCATGCAGAGCAACATGGGCATGGCCACTACCACCGATTTAAGCGAAAATGAATTAAACTTGGCCAAATCGCGCCTCGAAATTGCTTTTACGGGCGACCAACTGGGTTTTCGTAAAAAATTAATTCAAGAAATTACCCAGTTGTTTGTGTATGATATGCTCTACGGAGGTAGTTTGAAAGATGCCCTCCAAAACTCATTGTTGCTGTCTTTGCCCGACTGGTTTATGTCGGGAGTGTCGGCCTACGTAGCCGAAGGTTGGACCACCGAACTCGACGACTACATGCGCGATGCGGTGGTGCGCCGTCAAATTAAGAAGCCGTCGCTGCTGACGGGCCACGAAGCCGTGGTGGTGGGGCAATCTATCTGGAACTACATTGCGGAGCGTTATGGCAAAGACAACGTATCGAATATTTTGAGCCTTACGCGCATTATCCGAACCGAACAAACCAGTATTGCCAGTACTTTGGGGGTATCTTATACCCGTTTTTTGCGTGATTGGCGCGATTTTTATACCAACATGGCGGCTACCGTCAATACCAACTACAAAGATGCCGCTGGCGATTGGCAGCAGCCGTTGGGAGCAAGTTTAAACGCTGCCTCCAAAGTTAGATTAAGTCCTGATAATCAGTATGCTGTGGCTACGAGCCGCGAAGGAGAACGCTATTTGGTAGAGCTCATCAAAACCGAAAATGGCAGCCGTTCTACGTTAATGAAAGGCAGTTTTTTTGTCGAAAAACGCAACTATGTACCTCATACGCCGCTGGTGGCTTGGCATCGCAACAATGGTTTGGCCATTATTACTGACCAAAAAGACGAGGTTTTACTCCAAATTTTTGACATCAACGAAAAAGGAAACGCCAAACTGCGTTTGAAGCGCATTATTAGGGGGGTCAATCAAGTGATAGATTTTGACATTTCTAACGATGGTTCGAGTTTGGCGTTGAGTGCCGAACGCGATGGTAAAAACGATTTGTACCTCTTTAATGTCGGTCGTGGTTCTCTGTTGCAGCTCACCAACGACTTGTACGACGACTTTTCGCCCCATTTTTCGGGGACTTCTTCAACCCGCGTACTTTTTTCTTCTAACCGCTTGCGCGACTCCCTGGCCATTACCGACAAAGGCACCTACAAATCGGTGCGCGATAGATTGGCGTTGTTTGTACACGACGGAAACCCCCGTGCGCAGGCCGTCAAAAGGGTGGTTGATTCGCTTGGTATTATTTCTAATATTCGCTCAACTGACGAAAATACTTTCTACTTTTTGTCTGATTATAAGGGTATTAACAATTTATACAAGTACGAAGCTGATGTCAAATTGCTGACTCCCGTTACGGCTTTCAATCAAGATATCAAAGACTACGATTACTTGCCCACTTCGGGTGGTTTTGCCACAATCAACAGCCGAAATGGCAAAGAGTTGCTGGGCTATTACCGCCGCTTGGGTGCGCCTGTTGGCGAGATTACACCCACGCCCCGCGCTCAGCGCATGGCGGGTTTTCAGGTGTATAAAACGGAACAACGAAACAACCCCGCCGCCGATGCTTCGATGATTGCCCAGATGGCCAACCCGCGCCGAATGCAGCTTGATTCGGGCGAGATAGACACCGACAATTATGAGTTTGATGCCGACGTACTCAAAAATTTTGAAGCCCGTCAAAAGCGCGGAGGTTCGGCGGTGAGCGCGGCCAATATGGTTTCTAAAAATAGAAAGCGGGAGAACATAACCATCAAAGGACCAACCAGTTACAAGGGGCTTTTTATTAGCAATGATGCCACCTCCGACTTGCGCATTGACCCCGTGCGGGCTTTTGGACTTGCCCAATCTTTGACCATGAACGATTTGCTCGAAAACCACATTATTCGGGCTGGATTTTTTATAACCCCTACTTTAAGAACCAACGACCTCTGGGCCGAATACAGCAACTTAGCGCACCGCATAGACTACATGGCGCGGGTAGATCGGCGCAGTTTGTTTGTGTCTGACCTCAACCGAAAATACCGCTTCAATCGAGTGGCCGCCACGGTTTCGTACCCACTTTCAACCCGTGCTCGGGTGTCGGTTTCGCCTTTTTATGCGCAGGCGCGTTTGCTGGATGTCAATACCGTTTCGGCCCCCGACCAAAACTCCAATTACTTGGGTACACGGGCCGAATACGTGTATGATAACACCAAAATGAACGGAATGAATATGATGGAAGGTACGCGGTTGAAAGTGCGCTACGACCTATTTGGTGGCATATCTGGCACCAAAGGTTTCAATAGATTGGTGGTGGACATGAGGCATTATCAGAAAGTACACCGCGACATCATTTTGGCCACGCGCATCTCGCTGGCCCACTCGGCGGGGGCATCGCCCAAACAGAGTGTGTTGGGTGGTATGGAAAACTGGATTGCCAACCAACAAGAAGAACGAACCGAAAACCCGTTGGCGATAGGGCTTAGTAATCAGCAAGTTCCGATTGATAACAGGGACATCTTTTTTGTAGAGGTAGCGCCACTGCGGGGTTTTAATTTCAACAAAATATCGGGTAGTAGCCACCTTACTGCCAGTGCCGAACTGCGAATGCCACTCATCAAATATTTTTATCGCGGGCCTATTACTTCCAATTTTTTGCGCAATTTTCAGTTTGTTGCTTTTTCAGATATTGGGACGGCCTGGACGGGCAAAGGGCCTTTTAGCCGTCAAAATAGTTTAAATACCGAAATCATTCGGTCAGATTTTTGGACAGCTACCGTCAATAATTTCCGTAATCCATTTTTGTTGGGTTATGGCGTAGGGGCGCGTACCATGCTGTTTGGGTTTTACGTCAAGTTTGACTACGCTTGGGGCTTCGACAACGGCGAGGTCAATTCGGCTATTCCTTACCTAACCCTGGGGTACGATTTTTAGGAAGATTTTTTGGAGAAAATCAAAATTTCGATAAACGCTTTTTCAGGGCTTTCTTTTTCTTGTTAAACCAGCTTGTTTTTGCCAAAAGAACAAATATCATGCAAAGCCAGACAATCTTCTATTGTTCTGGTTTTGCACGGCTGTTTTTAGGTGGGTTTTGTTGAAAACAATTTGAAGTACATAAAAAGTGTGTAGCGTGCTTTAAGTGGTAATTTGGCACGGTTTTGGATAATCTATTCAGTATAGTCGTATTCTAATTATTGTTCAATTGTTTATATTTATTATGCAATTTTTGCTAATTCATATAAATAAACCATTTTTTGTATAAACAATTGGTAGTCAGTAGATTATATTAATCTATTCCAAAATGTTTACTCTAATTTAGAGTTTGGCATAATTTTAGATGCTCTTTATGTGAGAAAATATAGCATTTTGAACACAACAATAGTGAAGGTTTGTTACCTTACTCATTTTGGTGCGTCTTATAGGTTAGTTTTTGCGACATAGTTTAGTTGATACAATCATATTATAAATAGAAGTGGCAGATGAAGACACTGTTTACTACCATCGAAAACCATAAGCCGTGCCATATTGCACCGCATTCGGCCACTTGCGGCACCAATATCGCGCACAAGTCTTTCAATCATTTCCTGATTGATGCACTCAGTTGTATCAAATTACTGTTACCCCAAAATCGGATGATTTTTCCTCAATTTGAAGTAGCCACTTCCGAAATAGAGCGCAATACAGCGTTAAAATACGGTAAATTAGACGATGAGTTCATCAATTTTGGCACAATCTACGAGTCGCCTCCCCCCGAATACCCGCCTTCTAATCTACTAACGAACCATACCCCAAATACTTCTTTTCAACCAATTATACCGCAGATTATGAGTCAGTTATCCATCCCTCTCCCTCAGAGTAAGCCGCGTACGCTG
The DNA here is from genome assembly GCA_004293645.1 of Cytophagia bacterium. Lineage (GTDB taxonomy): Bacteria > Bacteroidota > Bacteroidia > Cytophagales > Spirosomataceae > REAB01. The sequence continues at coordinate 2,145 of REAB01000157.1, read as the reverse complement.
GGGACGCGCTTCGATGAAAAGTCGAAGCAGTGGGTATCATTTTCGCAAGAAAACGATAATCTAACGCTTCAGAATGACTCAAAGTCTTTTGGAAAGGCTCATTCCAGTGGTATTTTAACGAACAGATTATTTCAGATTTGTTTGAGTGGTATGCTGTTTTTCTTAACCAGCATCGTTTCTTTTGCTCAAGCAACTGCTACTAAAACCGATTTGAGTCTAAAGAAATCGGTTAATAACCCTGTTCCAGGTCTTAATGGAACCATGAAGTTTACGGTTTGGACCAAGAACGAGTCGAACGTAACGGTTACCAATATCATTGTGAAAGATGAGTTCCCATCTACAGCTGCTACCATTGTTGGTACGCCTGTTACGACGGGAGCTTCTACTTTTAACGTTGGTACTGGCCAGTGGACTATCCCGTCGCTTGCGGCAGGAGATTCGGTTAAGTTAGAGATTACAGCTACGGCCATAGCACGTGGTGTGTTTTTTAACAAAGCGGAAGTAATGTCAATGGGAACGCAGAGTGTTCAGTTTGAAGACGAAGATTCTACTCCCAACAACAAAGTACTTGGTGAAGACGATTACGCAACGGCCTGTTTTTCAGTGCCGCTTTTTTGGTATCGGGGCGATGAGTACGCCGTAACTCCCGACGCAGTTGGTTATTCAAAAGTAGTATGGACAAAAGTGGGCAAGGTGGGACGTATCACAGGTGTGCCGTCCGACAGCGCAAGAGTAAGCGGCGATACCTTATACATTACGGGTACTGGCCGTTTTGCTTTTAGTGCCGAAGTAAGTACTTGCCCTGCTACAGGTTGCTGCGAAATTATTGTAATACCTGGCCCGCTGGGTAGCATTGGCGATTTGGTATGGAAAGACCTCAACAACAATGGTCGTCAAGACAATGTAGGCCTGTCGGGTGGTGAGCCTGGCGTGGCGGGTGTCAAAGTTTATTTGTTGAAGAAGGTAGGTGCCACTTTTGTGGTATCCGATAGTGTCGTTACCGCTGGTAATGGCAGGTATTTATTTACAGGCTTAGAAGCTGGCGATTACAAAGTGAAGTTTAATACTAAAACTTTGCCGCTTGGTTGCATCATTACTTCTAAGCAAAATGGTGCTGGTATAGCCGATAGTTTGGACAGCGATGCTGACCCAACCACAGGCGAGAGCCAAGTAGTAACGCTCGACCCAGAAAAAGGTGGCATTGACAAAGACAACCTAACGGTTGATGCTGGTTTGTTCAGCCCCTTGGGTAGCATTGGCGATTTGGTTTTCAAAGATATAAACAACAATGGAAGGCAGGATAATATAGGCCAAGCAGGTGGTGAGCCTGGAGTGGACGGAGTGTCGGTGGTGTTATATAAAAGGAGTGGCAGCACTTTCTCACCAGTTGATACAGTTTTAACTTCAGGTGGAGGCAAGTATTTGTTTAATGGCCTTGCCGCAGGCGACTACAAAGTTATGTTTGACTTAAGGACATTTCCAGTAGGTTGTGTACTGAGTCCAAAGTTTAACCAAGCAGGAGTGCCTGATAGTTTAGACAGCGATGCAAATCCAAGCACGGGCGAGAGCCAAGTGGTAACAATAGACCCCACCAAGAGTGGAATTGACAAAGACAACCTGACAATTGATGCAGGATTGTTCAGCCCGTTGGGTAGTATTGGCGATTTGGTATGGAAAGACCTCAACGATAATGGTCGTCAAGATAACGTAGGACAACCAGGTGGCGAAGCTCCTGTTGGGGGTGTGAAAGTATTCTTGCTGAAAAGGAGCGGTACTGCTTTCTCCGTAATAGATTCGACTGTTACTGCGAGCAATGGCAGATATCTGTTCGGAAGTTTATCGGCGGGAGACTATAAGGTGAGGTTTGATTCGAGAACACTTCCAGCAGGTTGTGTATTGAGTTCAAAGCAAAATGCCGCTGGCGTAGCCGACAGTCTGGACAGCGATGTTGATTCAGGAACGGGTGAAAGCCAAGTAGTAACAATAGATCCCACCAAAACAGGTATTGACAAAGATAACTTGACGATTGATGCAGGATTGTTCAGTCCGATAGGTAGCATTGGCAACTTTGTGTGGAAAGACCGCAACGACAATGGTCGCCAAGATGCAGGTGAGCCAGGTTTGAATGGCGTGAAAGTAATATTG
>REAB01000156.1 GCA_004293645.1 Cytophagia bacterium | reverse complement strand
GCTAAATGTAACGGAATAAGTCAATAAATTGGGCGCACAAGTCGCAGCGCCAGTCAAACTCAACGTCGGTAATGGATTCACCGTTAAACTCACCGCCGTGCGCGTCGAAGACTTGCATCCATTTGTTAGGTTCCGCGTTTCAGCGTAGAATGTTCCCGCGCCTGTTGGCGTGTAACTCAATGTAGTTGAGGCCAAAAACGAGCCACCCGTGGGAGCGCTGTACCAGTCAACCGTTTCGCCAGCACCAACCGTTACCGTCAAAGCAGGAATAGGCTGACCTTGGCATATCGCGCGGTTCGTACCAACGGGTGGGTTCACCACGGGACAAGCACAATTGGGTGGAGTTACCACCAAAGTGGTTACGCAACCAGGAGAGCTTGTAGCAGTCAAGGTGAGGGAATTCATGAGGTTAAGATTCGACACCGTATTGCCACTAATCGTACCCTCACTCGCCGTTACCGTTCCGTTTGAGCTAAATGTAACGGAATAAGAAAATAAATTGGGCGCACAAGTGGGGCTGCCAACCAAACTCAACGTCGGTAATGGATTCACCGTCAAACTCACCGCTGTGCGCGTTGAAGACCTACATCCATCTGCTATATTGCGCGTTTCGGCGTAGAATGTTCCCGCACCAGCTGGCGTGTAGCTCAAAGTGCCTGTCGCAAGAACTGTTCCGCCAGTTGGCGCACTGAACCAATCAGCCGTTTCGCCAGCACCAACCGTTACACTCAAAGCTGGAATAGGCTGACCTACGCAGATCGTGCGGTTCGTACCAACGGGTGGGTTTACCACGGGGCAAGTACAAACGGGTGGAGTTACCAACAAAGTGGTTACGCAACCTGGAGAACTCGTAGCAGTCAAAGTAACACTCGTCGCAATTGGAATGCCCGATACCGTGTTACCACTAATCGTACCCGCGCTTGCAGTTACCGTGCCATTTGAGGTAAATGAAACAGAATAAGTCAATAAATTAGGAGCGCAAGTAGCAGTGCCGTTCAAACTCAACGTCGGCAATGAATTCACCGTCAAACTCACCGCTGTGCGCGTTGAAGACCTACATCCATCTGCTATATTACGCGTTTCAGCGTAGAATGTTCCCGCGCCAGCTGGCGTGTAACTCAACGTGCCGCTCGCAATCGCCGTTCCGCCAGTTGGCGCACTGAACCAATCAGCCGTTTGGCCAGCGCCAACCGTTACACTCAAAGCGGGAATAGGCTGACCTACGCAGATCGCACGGTTCGTACCAACGGGTGGGTTTACCACGGGACAAGTACAAACAGGTGGATTGACCAACAGAGTAGCCACGCAACCTGGAGAACTCGTAGCGGTCAAAGTAACACTCGTCGCTATCGGAATGCCAGATACTGTGTTGCCGCTAATCGTACCCGCGCTCGCAGTTACCGTGCCATTGGAAGTAAATGAAACGGAATAAGTTAATAAGTTGGGCGCGCAAGTTGGGGTACCGCTCAAACTCAATGTCGGCAACGGATTCACCGTTAAACTTACCGCCGTGCGAGTCGAAGACGTACATGCATCTGCTATGTTACGCGTCTCGGCGTAGAAAGTTCCCGCGCCAGCTGGCGTATAACTCAACGAGCCACTCACCAAGAACGAGCCGCCAGTTGGCACAGTGTACCAATCAACCGTTTGGCCAGCACCAACCGTTACCGTCAAAGCGGGAATGGGCTGACCCACGCAAATCGCGCGGTTTGTGCCAACTGGTGGGGGAATAAATGGACACGTCGCTGTGTAGTATCCTGCATCAAAAATATAGTTGTTTTGGCCTTTGTTTCCCAACGTAAAAGACACAATTCCCGTGCTGGGGTTGGGTTTACTATTAATGGTATTGTCAGAACCAATATTAGGTTTTGTGCTTATTGCCAATAAACCAACTGTAGTTGGAAACGTAAGCGTATAGTTGTTGAGATTAGCCAGTGGTAAATTATAGCTAAATCCCGTCGTATTTGACCCCGCAGCATCGGTAAAATAGTACTCACCATTGCTGTTGGTCGTTACTGACACCCCAGAACTCGGAAGACCAGGGCCCGTCAAAATAACTTGAACCCCTGGAATACCTGGCTCATTCGCATCTTGAATGCCATCATTATCAAGGTCTTCCCAAACGCGGTTACCAATCATAATGGGTGGTAAATTACAGATCAGTTCTATATCTCCCAAACTGGTTGCTTTACCTTGTGAGGCAAAACCAGCAGCTGTGGTATATGAGCTTGGAATAATGAGCAGTTCGTCGGTACGGGCACCCGTCGTCGTATTGTGAAACAAGAGGCCAGAAGTAAAGGCAGCACTAAAACCAGAGTTATTGAGTCCTTTGCCATTAATGGGGTTATAATGACCCGCTACTACTTCGTTTGATCCCTTCAAAACAGTCAAACCGCCCAGAGCCGTTTCGTCGTGGTTCCACGTGGGCGAAAAATCAGTGTCATTGTACGAATCTTGGTAGAAAAACTCTCCTACTTCTCCTGGACTGTCAACAATTGATCTACTAGTAACCCCAGCAGCGTTGTCATTTTCGGGGCAAGCACCCGTTTGTCCTTCCCAAAGCCAACCGCCATTGACATTACAGAGGTGAAGAATATCGCCCGCATTGACCCCAGAAATAAGTAAGTTTGACCCCGAAATCGCTACTCCATTTTGGAAACCCGTTTGAAACCCCCACCGGTCAGCGATACCGAGTACCATATTTCCCTGCTGCGTAAATTCAATGTCAGTTAACATAGGCTGTGGCCAAGCTCTTTCATAAGGAACGCCCGCGTTGGTTGTTCCAGAAACATTGGGCCAAGCCGTTATCCAAGGTTTCCATCCTGCGGGTTCGACAACGCCAAGATTCGGTCCCACTCCAAAATCGCGTGCAAACTCACGAGTATAGGCCAGCGAAAATTCCTTTTCTTTCGTTAAGGCAACAGGGTTGTTGGGGTCGAACGAATAGATAGTTGCCAATAAATCGGAATTAGTACCAATGGAAGCATTACAGACCACACCTAAATAACCTACTCCACGATTGAATTTTAATGCCCAAGGTCTAAAACTACCATTTGGACAAGAAGGCGCGCCCGCCATTCCCAAAATAGAATATTGACTGACCGGAGCACTTGCTGAGGGTGGATAAGTGGACGGAACACTAATATCTACCTTGATTAACGCCCGTTGGTTGAGATTCACCAACCAAAGCTCTTTGCCGTCCTCCGTTACCTCAGCGTCTCCATAACCTGCAAAACCCACTTTCAAAAGTGCATCAATATCACGATTGGTAGCGGTTGTACTGTTGGGGAGCGTAAAATCAGATCCACCGCTGCGGTTTACTGTTCCCAAATCAATGGCTGCTCCACCGTTAACGGGGCTGACACCTTGCAAAGTAAAGCTGGTAGCCACGTTGCCCGGTAAGTTGGCCATATCCATTACATATACGCCTCCCATTCCTTGCGGTCCCAAGCCACTGTGGCGTTTCAGCACCGCTGATGCAAACATCCGCTTTGATTGCGCCGACCAGCCCATGCCCCACACTGTACCAACTTCGCTTACATTGGCTACTCCGCTAATACCCGTAAGGCTATTGCCCGAATTGTTATAAGCCGTAGTTACAATACCTTTGTTATTATTTGATGCTGCTGCCCCAGATTCATAGCACGGAACAATCAGGTTAGGGTTGGGCTGACAATAATCATTGGGAAAGTTAATTCCAAAATTAACTCCCGACGAGCCGCCCGTAAAAAACTGAACGTTGGTTCCTGTGGAGGACACCGCACCCTCAAAATCGACACCTGCCAACGGCCCTGCGGGGTTCGTATTGGTAGCAGGTAAAGAAAATTGAATACGAAGCCGCGCAGAAGTGCCCGTTGCAATAGACCAAGCCCCAGTAGTGCTCGAAGTAGCAGTTGCGCCTACTTGCGCGCCCGAGGCATCAAAAGCCCGTACGGATACGCCCTGAACTCCCTGCTCATTGGCATTTAAAACGCCGTTGGCGTTGTAGTCGCGGTACACGGTACCAGATAGCGTTTGGGAGTGGCAAATCGTTATGCCAAATAAGAAGACTAAAATGAGACATCCAAAAGAACGTCTCAACGATTGAGAATTGGTAAATTTTTGCATGATTCCTATGGGGTTTATTGGGCAACATTTAAAACGCCATTCAACTAAAAAAATAAATTGTTGAATGAGTGTCAATATGTACACCTATTTTACAGCAATATCCTTGCCATAATTCCATAAGACAGCCTACATTACCTGCATTAGCGGTAATTTTACATAAAAAAGGTACTTTTACGTTGAGGCAATAAGCAAAAAATGAAACTCAATGCTATTCATTAGCATTTTCAAGAAGTGATAAACAGAACATCTTACGCAGATTTTAAGTAAAATGTTACACTACAAATATGATGCCAATTATGAACACAACATCACTACACAAATCAGTATTTTAAAATAAGCCTTCTCTATTTAGACGACCTTCTGTTGTAGCTGTGGCCAAGTACAAGACCAAGAGCCAGTACTTGTTGGATTAATAATATGGCTCAAAAAGTGGTCTTATCGGAATTAACCTATCAATGTAAAGCCAAAAACACCAATTTGGGTAATATACGCTACCTTATGATGCATGAAAATAGACATTGGGAGTGAAATAGTGTAATAGAAAAGCGCACTGACCGAGGCCAATACGCTTTTCTATTGCGCTTCAATCTACCTTAACTTTATTTTTCTAGTCGTAAACGGTATGCACAATTGAGGAACGGAGCAGCAATTAGTGCTTGCCTCAACGATAATGGGGCAGCAGCCGCTGGCTGGACACGTCTGGTTGGTGGCCGTGAAACTGTAACTTCCTATCTCACTCAACAGCAACTGGTTGCCAGTTCCCACTTGCGTAGTTTGGCCGTTTACCGTCTTGCTCCATACCACGTTCGTGTATTTGGAAGGCACGTTGACCTCTACCACCTCGCCAGAACACAACTTGAAAGGAACAGTAAAGCATTGACGGTCTATGTCATCTTCTCCTTCTCTACCGTTGGAGGGCGTACTGTCTTTGTCCTTCTCGTTGGTCTTGCTAATTTCTGCCGTGTTGAAATGTACGCCTGTCTGCGTGCCCTTCACTTTATAAGAAAGCGTTACCGTGTCGCCATTCGCACCAGCGTTGGCCGATATATTGCCGATTGTCCACTTGATGACGTTGCCCGCAATAACTGCCGAACCTCGGCTGGCTACAAAACTACCAACTACAAACTCCACCGTTGTTGCAATAGAGTCGGTTACTTCCACACCCGTTGCACGTTTGTTGCTTTGGTTGAATACCTTGATGGTATAAACCAACTCGTCGCCAATCCGCGCTACTTTCTTGCTAATGAGCTTCTTCAAGGCCAAATCCACCGTATCAACGCATTGTCTAACAGTAACTAATACAGCTACACGACCTGGACTAAGGGACTGACAATCTTGAGTAATACCTCTGGCAGACACATAGAAAGTTGTGTTCACGCTAGCAATTCCCGTTGGTTTGTAGGAGGTCGTACCAGTTGCCAAAGCTGTACCGCCAGTTGCGGCAGCGTACCAATCGGCAGTAGCGTTTGAACTTACAGATACCCGAAGCGTAGGAATTGTATCACCAATACAAACTATTGCATTGGGAGTGAGTACAACGGGGTTTGCAGGTGGGCAAGAACAATTGGGAGCCGTAACTATTGCTGATGCACGACAACCAGTGGTAGCATTAGTAATCGTCAATGTTATGTTGGTATTGCTTGGAATACCCGTTACAGAATTACCGCTAATTGTACCCGCACTCGCAGTTACCGTACCACCAACTGCGCTGAAAGTAACACTGTAAGTTTGTAAATCAACCGAACAAGCGGGGCTGCCATTCAACGTCAAAGTGGGCAACGGGTTCACCGTCAAAATCACCGCCGTGCGCGTCGAAGACTTGCAGTTGTCGGCAATGTTGCGCGTCTCGGCGTAGAAAGTACCAGCAGCGGTGGGCGTGAAACTCAACGTACCAGTCGCAATGGCCACGCCGCCAGTAGCCGCACTAAACCAATCAGCTGTTTCGCCAGCACCAACACTTACACTCAAAGCGGGAATAACCTCGCCTTGACAAATCACGCGATTCGTGCCAACGGGCGCAGTAACCAAAGGACAACTGCAATCGGGCGCAGTAACCGCCAAAGTCCGTACGCAATTTGCACCGCTCGTAGCGGTCAAAGTAACATTTGTACCTGCAGTTATG
>REAB01000090.1 GCA_004293645.1 Cytophagia bacterium | reverse complement strand
AATTATTTCTATCTGTGCCATTTTATTGAGGGTTAATATATTTCCTCAAAATTAATAAATCTCCTATATTACCAGTCTATAATTTACACTAACAAATTTATTACGGTTAGTTTTCACCGGTAGTTCTAAATTTGAAAATTAAAAAAACTATGCTTCTCGCTGTTGATATTGGCAATACTGACACCGTTTTCGGGTTTTATTCGTACCAAATGGAGGCTTGGCTCACTCCTTTTCGGGTGCGTTCTTTGGTATATGAACCAGCCGCTCACTACGAATCTAAATTGCGGCTCCATTTTTTGGAAGCGGGCATTTTGGCCAGTCAAATCACAACCGTGGTGCTGAGTTGCGTGGTGCCGCCGCTTTTGCCCACGGTGCGTGCCATGCTCACCGATTTTTTTGGCAAGCCGCCCGTGGTAGTGGGCCCAGATGTGTATCCAGATTTGAAAATAGAAATAGACCACCCGCACGAAATTGGTAGCGATTTAGTGGCCAACGCCGTGGCTGCCTTTGTAAAGTACGGTCGCAATGCCGTGGTGGTGGACTTTGGCACGGCTTTGACTTTTACGACGGTGTCGGCAGAAGGTAAGATTTTGGGCGTTGCCATTGCGCCAGGACTTAAAACGGCCGTAAAAGCCCTGTTTGCCAACACCGCTCAACTCCCCGAAGTACCGCTGGTGCTGCCCGAATCGGCCATTGGCAAAAACACCACGCACGCCATTCAGGCGGGCATTTTGTTGGGCTACGAAGGTTTGGTGCGCGGCATGATTACGCGCATCAGGCGCGAACTCGACGGCGACTGCATTGCGTTGGCCACGGGCGGGCTGTCTTCTATTATCGAAACATTAAACGGCGAATTTGTAGAAATTAACAAAAATTTGACGCTCGAAGGCTTGAAGTTTATTGGCGAAGCAGCAAGGAAAGATTGAAAACAAAGGCTTCTGGTGGTTTTGTAAAGCTTGGGCTATGAATGGCCTAACTTATTCATTAATAGCACATTGTGTTGCAAAATTTCTTTTCCATTGCCTTGTATAATCCCCAAATTTTGCACCTGTTTATGTCGTATATTAATAAGTAAGTAGGTGAACATCTTTAATCGACACTTCTGATTTGTGTAAAATGCTGATAATGAGTATCTTGAATTGCTGTGGACAGTCGACTATTGACTGTGGACTACCTACCTTCGATGCATTGGGCCCTTTGAAGGGTGTTTGAGAGATGTCCTTCCAACTATTTGTACATGCTGACATCATTAACGCTACGACCAGGGTTCGCTTAGACTTGATGGGGTTTTTAGTACGTCGTCGGCGCGGAGAAACCCCGCTTTGAAACGTTTTTGAATGGCTTTGCGGCTCGAATCAAGCGTGCTGCCTACGTCTTTTTGCTGGGCGGGTTCAATTATTTTGATGTTAAAACTGCGCAGAATTGTGCCTTTGGGGTCGGTTAGTTCAAAGTCGGGTGCAATTTTGCCCGCTGCTTTGGCCATTTCAACTTGATTGACCAGCTCATTGATGCGCAAAAACTCGCTCATGTCGCTCTGAAAAATCTCGTTGGTCATGATGTCGTTGATGGCTCGCAATGCTACGTCGGCAATGCCGTACTCAATATCGGAAGCTGCTTCTTCTTGGCTGTTGCAATTGATGACGATGATGTGCCATTGTTCGTTGGGTTGCTGCTGTTTTTTGATGAACCCAATTACGTCGCCGAGGGGTGTAATGTTGCGCACCCCGCCGTCGGATGAGTTTTTGATAACCCCGTTTTTGGTTTTGATGCGTGGCATGGGTGGCCACACAATTGGAATGGCGGTGGAGGCAACAATACCCAATTGCAAGTCTTTGTCGGAGTCGAAATCGTCGGGGCCAAGGGCATAATATTTGCCGTCGGTGAGCGACACAAACCCGCACCGATAGACCACATCGGCGGGAAAATTATTTTTGGCAACCACCGTTTTGAGTTTGTTCAACAGCGGGGTATTGTCGGCCAAGCCTTTCAACTTCTTGAAGTTAGCCCCAATTTCAGCCATCACCTCGTCGCGGTCGAAGATAAATTGCAGTACCGTTCCAAAAATAGAGGAGGGTAATATTTTCTTCAAAACAGCCCCAAAATCGGGTGTTATTTTAGTTTCGTTGGGGTCGTCGGTAACGTTGAGAATATCGCTGGTATAAATCTCGGTGTGGCCTTTTTTTGCCACGTCGTCCCAAAGTTGTTCGAGCAAATCGAAGCGATTCATGGCCACGAGTGCGCCGTTGAGTGCGCCCACCGAAACCCCCACCACAATATCAAACTTGACGTTGGTGTCCATGCCGTCGTTGTGCGGGATACCATTTGCAAAAATATGCTTCAATGCGCCCAATTGAAATGCACCTTTGAAGCCGCCTCCGCTCAAAACGAGCGCGTATTTGTGAGTTGCCATATCGTTGTTTGGTTATATTATTGCGAAATATATCATTTTAAATCAGCTACTTACAAATTTTTAGCCTGTTTTTATTTAACGGTAAAAAAGTAGTTAATGCAGAGCCTGCATCGGGCATCTATAATAACCCATTGCTCAACTATTTACCTACAAAGCACGCTGATATTTGGCTTGAACAAGCAACTCAAATTAAGGCAAGCATGGATATTCACCGTAAAAAATCTGACTCCAAGTAACCATCAAAATACCGTTGGCATAATTCAGCAACGCGGCTTTTTTATTACTTCCCACAAAACAACCACTTATCAACGCTTCCTTTTTGTACAACGTTTTTCATTTTTTCTTGTAAAAACAGAAACTTCTTTATTAATTGCTTTTAGAAGTACCAGATCGCTTTTACTTCAACTAAACTTATAATTTTCTTAACGTATCTATTATCATGTTCTCCAACAAGGACTATTCAAAAATGACACTGGAAGAATTAGTGTTAGAAGAAACAAAAATGAAATCAGGAGCAACCGCATCAGCATTTTTCATTGGTATGCTGGTTGGTATTGCTGTTTGGTCAGCCACAAGTGGTAAATTTCTGATTACGATTGGTCTGCTTAGTGTTGCTTTTTTTGTTGGCCACAAAAATTCGCAAACTAATAAGGCTATTCAAGCAGAGATAATACGCAAAAAATCGGTTGATCAGCTGTTCTGCTAACCATGACGAGATAAAATCTTGGAGATAAGTGAACCTAATTTAACAGAAACCACTACGTGTACATTCCTATCTTATTTTGTATATAAGAGTTAAAAACTTTCAAAAATGGAGCTTTATCAGAAAACATTTGGAGATAAAAGACACTTTAAACTTTCGGATGACCGAATCGATATAAATACCAAATCATTTAAGGAAAATTTAGAATACTCAATCAAATACGAGGAGTTAGGCTTTGATGTATTTAGAAAAAGAGAAAAGAATGCTCAAGGTGCATTTATATTTTTTTTGGCCCTTGATTTACTTTATATCTGCATGATTATTGTGTCATATTTAGAGAAAGATAAACCTTCAATGATTGCTTTTTGGGTGGGTGCCCTCTTCTTTTTTGGTATTTTTACCATAATCACATACAAATTTCGACACAACAGTTGGGTTTATTTAACTGGTGGATTCAAGGTTTTGGAAATAATGAATGATAAACCAAGTGAAGATGATGTTCAGAAATTCATAGAAAATATTCATTCACGAATGCGAAGCTACCTTAAAAAAAAGCACACAGATATTGATATCTCAATGCCGAAGGATTATTATGTTAGTCAATTCAAATGGCTCAAAGAAATAAAAGCGATTGATGACATTGAATTTAAAGAATTAATCACAGAATTAGATACCAAATATTTGATAAATTGAGTCTAAATTAGACATTTATGACCAATAGCTAACTCTTAGAAGTGCCTTTGTTGTTGTATCAGCAGTATCCAATGATTTATTCTGCGTCTCTCGTTGGTCGTAGTTTGCAACTACGGCTTTCCAATAAACTCTCGTTGGTCGTAGTTTGCAACTACGGCTTTCCAATAAACATAGTGTTTGTAACTCGGCAAGTGCCAAATCTGCTGCCTTTTGTGCTTCCTACTATAAGCGGATTTAGACCTCTACGAGGTGACAAAAGCGATCTGTCCAAATAATCGGAACGCTGAAAAATAGATATTTTATCACTGGCGATGACGTGAGCCTCTCACAGATTTCGCAGATTTGCACTGATTATTTTTCAATGTCTGCGTAAATCTGTGAGTACGAAAAATGTGTTTAATTTTACGAAAAATATCACTTTTTTGAGCCTGTTTTTATTTAACGGTAAATAGGTATTTGATGGTGGCGATGACGTGAGCCTCTCACAGATTTCGCAGATTTACACTGATTATTTTTCAATGTCTGCGTAAATCTGTGGGTACAAAAAATGTGTTTAATTTTACGAAAGATATCACTTTTTTGAGCCTGTTTTTATTTAACGGTAAATAGGTATTTGATGGTGGCGATGGCGCGAGCCTCTGGCTCGTGCCGACTATTGAAAGGTCTCTGACCTGCGCGCCCAAAAAACACTTTGCTACTTGATGAGTCGAAACAGATTGTAAATCTCGACGAACACTTGTATTTTCGCCCCAAACAAAAACCCTTACAAAGCCATGACCCTTTCCAAACTCCTCAACGCCGCAGGCTGCGTAGCACTTTTGGCACTTACTGCTTGCAAAACTACGCCCGAAGAAACCCCCATTTTGACCCAAGCCAATTACCCTGCACCACCCGTAGCGGCGGCCAAACCACAGACTTTTACCGAACACGGCTACCAGCGCATTGACAATTATTTTTGGCTCAAAGACAAAACCAAGCCCGAAACCATTGCTTACTTAAATGCCGAAAATACCTACTGCGACACCGTAATGGCGGCCACCAAGGGTTTGCAAAAACCTTCACGGAAATAAAAAATAGGCATTTTAAATCATTGACATTCAATTGTTTACAAGCCAAAGTGTCAACTACTTTTTAATGGTTATGAAGGATGCCAATGAAAGGCCGTATTAAAGAAGAAGACCAGTCGGTGCCGCGCCTCGACAACGGCTATTATTATTACTCACGCGAAGAAAAAGGCAAGCAATACAGCATCAATTGCCGCAAAAAAGGCAGTTTGAACGCCCCCGAAGAAGTAATTTTTGACGAAAACCAAATGGCCGCAGGGACTAACGCATTTATTTTTGCGGGCTACAACGTAAGCGACGACAACAACACAGCGGGCTATTTGAGCAACAAAACGGGTTCGTACGCCGAGTTTGAGTTGCGCTTCAAAGACCTTCGTACGGGCAAAGACCTGCCCGATGTAATCAAGCGGGTAGGCGGCAGCACCGCTTGGGCCGCCGACAACAAAACCGTTTTTTATGGCGTACCAAACGCCGCTTTGCGCTCGTATCGCATTTACAAGCACATTTTGGGAACCAGCACTCCCGATGCAGTGGTGTATGAAGAAAAAGACGAGCTGTTTAACTGCTACGTGGGGCGTAGCAAAACCCAAAAAATAATTTCCATTGGTTCGTCGAGTTTTACGAGTTCAGAAACGCGCTTCATTGCCGCCGACCAGCCCAATGCGGCTTTCAAGATTTTTTTGCCCCGCCAAAAAGACGTTCAATACGGCATAGACGACCACCCCAACGTTTATTATGTAACCTGGAAAGACCCCCAAAACAAAAATCAGAAGGTTTTTGAAGCACCCAAGCAAGGCTACGAAGACCGCAGTAAGTGGAAAGAAATTATTGCCCACGACCCAAAGGCCAAAATTGAGGGCATTGACGTTTTTGAGCGGTTTATGGTGGTGGTAAAACGAGTAAACGGCCTCCTCCAAATGAACGTACGCGAACTGGCCACGTCCAAAACCCAAGTCATTGATTTTCCTGAACCAGTTTACACGGCTTATCCCGCTGGCACGCCCGAATTTAAGTCCACCACTTTTCGCTACGGTTATACTTCGCTCAACCGCCCCAACACCAGTTACGACTACGATATGCTGACGGGCAAAAGTACTAAACTGAAAGAGCAGGAGATTCCGAGCGGTTTCAATGCCGACGACTACGAAGTAAAACGCCTTTGGGCCAAAGCCAAAGACGGCGTAGAAGTGCCAATGGCGGTGGTTTACAAAAAAGGCATGAGTTTAAATGGTTCAAACCCTTGCCTATTGTATTCTTACGGTTCGTACGGCTACGCCTCTGATGCGGGTTTTGATGCCAACGTGTTCAGTTTGGTCAATCGGGGCTTTGTGTATGTCATTGCCCAAATTCGGGGTGGTTCAGACTTGGGCGAGCAATGGTACGACGACGGCAAACTCCAAAAGAAAATGAACACCTTCACCGATTTCATTGCTTGTGCCGAGCATTTGGTCAAAGAAAAATACACTTCTTCCAACAACCTGGCCATCAACGGTGGCAGCGCAGGCGGTTTGTTGATGGGTGCTGTTACCAACCTGCGCCCCGATTTATTCAAGGTAGTAGTGGCCGAAGTGCCTTTTGTGGACGTTATCAACACCATGCTCGACAGTAGCTTGCCGCTCACCACGCAAGAATACGAGCAGTGGGGCAACCCCAACGTCAAAAAAGATTATGATTACATCATGACCTACTCGCCCTACGACAACCTCAAAAAAGGAAATTACCCGAATATTTTGGCCACGGGCGGCCTCAACGATTCGCAGGTGGGGTTTCATGAACCCGCCAAGTGGGTAGCCAAACTGCGCGCCCTCAAAACCGACCAAAACGTTACCCTCCTCAAAACCAACATGGACTCAGGCCACGGCGGAGCTACGGGCCGTTTTGATTATCTCAAAGACGAAGCCTTTAAGCAAGCCTTTATTTTGAGCAGAATGGGGCTGATGAAATGAAGCAAGATTGTAAGTTTTAGAATAATAGCGCCTTACACCTTATTTTAGCTCATGGATACACCTGTTTACCGTTTTTATGGTCCCGTAACAGAATATCGTTACCATTTTCTGAGCTTAAGTATTGAGAAAGAGGTTGTCAAGATAGTACGATTTTCCGAAACGAAAGTAGCAGATACTTACAATCTTGTTTTGCTTGACATGATGGCCGATGGTGGCGAGAGCAACGATAAAACTGAAACCAAAAATAAAGACATGAACGTAGTGTTGGCGACAGTGATGCAAGTTGTTACCGATTTTTTGGACAAAAACCTCGACTGTTTTGTTCACATAGAAGGGAGCGATTCTAAACGTAGGCGGGGATATCAAATTTTAATTAACCGAGAATACGACCGTTTAATAAACGATTATATCATATTTGGAGGGAATGACAACAAAAAAGAAGTACTCGAGAAAGGAAAAACCTATAGTTATTTCATTATTTCAAAACGATAATACAATGAAAATCAAACACCAACCCACAGTTGCTCAATTAACTTACGAGTATGCTGTAGTGGACAAAAAATTGGCAAGAGCCAACGAAAATCTAAAAGATACGACAATTGAACAGCTTAGGGCCTTAAAAGCAGAAGCGATTAGAAAAGGGAAATGAGCAATAATCGTACAAAAAATGTGTACAATAGTTGTTTGATGAATGGGTTCAGCCCTATTCCTCAGCCAGCGTTTGCGATAGATTGAGCCGATATACGCCCAGCGAAGGCAGGGCCGCCGCCAAAATACCCACCAAAAGAGCAGCGGCAAAAAGCCAAATTTCTTCGGGGAGCAGGCCAAAGTTGGCGAAAGAATAGTGAAAATCTGACTCGGCAGCGCGGCTAAACAACCATAAACCAACCCGACTCAATAATATACCCGCCACGTAGCCAACCACCGAGAGCAGCAAGCCTTCGAGCAGCAGCAGCACAAACAGCCGCGTGCGGGTGGCTCCCATGCTCAACATCAAGGCCATTTCGTACTTGCGTTCTTTGAGCGAATTGTAGAGCGACACAAACACGCTCACGCCCGCAATGAGCATAATGACAAGTGCCAAAGCCCGCAGGGTGTCTATGCCAACGCCCAAAAGCGAAAACAGGCGGTTTATCTCAAAAGCCACCGACGCGGCCTGCATTTTGGTATTTTCGTTGATAAAACGGGGCAACGCAATCATGCCCATCGGATTCCTGAATTTGATGAGTAAGCTCGTAATTTCTTCACTGGGCGCGTCGGTGGTGGGGGAGGAGTCTATTTCCGTGAGCATATCAGTAGCCGAGGGCGTGGCGGGTTCGGTATGCTCGTGAATGGCCCACACGCTCGTTAAGTCGGTCAAAATGAGTTGGTCAATCACCGAGTTGTTGCGCTCCATGATGCCCACCACCGTATATTTTTTGTCGCTGTGCAAGTCTTCCATGTTGAGAAATCCGTGTCCTCCCGCAAAAGTATCGCCTATTTTTAGGCCCGTTGCGGCGGCTACTTTGGCTCCAACGGTGGCTTCCATGGTGGTTTTAAACCATTTACCTGCGGTGAGTTTGGCTTCAAAATGGTCGGGATATTGCTGGTTGGTGCCTACTATTCTGAACGATTGGTAATTGTCGCCCATGGAGAGTGGAATGGCTTTTTTGACCAACGGATTTTTGATAATGCGCTGCGCTTCGGCCAGCGACACGTTGCCCGTGGGCGCGTCAATCTGATAAATGCTCGACAAAATTAACTGCAGCGGGCTGCCTTTGGCCCCTACTACCATATCAATACCTTTCAAATTGCGCCTAAACTGCTCGTCGAGTTGCTTGTTGAGCAACAGCAGCAACGAAATAAGCCCAATGCCCAGCGTCATCAGCAAAGCGCTCAAAAAGCTGTTGAGGGGTTTGTTGGTAATATTTGCCCAACTGATTTTGAAGATATTCATGGCACAAATGGCGTTTTTTTTGCCAAAGATAAATAGTCTACGGCCAAATAGCCAATTAGTGGGGGGGGAGCGGTTGGCCACTGGCCAATAGGGAAGGCGATTTGGTAGAGGCAATTATCAATGCCCATTGGCTAATTCCCAATCCCTAATTGGCTAATCCCCAATCTTCTAAGTTGCCAATGGAAGCGAAAGAAAGAAAGTAGTACCTACATTTTCTTCGGTTTCAAACCAAATAGCGCCGCCCGACTGCTCAATGCCGCGTTTGGCAATGGCCAAGCCCAAGCCCGTGCCACCTTCGATGCCACGCGTGGTGAAGTTGGGAAAAAATACCTTGGGGTGAATGGCCTCAGAAATGCCCCCACCGTTGTCTTGTACTTCTACATAAACGTTGCCGCCGCTGCTGTGCAGGTGCAGCGTTATTTCGGGGCGGCGGCCCATTGACTGCGCCGACTGTATGCCGTTGATAATGAGGTTAGTAATAATTCTGCCCGTCAGTTGGCGGTCGCCCATTACCATAAATTCGCCCGTTTGCATTTCGCGCCGTAGTACAATGGCCGTGTCTTCGGCGTGGAGGTCGGCGGCTTTGTTCAGTACCGATGCCATCTCAAAGCGTTCGTTTTTGGGCAGCGGCATTTTGGCAAAATCCGAAAACGAAGTGGCAATGTCGCTGATGTTGTCTATTTGGTCAATGAGCGAGTCAAAGGTACGGTTGATGCGCTCGCTGTTGGGCAAGTCGCGGGCGGTGGTACGCTGCAACTGCTGAATGGTGAGCTTCATGGGTGTGAGTGGGTTCTTGATTTCGTGGGCCACTTGTTTGGCCATTTCGCGCCAGGCGTGCATTTTCTCGTTGTTGGCCAAGTCTTGTTTGCTCTCTTCGAGCTTTTTCAGCATGCGGTTGTAAGCCCCTACCAATATCCCAATTTCATCGTCCGACTTCCATTCTACTGGCTCGTCGAGTTGCTGCAAATTGATGCGGCGTATCTTTTGGGTCATCATGCGGAGCGGCACCGTGAGGGTGTTGGAAGCCCAGTAAGAAAGCACCAAAAATACCAAAAACATGGCCGCAAAAATACTTAGCACTGAGGCAATTACCTCAATAATTTGGCGGTCTAACTCAGGTTTGGAGTCAAAATAAGGCACGCTCAAAATACCCAATATTTGGCCATTGGGTGCTTTGGCAGTTACGTAAGCCGACCGGTATTGCTTATTTCCCAGCGATTCGCTCAGTAGTACTTCGTTTTCTTTGTCTTCGATGAGCCTGATATACGACTCTGGATTGAGCCGCTTAGAAAGCAGTCCACTTTCGTAAATGAGTGGTTTGGTGGTGGTGAACAATTGGCCATCGGTATTAAAAAAGTTGATGTCAATGGCCGCATCGCGGGCTATTTTTCCCAGTTCTTCTTCCATCGAAGCCCTGCTTCGGCTGCCTTTGAGGTGTTCTTGCAAATAGCCCACAAAATTGGTCGCTACATTTTTGGTATTGCTCAGGTAGGCGTTTTCTTGGTTGGTGATGTAGTTGGAGCTAATTACACTCAGCGTAATGACCACAATCAGCACCAAAGGCACAAAAAAGGCGCTGTTGAGCAGAATCTGGATTTTGGTGGTGTAGCTAATTTTGAACTTTGAAAACCCATATTGAATCACATAAATACAGATGATAAAAATCACAAATACCACCAAAATAAGGTACAAAAAAGAAAAATTAGAAAACACGTTTTTGAAGGCATATTCTTTGGACGAAACCACCACGCGCCGGCCATTTTTGTCAAAATCGGCCACGTGCTTGTAGTCATTGAGCGACAGCCCCCGTTCGTAGAGCTGCGCGTTGCTGAGGTCGGTGGTTGAGAGTTTGCGTTCGTAGTTGTAGCTGCCCGTGTTGTAGAGCAATTTTTTCTTTAAATCATAAATAGCGTAGCTGTATTGGCGGGTTTCGGGGGCTTGAATAAATTTTTGGTCCATCAATAATTCTGGATAGACATTTTTGGGGTACTCGTCGAGGGGCTGTAAATTGAGCACCAGCCGCCCCAGCAGCACCGAGTCGCGTTGTACGTCAATGAAACTCAAATATTGCTTATTGAAATTATTGACCACATCATTGATAAAATAGATATTGGGGTGTTCGGTTTGGTATTTGGCCTTGCGGTAGGGGGCCACAAAGTCGTCGTAAAACAAAGTAGTGAGCGTATTGTCGAGTGGCTCACCGTTGGCTTTAAAAGAGAGTACTTCGATGATGTATTTGTCAAAATAGCGGTCTAAATGAATACTTTTCACTTTCTGTTGAATTTTCTCGCGCGACAGCACCGTGTCGCGCAACAGCGTATTTTGAATGTCAAAATCTTGCTTGATAGACTCGTTGGCGCGGTCGAGTAAAAACTCGCCCCAGCCGTCGTTTTCGGAGATAATTTGCTTGCCAAACTCTTTTTTATTCACAATATCTTTGTTTTGCTCTTGCTCATACACCACGTACGTAGTAATAATGGCGCAAAACAAGGCCGCCACAAAGTAATAAATGGAGGTTTTGTAGCGAAATGCGTACAACATACGCGGAAACTGCGTGGCGTACAACACGATAAAATAAAGGGTATGAATCAGAAAAATCCATTCTAAGGGCACCTCTAAAGCCACAAACCCCAGCCCCGCCAGCAATGTGCCAGCGGCAATGACGAGCAATCCATACCCCAAAACCTGCCGATGAACCCGAATAAACAAGCTGCCCAGCAAATGAACCGACAAAAAATAGATGCTCGAAATACAAACAAAAATAACCAAGCAGGCAATTTTTAGGTTAGAAAACGAAATACTCAGCGTGATGTCGAGCGTAAAAGCCGATTTTTGATAAATATTGTTGAGGCCTACAAAACACAAATAAAAAGCCAAATAACTCAGCAAAACGCAACTCAACGAAACCAAGATTTTGGCCGTTTGCGACCAGTGAATTAGGCTAAAATAAGTACGCGAACGGTAAAAAGTATTGGTTAAATAAAGCAACAACACAAACACAATCAAGTAGTTGAGCAACAAATCGCCGAGCGAGGGCGACAAAAAGGAGTGGGAATAATAAAATTTGGAATTGAAAAGGTCGGATTCATAAAACAAAAACGGCACTTCAAAATACAACATTCCAACCCGCAGTAGCACCAAATAAACAGCCAAAATACCAAACGCCAGCTCAAAACGCCGCCGCCGACTGATGGCAACGATGTGCTGCCCCACATAAATGCCCAAAAACAAAACCGCCAACAAACTCCATATCACCGTATTGACTGGCACAGTTTGGTTGTTGTAAGCACTAATTTTGGGAGGTGTTACCGAAAACAAAAAGCGGTTTTGGGCATCGTTAATGTTGCGATAAGCCAGCCCCAGTTGGTTAGAAATCTGCTCGGGGTCGTTGATAAACAGGTTGGTGTTGTAGCTCGATTGCAAGTAATTGTTCTCGCGTTCGTAGTTTCGGTACAAATCAATGACCGAAAACAAATCCAGGGTGTCTGTCCAATTGATAACCTGCTGACGGCTCACCAAGTACTTTCCCTGCTCAAAATCAACGAGTTGGGTTTGGGTTATGTTTTTTATTTTTTCAAAATCTGGAATAAACCGATAATCTGACCAAAAAGATAGTTGGCCGTTTTTAAACACAAAATACGGGTAGCGCGATGGTTTTTGAAGGTCGCCAAAATTAATTTTCTGGGTTTTGCCGAGTGTATTCGTCAGGTCGTCAAGTTCTTTGTTAGACCACTCCAATTCGTATTTTACCCGCTCTTTGATACTGCTTAGGTACTTTTCTTCGGGTGCGCCCAACGCGCCCCGCTCAAAATAAAAGTAAGACAGTAAAGCCGCAATTAGTGAGCCAAGGGCTAAAAATAAAAAGATATGGTTGCGTTTTTTTTGCACAAAAACAAGTAGATGATATTTCCAATAAATGAGATTACAATAACCAACACCGTTCCTAAAATCGTGCCAAAGTTAAAATTAATGCCATTAAACCTTGTTTATTGTAAAGCCCATGCCCGCTTCGGTCTCCTCAAAGTCTATCTCAGAGCCAATTACGTACATCAAATGACGTTTATCAATAATTACCTTTACGCCCTCAATCCAATAAATTTGGTCGGTGGGGGTGGGCAGGTCAAATCCGAGCAAAAATTGCGCCCCGCAGCCGCCGCCTTTCATACCCACCCGAAGTCCGTACGTATCTGGAATTTTGTTAGCGTGCAAGGTTTCCTTAATTTCGCCCCGCGCCAAGTCCGTTATTTTTACAGGATTCACTTTTTCATTTATCATTTATCATTCAACATTGAAATCCCAATTCATTCATTCAAAACTCAATCATCCAATCATCCAAAACTCAATCATCCAATCATTCAAATCCCAATCCATTCATTCAAAACTCAATCATCCAATCATTCAATCATTCAAAACCCAATCATTCAATCATCCAAAACTAAATATGGACATAGTTGCCGATTTTCTTAAAATGACACTGCCTGCCGCTTTGGTTTTGTACGCGGTGTATCTAACTGTAACCGCTTTTTTGAAAAAATCGTTTGTTGAAAAGCAAGCCGACCAACGACTGCGCCAAATAGAAATGGCTTTACCCATTCGTTTGCAAGCCTACGAGCGAATGTGCCTTTTTTTGGAACGCATTGCCCCCAACAACCTACTGATGCGCCTAAATGGCACAGCTACAAGCGCATCCGAATTTCAACAAATATTGCTCCGCGAGGTCCGCGAAGAGTTCAATCATAATTTATCGCAGCAAGTTTACCTTTCGTCCGATGCCTGGGAACGCATCAAGGCGGCGCAACAAGAAGTCATTATTCTGGTCAATCAGGCCGCTGCCGAGGTGTCGGTAGAAGCATTGCCGCTTGATTTGTCCAAAAAAATATTTGAAAAAATAATTCAAGAAAACCGCAACCCCACCGCCGACGCGCTTCGATTTGTAAAAGAAGAGATTCAGCGGGAGTTTATGTAAAGGCTGAACCCGCCCCCGCAAGCAGGCAGTAAATTTTGATTTTTTTTCCTAATTTTGCCAAACTTTCTTTCATTGGCACCATGACGCAACTCTCCGTTCGGCACTTGTTGGGCATCAAAAATCTCACCGAAACCGACATTCATGCTATTTTGGACACGGCCACGCAGTTTAAGGAGGTCATCAATCGGCCCATCAAAAAAGTACCTTCGCTGCGCGACGTAACCATTGCCAACGTTTTTTTTGAGAACTCTACCCGCACCCGTTTGTCTTTTGAGCTGGCCGAAAAACGGCTTTCTGCCGACGTAGTCAATTTTTCGGCATCGGGCAGTTCGGTCAAAAAAGGCGAAACGTTGCTTGATACGGTCAATAACATTTTGGCCATGAAAGTAGATATGGTAGTGATGCGCCACAGCAGCCCAGGCGCGCCGCACTACTTGGCCGAGCGCATTGGAGCCAATATCATCAATGCGGGCGACGGCACGCACGAACACCCCACCCAAGCCTTGCTCGATGCGTTTTCGATTCGAGAAAAAATAGGCGATTTGGCGGGTAAAAAAGTGGCCATTATCGGTGATATTCTGCACTCGCGGGTGGCACTTTCCAACATATTTTGTCTCAAAAAATTGGGTGCAGAAGTGCGTGTTTGTGGGCCTACTACGCTCATTCCCAAATATATAGACGCACTGGGTGTGCAAGTAAGCCACAATGTTCGTGAAACCCTCGAATGGTGCGACGTAGCCAACGTGCTGCGTATTCAGTTGGAGCGGTTGCAGGTCAAATATTTTCCGAGTTTGCGCGAGTATTCGCTCTATTTTGGCATCAGCAAGGCCATGCTCGACTCGCTCAACAAGCCCATCGTACTCATGCACCCAGGGCCTATCAATCGGGGTGTGGAGCTTACCTCCGATGCCGCCGACTCTGCCCACTCCATTATTTTGAACCAAGTAGAAAACGGCGTAGCAACGCGCATGGCGGTGTTGTATTTGCTGGCGCAGCAGTGAAATTGAAACGCTGTTTTAATTACGCCCCTCAGATTGCAAATCGGGGCGAGCATGAACTTACTCTCTTCGTACTGCTTTGAGCCAATCTTTGATGCCTTTACCAATTTGTTTGGCCATCTTTTTGCGAAACGCATCGTCCAAAAGCAGCGCTTCGTCGGCGGGGTGGCTCAAAAAAAGCCCTTCTACCAGTACGTTGGGGTAGTCGGTGGGGGCGTTGAGCGTAAAATTAAACCGCCCCACGTTGCCGTATTCAGTAAGTTCCAAATTGAGCAAACGCTTTAAAATGGCCTGACTCAACGGCCTAAATCCCAGGTGTTTGTAATAAGTACTGGTGCCGCGCACTTTCACGGTGTCGGCGGCAGCGTTGTTGTGGATACTCACCAGCAAGTCGGGGGGCGTTTGGCGCAGTTGCAGCAGGCGGTCGTTGTTGCCAATGAGCGTATCGGTGTTGCGGGTCATTACTATTTTAGTTCCTTGTTGTTGTAAATATGTTTGTAAATGATTGGCTATGAGGAGATTCAAGTCTTTTTCCAATTGTTTAGACCGCAGCCCGCGTGCGCCCAAATTGCTTCCGCCGTGGCCTGCATCAATGGCTATCGTCAAATGTTTGAGTTGGAGTTTTGGCGGTTGTTGTTTTATTCTCACTATGAGTCGTCGGCCTTGGTAATAGGCGGAGTTTCCCCAGTGTTGGCGGTGTTTTAAATAAATGGTAACGCGCAATTGACCATCTGTTACTTGCTCATAATCAACATTTTGTATTTCTTTGGCCGACCGCAGTTGGGTTATCCAGTTGGTGTTGGTAGTAGCTCCAAACAAATCAATAACCACCCGCGACGGATTGATTTCTTGGCGCATTTGATAGGGCAAACGCTCGGGCATTTGAATAGAAAGATAATCAAACGGAGCGTCTCCCCACACGCGCCAAGAGCTGGTTAGGTACTGCGTCAATAGCTTGGTAGTGGTGTCGGGCTGGGTTTGGTTTTGTGGAATCCACGCCGAAAGCCCCGCTGTGAGGCGCACTTGGTAGAAGTCTTTGTACGCGCCCACCACCCGCAGCAACACCAGCGAATCTAAGTAACCCAATTTAGCCCCGCCGAGGCGGTCTTCGCCGAGGCCGTAGTTGAGATGCACCAACGCGCCCGTAGTGCGAACCAAAACCACCGAATCGGGTTTATACTTCACAGGTTCGCTGGGACTTTGGGCAAAAGCCCCAAAAACAAGGCACATTGCGCCCATTATCAAAAATTGCTTCATCAAAAAGATGTTGTCAAATTAAAAATTTCAAAAAGAAAAGGGTTGTTGTGCAAAGGTAGCGTTTCAAAAAATTAAATTTGTGGCTCAATCAAAACCCACTCAATTGTTTTAAAATGAAAACATTAGATTCTTACAGCTTCGCGGGCAAACGCGCTTTGGTACGCGTGGACTTTAACGTGCCGCTCAACGATAAATTTGAGATAACCGACGATACCCGAATGCAGGCCACATTGCCCACAATTCGTAAGATTTTGGACGACGGTGGCGCGTGCGTGCTGATGTCGCACTTGGGAAGGCCCAAAGATGGCCCCACCGAAAAATACTCCCTCAAACACTTGGTTGGGCCGTTGTCGTTGATGCTGGGTGTACCCGTTCAATTTGCCGACGACTGCATTGGTCAATCGGCCATTGACTTGGCCGCTAATTTACCAGAAGGCGGAGTGCTGCTGCTCGAAAATTTGCGTTTTTACAAACAAGAAGAAAAAGGCGATGCAGAATTTGCCCAAAAACTGTCAAAACTCGGCGATGTGTGGGTAAACGATGCCTTTGGTACCGCCCACCGCGCCCACGCTTCTACGGCCGTAATAGGCCAGTTTTTTGAACGGGCGGCGAACCGCGACCGCATTTGTGGCTACGTGATGCAAGCCGAAATAGACAACGCGCAACGCCTCATGGACAACGCCGAGCGGCCTTTTACGGCCATTATGGGCGGTGCCAAAATATCGGACAAAATCTTGATTATCGAACGTCTGCTCGACAAAGTAGATAACCTCATCATTGGCGGCGGTATGACTTATACTTTTACCAAAGCGCTGGGTGGTCAAATTGGCAAGTCGCTGCTCGAAGCCGACAAGCAAGAGTTGGCACTTGAGCTTTTGCAAAAAGCCAAAGCCAAAGGAGTGAACATCATCATGCCTTCCGACAACGTGTGCGCCGATGCTTTTAGCAATGATGCCAACCGCCAAATAGTAGCCACTGGCCACATTGCCGACGACTGGCAAGGCTTAGACATTGGCCCCGAAACCGTCAAAACGTTTAGCGAAATCATTGCCCAATCTAAAACTGTACTTTGGAACGGCCCGATGGGCGTGTTTGAGTTTCCCAATTTTGCAACGGGTACCAACGCCATAGCTGCCGCAGTAGTAAAAGCCACCGAAGAAAACGGCGCGTTTTCGCTCATTGGTGGTGGCGACTCGGCATCGGCGGTAAACAATGCAGGCTACGGCGACCGCGTGAGCTACGTTTCGACGGGCGGTGGTGCGTTGCTCGAATACATGGAAGGTAAAATCCTGCCTGGCGTAGCCGCTTTGGCTTAGTTTTTCTCATTCAACAAAGTATGCTATACCCCCAAGATATTGAACAAAAATTAGGGTTCGACCGCGTGCGCGAGTTGCTCAAAGAAGCGTGTTTGAGTACACTCGGGCAGGCGTTTGTCGAAAAAATTCGGTTCTCAGATAATTTTCTTGTTATCCAAAAACTCACTTGCCAAGCCGCCGAGATGAAAGAAATCATCGAAACGGAGAGCGAGTTTCCGAGCCAAAATTATTTAGATGCCAGGGCAACCCTTGAGTCCATGCGTATTGAGGGAATGTACGTGTCGCAAGAAGCGTTTTTTGACCTCAAAGTGTCGCTGCGCACCATTCGGCAGTTGCTCACTTTTTTTGAAAAACAAGAAGAAGGCCGTTTTGTGTATTTGCGTGAGTTGGCCCAAAACGTGCGCGTTGAAAAGGCCGTTACCGATGCCATTGAGCGCATCATTGACGACCGTGGCCAAATCCGCGACAACGCTTCTCCCGAACTCTCCGATATTCGCCGCCGTTTGATTTCAGAGATGGCGGGCGTTCGCAAAAAATTAGATGCCATGCTGCGCCACGCCAAAAACAGCGGCTGGGTGGGCGAAGAAGTGTCGCTCACGGTGCGCGGCGGGCGCATGGTGATTCCGATTGTGGCCGAACACAAACGCAAACTCAAAGGATTTGTGCACGACGAGTCGGCCACGGGCCAAACGCTCTACATCGAACCCGCCGACGTGCTTGATGCCAACAATGAAATCAAAGAATTGGAATACGCCGAACGCCGCGAAATAAACCGTATTTTGATTCAACTGGCCAACCAAATTAGGGTGCATCTCGTTGATTTACAGCGCGCTTATCAGTTTTTGGGCATGATAGATTTCATTCGAGCCAAAGCGCGATTGGCTTCGCAGTTGGGCGCACACAACCCCGTTTTTGTGAATCGGCCAGAATTGGAATGGCGCGGTGCGCGGCACCCGCTGTTGTATTTGTCGTTTCAGAAACAAGGCCGAAAAGTAGTGCCGTTGTCGGTAAAACTCAACCCCGACCAGCGGATTTTGGTGGTGTCGGGACCCAATGCGGGTGGCAAATCGGTGGCACTCAAAACCATCGGTTTGGTGCAATACATGTACCAATGTGGCCTGCTCGTACCCATGGCCGAAGGCGCAACGATGGGGCTTTTTCAGAATCTTTTTATTGACATTGGCGACGAGCAAAGCCTTGAAAATGACCTCAGTACGTACAGCAGCCACCTGACGAACATGAAGTTTTTTCTAAATTTTGCCAACCGAAAAACGCTTTTTTTGATTGACGAATTTGGCACAGGAACGGAGCCAAGCCTCGGCGGGGCCATTGCCGAATCTATCTTGGAAGACCTCACCAAACTGGGGGCATCGGGCGTGGTAAACACCCATTACACCAATCTCAAAACCTACGCCGACAAAACCACGGGTCTCATCAACGGGGCCATGCGCTACGATGGAGAACACCTCGAACCACTTTACGAACTTGAAATGGGTAAGCCTGGCAGTTCGTTTGCGTTTGAGATTGCGGGTAAGATTGGCCTGCCCAAAGCCGTGGTAGAACGGGCGCAAAGCAAACTGGGTACGCAGCAAATCAACTTTGAAAAACTGCTCAAAGAACTCGACATTGAGAAGCGGGTATTTGCCGATAAGAACTTGGAAATCAGCCTCAAAGAACGCAAGCTGGCGCAACAACTCCTCGAAACCAACGCCCTCAAAACCCGTTTGGACAACGAGCAAAAAAACATCTTGAACGAGGCCAAGCGCAAAGCCAAACAACTTCTGGCCGACACCAATCAGCGCATTGAAAGCACCATTCGAGAAATAAAAGAAAACAAAGCCGAGCGCGAAGCCACCAAGCAAGTGCGGCAAGAATTGGAAAAGTTTGAACGAATAGAACTCAAAGCCGAAACCGTAGCCGAGCCTGAGCGCGAAGAATTTGTAACCGAAAAAGGCGAAATAACGGTGGGCAGTTACGTGCGCATTATAGGCCAAAATACCGTGGGCGAAGTGCTGGCCATCAAAGGTAAAGATGCCGAAATTAGCATTGGGGCTTTGAAATCGAACATCAAACTCAACCGATTGGAAAAAGTTTCTAAAAAAACCTACAAACAAGCCACGGGCGACAACAACGCCACTGCCACGCCCGCGCCGCGCATGGGAGGCATAGATTTGAACGAAAAAATGATGAATTTTAGCTTCAACCTTGATATCAGGGGCAAGCGCGGCGAAGAAGCCATGATAGATTTGGACAATTTTATGAACGATGCCCTCATGTTGAGCTACAACCAAGTGCGCATTGTGCACGGCAAAGGCGACGGCATCTTGCGCAATCTCGTGCGCTCGCACCTGCGCTCATACAAGCAAATAAACAAACTTACCGACGAACACGCCGACCGAGGCGGCGCGGGCGTTACGATTGTGGAGTTGAAGTGATCGCCTCCAAAATGCTGGTCATCAGTCTATAAACCCTGCTTCCCAGTTCATTTTCCGACCACCTTTCATTGGGTTTTGTGTCAAGGCTTTTTGCTTGTTGTATCGCAAAAGGGATTTTTGGAACAAGTATTTCTACGTTGTACTTTGATTTGCCGTAGCCTTGTAATAGCTCAGAAAGTAATTTTTCGAGTACATCACGGTTGGCATTTATTTTCTTCGACTCCAATATCTCTTGACGTTCTTCTATCGTAAACTCCGTTATATCTTTGAGATGAAGGAGCAACCAAAATTCAAATTTAGGGTTACTTATTGCCAGTTGGTATTTCTTTTGAGAGCAAATTTGGGCAATCTTGTCTATATTTTTTAGAGGATTGTTACGACTATCGCGGTCCATTACTACCCAAAATTCATCTTGTTGCTTATCTATTTGAAAACGTTTTTTGTACGCATCAAGTTGCTTTAAAATATCAATGTGGCCACTTTTTCGCCTTTCTTCTTCGCCCTTTCGTTCCAAAAAACTGATTTCGACCAGCTTGATTTGCAACGTTCTTTGGTAATGGCTTTGTATTTCCTGAAAGTATATACGCTCAGTGTCAGCCCCTTCACTCGCAATAACAAAGCATTTGTAAGGCTCATTAATTTTGGATTTTCTTGGAGTAATACCTCTAATCTCTCTTGGCATAACAAACACTTATTTATCGGACTACCGATGCGGTAGTTATTTCTTTCAACCAACCCAAATCTTTCACATCGCCAATAAAGGGAATAGCCCCAAATCGTCCTTGCAGATAAGCCCTTCGCACTTCTTTGTCAAGACGAGGTTTAAATTCTTCCAAGGAGTACATGTGAGAAGCCCCGTCTGCGTCTTTTTCAACAAACCATATTTCGTCGCGCCGAATCAAGCTTAAATCCAGTAAGCTGGACTCGTGGGTAGTGATAATAAGCTGACTTGGTGTTCCTTTGGTGTTTTCAAAAAAAGTTTCTAACAATTTTCGGGTAAGTTCTGGGTGAAGGCTTCGGTCTATCTCATCAATTAGATAGGTTTGATGCGGTTGTGTTAGACCCACCAACACTGGAATTAAGTCCATCAAACGTTGCGTACCGTCCGACTCATCTTCCAACTCAAAAGCAATAAGATTTTGAGTGTTACGCTGTTTATGCTGCATAGCGAGCTTGAAAACTTTGATTAGGCCACCTTTGTTTTTAGAGATGGAAAATAGGTCACGTCCAAGTCCTAAAATAATATCTCTTACTTTTCCATTTTGAAGGTCAATCAATGACTCTTCTTTAATATGCGATAACAACTGGTCTTCTAAATCTTGTTCAATAGTTTCTACACCTTCTACACCCGTTCCGAATAATTGTAAAAAATATCGAAAAGCATTTTTTGAATCTTCCTCATTACCTACATAGTTTATTCCAAGATATTTTGTAATCGGTAAAACAATAATTAGCCTCTCTTTAAACCATTCAAAAGCATTTTTAAAAGGGTCAATATTTTGGATATTACTAATGTTTTTATCGTTGATTTCGGTCAAAAATAACTGTGTGGCTTTAATGTCTTCTTTATAAACCTCAAAACGTTTTTGCCCATCTTTATCAAGTTTAAGAAATATATCTACACGAGATGTTCCATCTTCTTTGACAGTTCTTTCAAAAACAGGCTTGTGAGTAGTTTTCAAAATTTCAAACAACCACTCTTCCTTAATTTTACGTTCACTAAGCGATAATATCACGCCGTAGGCATACATTTTTTCTTTGTACTTAAACTCAAATTCAAATTGAGTTGGCTTGAATTTATTGGTAGTATCAAGCCGAAAATGCTTGTTGTCGGTAATAGTTTTGTCTAAACCTGCCACAATAACCTCTTTGGCAAAAGATACGGCCTTGATAAAGTTAGATTTTCCTGAAGCATTAGCCCCATAAATCACCGCTGATTTTAGAAGGCTCACATCGCTACGCTTTTCTCCTTTGATGACTTGTTGCGGCAGCGTTTCTACTTGTCCTGCTGCCATTGAGAAAGTAATAGGTGCATCAAAAGAGAGAAAATTGGATATAGTGAAAGTAATTAGCATCGTTTTGTAAAAAATTTGTGCAATATAGGTGATTTTTTCACTTAAAATAAAAATGATACTTTTTGTGTTAAATTGTAATACAATTACGCAAACCCTGATTGAGGCTGCACAGGCATCGCAATAATAAAGGGCTATTTTGTAAAACCGCACAAAAAAATTTTGATAGATTTCGTTATTGTATTTGCAAATAGTATGCAAGCATACTATTTTTGAGTAAAATTTTAGCAATCTTAAACTATTTTCAATACTATGTCGCAGTATTTCAGCCGCCGCAACCTTAATTTTTTGCTCTACGAAGTATTCAATGTCCCTGCATTGAACCAATTACCCCATTTCGAGGCGCACGACCGCGAAACATTTGACATGGCACTCGATGCCATGACCAAAGTCGCCGATACCCACATGTATCCTTACACCAAAGAAGTGGACCGCAACCAGCCCGAACTCAAAGACGGCAAGGTAACGGTACACCCCAAAGTAGGAGATTACATCAAAGCCATGGGCGATGCGGGCCTCATTGGAGCCGAGTTTTTGTTTGAAAACGGTGGCCAACAAATGCCCCAAACGGTAGGTGCAGTGCTGGGCTTTATTGCCATGGCTGCCAACAACGGCATGATGTACACGGGCCTCTCGGCAGGTGCTGCCGACTTGATTGCCACTTTTGGCTCGGACGAACTCAAAGCCAAATACATCGAAAAAATGCTCAACGGCAAGTGGCAAGGCACCATGGCCTTGACTGAGCCACAAGCGGGCAGTTCACTTTCGGACATTACTACGACCGCCTACCCTTCCGAAAACGGTGCCTATTCCATCAAAGGTCAGAAGGTATTTATCTCGGCTGGCGACCACGACCAGTGCGAGAACATTATCCACCTCATGCTGGCTCGCATCGAGGGTGCACCCAAAGGCACCAAGGGCGTTTCATTGTTTGTAGTACCCAAATACCGCGTAGCCGAAGACGGTACTTTTGCCGATAACGACGTAACTTCAACGGGCGTTTACCATAAATTAGGTCAAAAGGGCGTACCTGCCATGCACCTCACCATGGGCGATGCTGACAACTGCCACGGTTGGTTGGTGGGCGAGCCGCACAAAGGTTTGAGCTACATGTTCAGAATGATGAATGGCGCGCGTATTGGCGTGGGTATGACGGGCGCGGCCATTGCTTCGGCAGCTTATGGCGCGTCGTTGCAATATGCCAAAGAGCGTCCGCAGAGCCGCCGTTTGAACGAAAAAAACCAACTGGACGCACCCCAAACGCCCATCATCAACCACCCCGACGTGAAGCGGATGTTGCTGCACCAAAAAGCGGTAGTAGAAGGCTCGCTTTCACTTTTGATAGAAACGGCGCGTTTTGCCGATTTAGCGCACGCTTCCGAAGGCGACGACAAAGAAAAATACGATTTGTTGCTTGATATTATGACTCCCGTTGCCAAAACGTTTCCTTGCGAAATGGGCATGCAAGCCGTGAGCAACGGCCTGCAAGTATTTGGCGGCTACGGTTTTACCGAAGATTTTCCGTTGGAGCAATACTACCGCGATATTCGCATTACGCCCATTTATGAAGGTACAACGGGTATTCAGGCGCAAGACTTATTGGGTCGTAAAATGACGATGAAAGGCGGCAAAGCCCCGCAGTTGTTGTTTGCCGAAATAGCCCAAGTTATTGCCGATGCCCAAACCCACGACGAGTTGAAGCCTTACGCCAAAATGCTCCAAGCCGAGCTGGCACGGGCGCAAGATGTCTTGATGACGCTCATGCCCTACGCCATGAAGGGAGAAATTGAGCGTTTTTTGATGGATGCTACGCTTTTCTTAGAAATGTTTGGTTACACGCTCGTGGCGTGGCAGTGGTTGAAACAAGCCACCGTGGCCAAACACGCCCTGCTTACCCAAAATCCCGAAGGAGATGAGCTGGCGTTTTACGAAGCCAAAGTGCATACCATGAAGTATTTTTTCCATTACGAAGTGCCCAAAAATTTGGGCTTGGCCGCTCGCCTCAAAGATACCGAGGTGCTGACCATCGTAACCGAAAAAGAGCTGGCACTCTAAAAATAAGCCCAGCTACCACGCAAGCAAGCCGATTCTATTTAGGTAGAATCGGCTTGCTTTTTTTGTGGCCAAAGCATTTTTGAGGCTTTGACAGCAATCTTACGCAAGATTTTTTTAGCACGATACCAAATTGTATTTTCTACAAACTATATTTACAACAGCAACTATTTAAGACGCAACCCTACTCCCTTCAATTTCATGAAAAACTTTTTTTGTGCTGTGTTTATTGGTCTTGTTCAGGCAACGGTGGCCTTCTCGCAAGCTCCCCAATCTGATGACTTCAAAAACCTCAAATACCGCTTCATTGGCCCTGACGGCAACCGTGCCATCGCCATTGCGGGCGAAGCAGGCAACCCAAACGTGGCGTACATTGGTGCGGCTTCGGGTGGTATTTTCAAAACCGACGACGCGGGTATTAGTTGGAAACCCATTTTCGACAATCAAGAAGTTTCTTCGATTGGAGCCCTGGCCGTGTCGCAGTCTGACCCCAAACAAGTATGGGCAGGCACGGGCGAAACATTTTTGATTCGGCCCGCGCACTCGCTCGGCAATGGCATCTATAAATCTACCGACGCGGGCAAAACTTGGAAAAACGCAGGATTGGAAAAAACCGCCCGCATTGGCCGCGTCGTAGTGCACCCCAGCAATCCCGATATTGTCTATGTTTGCGCATTGGGTCATGTGTATGGTCCGCAGCAAGAACGGGGGGTGTATCGCACCAAAGACGGCGGAAAAACTTGGGAAAGAGTATTGTTTGTAAACGAAAACACGGGCGCAATAGACCTCTCCATGGACGCAACCAACCCCGACGTGCTTTTTGCGGGAATGTGGCAAATCAACATCAACACCTGGGGGCTTCGCAGCGGTGGCACCAGCGGTGGCGTGTATCGAAGCAAAGACGGGGGAAATACTTGGGAGTTTTTGAATGAAAAGATTTTTAACCCTACCGCGCGGCAGACTATCCCATCTCCTGTTATGGCGAAGCCACCTATACCAATAAAGGAAAAAAGTCAAATAGAACTCCCCTCTCCTGTTCTTAGGAGAGGGGCAGGGGGTGAGGTTGTGGTCGGCAAAGTAGCCGTGGCCATTTCGCCCAAAAACCCCAAAGTGATTTATACACTCATGGAACTCGAAAGCCCCGCGCTTTACCGTTCTGCCGACGGCGGCGAAACTTGGACGCTGCAATCGAACGACCACAGCATGGCCGAACGCGCACCCTACTATACCCGTATCACGCTGGCCCCCGGCAACGAAAACGAGTTGCACACGATATGCGTGAAGCACGGAACCACCAAAGATGCGGGTAAAACCTGGACTTGGGGCTACGGTAGCGGCGGCGACAACCATGATTTTTGGATAGACCCCCTCAACCCCAACCGCATGATGATGGCCCACGACGGTTGCGCCAGTATTTCTTTGAACCGTGGCAAAACTTACCAGCGCGTGGTGTTGCCCATTGCGCAGATGTACCACGTATCGGTTGATAATCAGATACCTTACAATGTCTATGGCAACCGCCAAGATGGCTATTCTTACGGTGGGCCGAGCAACAGCCGCACGCGAGGTATTCCGTTGAGCGCGTGGCAGGGCGTGGGTGGCTGCGAAAGTGGTTTTGCCAAACCCGACCCTTTTGACGAAAATATCATCATGTCGGGTTGCTACGACGGCGGCCTTGAAGTGTATGACAAACGCACCCAACACGCCCGCGACGTGCGCGTGTGGCCCGAAGCAGGCTACGGCCACAAACCTGCCGATGTAAAATTGCGCTGGCACTGGAATTTTCCCCTTGGTTGGAGTCCGCACACGCCGCATCGCGTGTATGTGGGCAGTCAGTACGTACACAAATCGGACGATTTTGGACAATCGTGGCAACTCATTAGTCCCGATTTGACTACCAACGATAAAACCCACCAGCAGTCGTCGGGCGGAGTGGCTACCGACAACCTCATGACCTACGACGGCTGTACGTTATTTGCTATTGAAGAGTCGCCGATTCAAAAAGATTTGATTTGGGCGGGTACCAACGACGGCCAAGTGCAGCTCACCCGCAACGGTGGGAAAACGTGGGAAAACCTAACGGCCAATTTGAACGTACCCAAATGGGGAACAATTGCCAACATTGAACCTTCCAAATACGATGCCGCCACCGCTTACATCAGCGTGGATTTGCACCAAATGGCCGATTTTGACCCTTATATCTTGAAAACTGAAGATTTTGGCAAAACCTGGCGCAAAATCAGCGATGGCATTCCGAAATCTATTTTGAGTTTTGTGCACGTGGTAAAAGAAGACCCCAAACAAAAAGGAATGTTGTATGCAGGTACCGACAACAACCTCTACTGCTCAAACGATGACGGTAAAAACTGGTTTTCGTTGCGCCTCAATATGCCGCCTGCACCCGTTTATTGGCTCGAAATTCAGAAAGGATTTGATGATTTGGTAGTGGCTACGTATGGGCGCGGGTTCTATATTTTAGACGATATTTCGGCGGTCCGAAATGGCTCGAAAGTTAGTAAAGTGGTGGAGCTGTTGCCCGTTCGCGGTGGTTACCGTTTTCAAGACCTCAAAGCCCCGCACGTAGAGCGCACATTGAGCGACGGCCAAAACCCGCCCGATGGCGTTGCCTTGAATATTTTCCTAAAAGATACGTTGGCTAAAACTGCCCAAATTGCCATTTTGAAAGATGGAAAACTGATTCGAGAAATGAGCATTCCCAACCAAAAAGGGCTCAACAGGGTGTGGTGGGATTTGCGCTATGAAGCTCCCACGAAGGCCGTTTTGCGCACTTTACCCCCCGACAAACCTTGGACACCGTTCGGCAAAGACAGCACCCGCCGCCTCGTTACGTGGGACTTAGACCTGATGGGCGGCTTGGTGGGGCCACGCGCCGCCCCGGGCAAATACACCGCCAAACTACGCACCGACGCGGGCGAGCAAACGCAAACTTTTGAAGTACTAAAAGACCCGCACACCCAAGGTACACTGCCCGATATTGAGGAGCAACTCGCGTTTAGTTTGCAACTCCGCGATGCGCTTAACCAGTCGGTGAAGCTCATCAATGAGTTGGAAATGATGCGCAAACAAGCAAAAAACCTTCAAAACACTCAGTTTTCAACTGCCTCAAAAACCAGTAAAACGCGGCTTCAAGAACTGACCGATTTTGAGCAATTGGCCACCAACATTTCGGCTCAACTGTACGATATTCACCTCACGGGGGCGCGCGAAGATGCCTTCCGAAACCCCATGCAAGTGTATGAGCGGCTGTTGGCATTGGCCAGCGACGCGGGCACCAACGGGGCTGATTTTAAGCCCACCAATCAGCAGCGCGAAGTGTTTGTACTTTTGAACGAACGCCTACAAAAAGCCCAGCAGCAATTCGATGCAACTGTGCAGCCGCGTTGGTTAAAATTGATGCCGTCTCCTTCCAAAAAAGTAAAAACAGAGAGTTTGGGCGGTGGAGAGTAACATGGAGCCGTCCTGTTCTGAAATAAGTTGACCAAAAAATCAACTATTTAAGATGGACAAATTCAAGCAACTTTAAGGAATTATCAAAAACGATTCGGTATTTTAGTGTTGAATTTAAGAAACCAATTATCGCTCAATTAGATGCAAATTTGATTAAACTTAATGACGGGAGTACTGGTTTTGGGTAAGTTTTTTTCAAAATTACGCTTATTTCAAACCTTTTTATTTCAATTCCATTTTCAAAAATTGCCCCGTGTAGCTGCCTTTTACTTTGGCTACTTGCTCAGGCGTGCCTTGCGCTATGATGCGCCCGCCGCCGTTGCCACCTTCGGGGCCCAAGTCTATTACGTAGTCAGATACCTTGATAACGTCCAGATTGTGTTCGATAATCAGCACCGTATTGCCTTTGTCCACGAGCTTGTTTAGCACATTTAGCAGGTGCTGAATATCCTGAAAATGCAGCCCTGTGGTGGGTTCGTCCAAAATATACATGGTTTGGCCCGTGTCTTTTTTAGAAAGTTCTTCGGCCAATTTTACCCGCTGCGCTTCGCCGCCCGACAGCGTAGTGGCGTGCTGGCCCAACGTGATGTAACCCAAACCTACGTCATTGAGGGTTTGTACTTTGCGGTGTATCTTGGGAATATTCTCAAAAAATACTATTGCTTGTTCCACGGTCATGTCCAACACGTCCGAAATAGACTTGCCTTTGTAGCGTACTTCGAGGGTTTCGCGGTTGAAACGCTTGCCCTTGCAGGTTTCGCAGTTTACATAGACATCGGGCAAAAACTCCATTTCGATTTTCTTCATGCCCGCGCCTTCGCAGTCTTCGCAGCGACCACCTTTGACGTTGAACGAAAAACGCCCAGGCTTGTAACCGCGAATTTTGGCTTCGGGCAACACCGAATATAAAGCCCTGATTTCAGAGAATAGATTGGTATAAGTAGCTGGATTTGAGCGCGGTGTGCGCCCAATCGGCGACTGGTCCACCTCAATTACTTTGTCAATCAATTCCAACCCTTCGATGCCCGCGTGAGGCATGGGTTCGCGTTTGGCATTGAAAAAATATTTGTTCAAAATCGGGAACAGCGTATCGTGAATCAACGACGATTTGCCGCTGCCACTCACGCCCGTTACGCACACCATTTTGCCCAATGGCAAATTGAGCGTTACGTTTTTGAGGTTGTTGCCCGTTGCGCCTTTCAGCAATAGTTGTTTGCCGTTGCCGTCGCGCCGCTTTTTGGGCACCATTATCCCCACGCGGCCGCTGAGGTAGTCGGCGGTGAGCGAGCCATTTTGCAAAAACTCGGCGGGCGTGCCGCTTCCCACGAGCAGCCCGCCGTGCCGCCCCGCCCCCGGGCCAATGTCCAAGATATAGTCCGATTCGAGCATCATGTCTTTGTCGTGTTCTACCACCAAAACGGTATTGCCCAAATCGCGGAGTTTTTTGAGCGATTCAATCAGTTTTACGTTGTCGCGTTGGTGCAGGCCAATGCTCGGCTCGTCCATAATGTACAGAACACCAGTGAGTTGTGTGCCTATTTGCGTAGCCAACCTAATGCGCTGCGCCTCCCCACCCGACAACGTGCGCAGGGGGCGGTTCATGGTGAGATAATCCAAGCCCACATCGAGCAAAAAACCCACGCGCTTCTTAATTTCTTTCAACACTTCGCGGCCAATCAAGAGCTGCCGCTCGCTGATTCGGTCTTCAATGCCCGTGAGCCAGGTTGCCAATTCTTTGATGTCCATTTCGGCCAACTGCGCAATGTTGGTGTTGTCAATTTTTATCCAAAGTGCTTCTTTTTTGAGTCGTGCGCCCTGGCAGTCGGGGCAGGTGGTGGTAGTCATAAAATCTTTGAGCCAATCCTGAATTTTGTCGGTGCCATTTTCTTGTTGGCGTTTCAAAAAATTCATAATGCCCTCGTAGTTGGTGTTCCATTCGGTGCCGGGGTGCTTCACCGACGGTACAGGCACGGGTTCATCGTTGCCAAACAGCATCATTTCGATGGCCTCGGCAGGAAACTTCTCAATGGGTGTAGTCAAATTTACTTTATACGGTTTGAGCAACACTTCCAACTGCTTGAAAATCCACAAATCTCGAAATTCGCCAATGGGTGCAATAGCTCCTTGGCTGATACTCAACGACTTATCTGGGATAATAGAGTCTTGGGTAATCTCTTGGATTACGCCCAACCCTTGGCAAGTAGGACACCAACCGTAGGGCGAGTTGAACGAAAACAGGTTGGGCGCGGGGTCGTCGTAACTAATACCCGACACGGGGTCCATCAGATTTTGAGAAAAATAAAACGCCTTATCGCTCCCAATGTCGAGCAGCATCATCAAACCTTTGCCTTGTTTGAGGGCCGTTCCTACCGACTGGCTGAGGCGATACCTGGACTGCGAGTCCCCAGCGTCAGTTTTGGGAACAAGGCGGTCAATTACAATTTCGATGTCGTGAATTTTGTAGCGGTCGAGTTGCATTTTGGGCGTAATGTCTTCTACTTGGCCATCAACGCGCACCTTGGTGTAGCCCAATTTGGCAATTTGTACAAACAACTCGCGGTAGTGGCCTTTTCGACCTTTGACCACGGGCGCGAGCAATGCCACTTTTTTGTCCTCAAATTGCCCCAAAATTTGGTCAATAATCTGGTCTTGGCTTTGTTTTATCATGCGTTCGCCCGTTACATAACTGAACGCTTCGCCCGCTCGGGCGTAGAAAAGTCGCAAAAAATCATAAATCTCGGTAACAGTGCCCACCGTTGAGCGGGGGTTGCGCGAGGTCGTTTTTTGTTCAATGCTAATAACGGGACTCAGACCGTTGATTTTATCCACGTCGGGGCGTTCCATGTTGCCCAAAAACGAGCGGGCATAAGCCGAAAAACTCTCCATGTAGCGGCGTTGGCCTTCGGCATAAATGGTATCGAAAGCCAGCGAACTTTTGCCGCT
This sequence comes from Cytophagia bacterium, assembly GCA_004293645.1. Taxonomy (GTDB): domain Bacteria; phylum Bacteroidota; class Bacteroidia; order Cytophagales; family Spirosomataceae; genus REAB01. The sequence goes on along the minus strand of REAB01000090.1, from coordinate 23,365 downwards.
GCCACTCACGCCCGTTACCACCACCAGCTTGTTGCGCGGAATCGTTACGTCGATATCTTTGAGGTTGTTTTCGCGCGCGCCCATCACTTCGATGGTGTCGTGGCCAGTGAGTTCAATATCGGTAAGGGGAGCTTGCATTTAAGGTTTCTTGTGATTTGAAGTTTGTGTTATTTGATATTTGTAATTTGATATTTGAAATTACCATTTCTTAAAAACAAAAAACACGGCTAAAATCATCAACGCAAAGCCTACCAAATAATTCCATTTTACTTCTTCTTTCAAGTATAACACCGCAAAGCCCACAAAAACGGTCAAACTCACCACTTCTTGAATGGTTTTTAGCTCAAAAGCGTTGAATTGGTACGAGCCAATGCGGTTGGCAGGTACCGCCAAGCAGTATTCTACGAACGCGATGAGCCAGCTAATCAAAATGACTTTCCAGAGCGAGACCTCCTTGAAATTGAGGTGCCAGTACCAAGCGGCAGTCATAAAAAGATTGGACAAAAAAAGCAGGGCAACGGTTTTCATGGTAGTGGTTTTCAAAAAAAACAAATGAGCCATTGGCCAGTGGTCCCTAATGACTCTTGACCAATGACTACTCCCCATCTAACGGCTTACCTGTTTTTGCGGGGTGGTTGTTTTCTTGTTAAAATCGCCCCGGGCAAAAAACTTTTCGACTAAGCAATACATCAAAATAAAAAAATACCGACTGCCCATCTCCTTGATTTTAAGTTTCGATTCGCCGTATTTTCGGTTGGTCCAACTGTTTGGCACTACCGCGTACGAGTAGCCGCGCACAATGGTTTTGAGGGGCAGTTCGAGCGTTAGGTTGAAGTGCGGGGCCAAGAAAGGCTTGAGTCCTTCCATGGTTTCGCGTTTGTAGAGTTTAAAGGCGTTGGTGGTGTCGTTGTATTTGATACCCATCACAGTTTTTACAATAAAGTTGGCTACCCGATTGATGACTTTTTTCAACGCAGGATAATCTATTACTTTGCCACCCTTGCCCCAGCGCGTACCAAACACGGCATCGTAGTTTCCTTCTTGCATTTTGCGGTAAAATTTTACCAAATCTTCGGGGTCGTCCGACATATCGGCCATAAAAACGGCCACGCAGTCGCCCGAAAAACGCTCCAAACCATACCGAACGGCGTAGCCAAAACCATTGGGGCCTGGGTTGGTAAAAACCACCAATGTCGGAATTTGAGTTTGCAGGTTTTCCAAAACCGCCAGCGTACCGTCTTTTGAGTTGTCATTGGTAACGCAAATCTCGTGCGGCACGTTGTGTTTGAGCAGCGTGGCGTAGAGCGTTTGCAGCGTGGGCGTAATGGAGTCTTGTTCGTTGTAGGCAGGAATAACGATGCTTAGTTTCATGGAGGTTTTGAGTATTGGGCTTTGATTAAGCCCGCCTGTTTTGGTACTAAAATAACTTAAGAGTAGGCGAAATTACTTGATTAGAACGCAAAAGTAAAGCAAACCAGCCTACTTTAAAATAACGATTTTTGAGTATTCATAAAACTCCGACGGTATTATCTTCTAATTTTGCAAAAATTTTAATCAATGCACATACTTATCGAAACCCTGGGCTGGATTGGTTCGGTTCTCATTGTGGGGGCTTACGCGCTCAATATCAGCGGCAAAGTGAGCCATAATTCCCGCGCTTATTTGTGGGCTAATTTGGTAGGAAGTGCGTTTTTTGTGGTCAATACGCTTTATCACGGTGCAGTACCCTCGGCGGCGTCATAACCATTAAAAAGTAGTTGACACTTTGACTTGTAAACAATTGAATGTCAATGATTTAAAATGCCTATTTTTTATTTCCGTGAAGGATGCCAAAAAATCAGTAATTTATTTAACTTACTCCATACAGATTTAGAAAATGCAAGTTTGGAAATTTGGCGGCACGTCGGTTGGAAAACCAGAACGAATGCACGCAATCAGAGATTTAGTAACGGCAAATACAGGTCGTAAAATTGTGGTATTGTCGGCGCTTTCGGGCACAACCAACGCCCTCATTGCCATTAGCGAGTTGGCGAAGGCCAACAGTGCTACCGAAACGGAGCAAAAAATTGCCGACCTCAAAACGCACTATGATTCGTTTATCAAAGAGCTATACAGCACGCCCGAAAGCCTCCAAAAAGGCCAGCAAATTGTAGAAAATGAGTTTTCTTACATTCGTTCGTTGGTTAAAGTAAAGGCTTTTACGAGCAAACAAGACAAAGAAATGGTGGCGCAGGGCGAAATTTTGAGTACGCAGCTGTTTCAAGTTTACATGGAAGAAAAGGGCGAAAGTTCAGTACTGATTCCCGCGCTTGATTTTATGCGCATAGACACCGACGGCGAACCAGAACTCAACACCATTGAAGCCTTGCTAACGGCCACGCTCGCCGCCCATACCGACAAGCAAATTGTGGTAACGCAGGGTTTTATTTGTCGCAATCCACGTGGTGAAGTAGATAACCTCAAACGCGGTGGCTCCGACTACACGGCATCGCTAATTGGCGGAGCTATTCGGGCCGAAGAAATCCAAATCTGGACCGACATTGACGGAATGCACAACAACGACCCCCGTATTGTAAAACGTACATTTCCGATTCGGGAGTTGAGCTTTGAGGAAGCTGCTGAGCTGGCCTACTTTGGAGCAAAAATACTGCACCCCAGCACCATTACGCCCGCCAAAATGCGCGGCGTACCCGTGCGCTTAAAAAACACCATGGAACCCGATGCCTACGGTACGCTCATTGCCAATCAAACCACCGACCGCGAAATAAAGGCCATTGCGGCCAAAGACGGCCTCACAGCCATTTACATTCATTCTACCCGAATGTTAAATGCCTTTGGTTTTTTGAAAAAAGTGTTTGATGTTTTTGAAAAATACAAAACCCCCGTGGACATGATTACCACCTCGGAGGTGTCGGTAGCTGTAACCATTGACAACGACACGCATTTGGAGGCCATCACGGCTGATCTCCGCGAGTTTGCCGACCTGGAAGAACACGACCACGACTTGTCTATTATTTGTGTAGTGGGGGAGTTTAAAGCTGATAATGAGGGTATTGCGTTAAAGGTTTTTGATGCCATGAAGCACATTCCCATTCGCATGATTTCGTACGGTGCATCAGAACATAATTTGTCAATTTTGGTTTGGACAAAAGACAAAAACACCGCCCTAAATGCCCTAAACGAACGATTGTTTTATTACGAAGATGCCATGAAGAGTATATTCTCGGCACAATAACACATACCCCACGCCTTCAGGCTGGGGACGCAGAGCAGAAGCACAGCGCAGACACACATACCCAAACCCCACGCCTTCAGGCTGGGGACGCACGGCAGAAGTACAGAGCAGACACACATACCCAAACCCCACGCCTTCAGGCTGGGGACGCATGGCAGAAGTACAGCGACACATACCCAAACCCCACGCCTTCAGGCTGGGGAACATACCCAAACCCCACGCCTTCAGGCTGGGGACGCACGGCAGAAGTACAGAGCAGACACACATACCCAAACCCCACGCCTTCAGGCTGGGAACAACAAGAATGGCACACGTAAAAATCTGGATTCATGCAGTGTGGGGAACAAAAAACCGCGAGCCAATTCTGAGCAAGAATGAGAGAATAATACTGTTTCAGCATATTCGCCAAAATGCCAAGGAGAAAGGCATTTATGTAGATTTTATCAATGGAATCGAAGACCATGTGCATTGTTTACTAACTTTGAACGCCGATATGAGTATTGCCCAAGCCATGCAGTTTATTAAAGGTGAGGCAGCGTACTGGGCAAACAAGGAGCAGTTATTTGCCAAAAAGCTGTATTGGGCTGACGAGTATTTTGCCGCATCAGTAAGCGAATCTCAAATTGAAAGAGTAAGGAATTATATTAAAAACCAAGAAGAACACCATCGTAAAAAGACATTTTCGGAAGAGTATGAAGCACTTTTGGTTAAGCACGGCTATCAAATATTTCAAGGCTAAAGCCACTTGTACACACCGCCTCGGCTTGCGCACCCTCCCAGCCTACGTACCCTCCACGCGCCCCAGCCTAAAGGCATGGGGATAGTGGATATAGCACATACCCAAACCCCACGCCTTCAGGCTGGGGAACATACCCAAACCCCGCGCCTTCAGGCTGGGGAACATACCCAAACCCCACGCCTTCAGGCTGGGGAACATACCCAAACCCCACGCCTTCAGGCTGAACATACCCAAACCCCACGCCTTCAGGCTGGGGAACATACCCAAACCCCACGCCTTCAGGCTGGGGAACATACCCAAACCCCACGCCTTCAGGCTGGGCAACAAAAAATGCTACAACTAAACACAATCCGTGAAAACCGCGAGGCGGTTATTGCGGGACTCGAACGCAAGTACTTCAAAGATGCCACTGTAACGGTGGACAAAGTACTGGATTTGGACAAACAGCGTCGCCAAACCCAACAAGAACTCGACGGTGCGTTGGCGCAGGCCAATGGACTGGCCAAGCAAATTGGACAGTTGATGAAAGAAGGCAAAAAAGAAGAAGCCGAAGTTGCCAAAGCTCAAACAGCCGAACTCAAAACGCGCTCAAAAACGCTGGAAGAAGACCTAAAAGTTCTTGAAAACGAGCAAAATGCGTTGTTGGTGCTGCTGCCCAACCTTCCTCATCAAAGCGTACCGCCAGGCCGCACGCCCGAAGAAAACGTGGAGTTTTATGCGTGGGGCGAAAAACCTACGCTACCCCAAAATGCCAAACCGCACTGGGAACTGATTGAAGAAAAAAACATCATTGACTTCAAATTGGGTACCAAAATTACGGGAGCAGGTTTTCCAGTTTATAAGGGCAAAGGTGCGCGGCTGCAACGGGCAATGATTCAGTTTTTTTTGGACGAAGCCAACAAAGCGGGCTATCTCGAAGTTCAACCCCCCATTCTTATCAACGCCGAGTCGGGGTTTGGAACGGGGCAATTGCCCGACAAAGAAGGCCAAATGTACCACGCCACCGCCGACGATTTGTACCTTATTCCAACCGCTGAAGTACCCATTACCAACCTTTACCGCGACGTGATTGTGGCCGAAAATGAGCTACCCGTCAAAATGGCTGGCTATACGCCCTGCTTTCGGCGCGAGGCGGGTAGTTGGGGCGCGCACGTGCGCGGGCTCAACCGACTGCATCAGTTTGACAAAATCGAAATTGTACAAATACGCAAACCTGCCGAGTCGTATGGGGCATTAGAAGAAATGGCTGAACACGTAAAAGGGCTATTGCAAAAACTCGAACTGCACTTTCGCATCATTCGACTGTGCGGCGGCGATATGGGTTTTGCCTCGGCACTTACCTACGATTTTGAAGTCTGGTCGGGTGCGCAGGCGCGTTGGTTGGAGTGTAGTTCGGTGTCTAATTTTGAAACTTTTCAGGCCAACCGCCTCAAACTGCGCTATAAAAACCCCGAAACAGGCAAAACAGAACTCCTGCATACGCTCAATGGCTCAGCGTTGGCCTTGCCGCGCATCGTGGCAGCCATGCTCGAAAACAACCAACAGCCCGACGGTAGCATCAAAATACCCCAAGTATTAGTACCTTATTGCGGGTTTGACTCCATTTAGGTTTGTACTGAACGAACACAAAAGAATAGCCAGCACTCAATGTGCTGGCTATTCTTTTATGGGATAAACGAACGACTCAATACCCAAAATTTAATCTACAATATTGAAGGCTTGCTTGACGGCTTCGTAGTCGTTGTAGTCAATAGCTGCCTTGCGCCCGCCCGATGCTGGCGTGTCGCCTGGAATAATAACGTAACGTACTTGCGCGCCGGTTGGTGGATTGTAGCCATTTGCTTCGGGGTCAATTACTACCATCAACTGGCCTAATATAGCCCGATACCACCAGTTTTCGTAAATCAAGCGGCTGGGTGTACGGTCCCAGGCTCTTCTGAAAGGCATTGCGCTAACATCGGTCGAGCCCTCAAAACGCACATAAACTAAAATAGCTCCTTGATTTAGCGCGGCGGCATCAATGCGAGTTTGACCCGTAAAAATATATTGGTAATACACGTAACCAGCCGAGTTGGTTAAGCCTGACCAAGTGGGAACGGTAGTCCAAGCCGAATAAATAACGGCCGAACTGTTGGCAGTTTGGCCTGGGGCAGTTGTGCGGTTGGCCGACGCATCAATGACTCCTGCGGTTGGGGCGTTGTTGTCGCTTTTGCAACCCAACATTCCGCCCAACAAAACGAATAAAATTGCTATTGATTGAATTGTTTTTTTCATGGTATTTAGGATGTTTGGTAAGATTTGAACAAATATAGTAAGTCTATTCGTGCAATGTTTCAAATTGGTTATATTATTTTTTGTGCCATTTTTGCCCTTCATATTCAAACAGTTAAGACTTTAACGAAAGCCCCCCGTATCTTGGAAAGACCTGCGACGGGCCAACTTTAAATCTCTCAACAAGGCCGATTTGGCCCGCAGCTCAAACGTGTAATTACTGGCGCGGGGAGAGCCCGGCGCAGCAAAGGGAGTCCAATTGAACGACATTTCCCAGCAGTGCAGGTCGCGCGTAACTTGAAGCGTTGTGATAGAAGGTGCTTTGGCCTCAAAGTCAATGCCCGTATCCACCACAAACTTCCACTTCGGCGTAAGGCTAAAATCGCCGTTAATACGCAGTGTTTGAATGGTTTGTGCTGGCGCAAGCCCCTGCCGCGTGTAGTTAAACTGATAGCTTAGATTGACCGTCCACGGAATGTTGAAGTCCACGTACAGTTCTGGATTGGCATTGATAAACTTCAATTGTTCTTCTGTGCCTTCTGGACTTTTTTTCTTTTTTTTGTCGGCACCTTTGGGGGCAAAGCGCGTACTTAGTGCTACGTTTACGTTGCTCAACCGCGCCAAACCTTTACCCTGCGTAATGGCCAAGGTGTCTATTTTACGCCCTCTATCACCAGAAGCTTTGTCCATAACGTACGCGTAAGGGTCGAAAGTAGCTCCAACGTTGATGTTGAGGTTTTTGAAAAGCTGCGTATTGGCGTTGATATTGATGTCAGAGACTTTGAATGCATCGGCGGTTAAGTTGTAACTACCGTTGATGCTGAGGTTATCCAATAAATTCATTTTTTCAAACTCCTTACCGCTCGAATCAGATTTGGGGCGAATCTTGGCCTCCAACAAATTGTTTAAACTCCACGAAATGCCCGCCGCCGAGCCGCCTACACTGCCTCTCTTCCCAATGGCACCATAACGGTTCAAAAAGCGTTCCTCGCCGCGCTCATTAATCTGAACCGATTGGTACAAATTAGACTGGTCGGGTACGTAACTAATACTGGCCGAGGGTATTAAAGTGTGCCGAATGGCCTCCAAACGTTTGCCTTTTATCATAAACATACCATAAACGCGGGTATTCAAACTCGCACTAAACGATACGTTATTGGCAAACGACGGCCCGCTGTCAGTTACTTTTACCCGATTGTTCCCTTTATACTCATAAAAATTTGTCTTTTGATACAACTCGCCCGAAAGCGAAATACCTGGTGTAAGGTTAAAATAGTTTTTCCATTTTAAGTTGGGCAAAGCAAGCGGTATAGAATAACGGCCTGTAAACTGAGCATTGTTTAAAATTTCGGGCAAATTTCCGTCAATGGCAAACGTGGTGGGCAAATCACTGCTGTTGAGGGGGCGCGTAGGCACGTTATCCCACTTAAAACCTAACCCAGCGGTATCGGCTGTAACTGTTACGCGGTTGTTGTTGGCGGTATAGCCCCCGTTAAAATCCAATCCCAAGCGAAAACTTTCGTACCAACGACCGCTGCCGCCTTTGAGTGCCAACGGCGCAAATTGATTGATGCCAAAGTTGAAATCCAAGCCTGCATCGGTACTACCAAAGTCGGTGGGGCGGCCCAGCGAATCTTTCTTTGAACGGTTGGGGAAACGCTGGTTGACGCGCAAACTGGCCCCTGCCCGCGCAAATTGGCCAAATTGCTTGTTATATTGCACCGACGACGACGACACGTTTTGAATCAAACTCTGCGTACCAACGGCATTAAACTCATTAAAACTATTGCTACCGATACTCACCGAAGCCCCAAAACTCGAATTGCCGCGCGTAACGGGCGAGTGCGTCCATTGCAAACTAAAATCGTTGCGGGCATCTGGGCGGGGACTGATGCGTGCCTGGGCTTCATTGCCCGACACGTTGCGGTTGAAACGCAACGAAAAGCTGCCATTAAAACGATATTTTACGGCATACGCCGACTGCAAGCTCAAGCCCCAACTTCCTTTGGAATAAAATTGCCCTTGCGCAATGAGGTTAAATTTTTCGCTAATGGCCCAATAATACCCGCCGTCGCGCAAAAAATACCCGCGCCCGTTGGGTTCTTCGCCGTAGGTGGGCATCAAAATACCAGAAGTGCCAATTTCTTTGTTTTTGGGAATGGGAAAAAAACCAAACGGAAGCCCCACGGGCAGCGGTATGTCGTTGATGACCATGTGGAACGGTCCCGAAATAACCTGCTTGTTGGCTACCAATTTTATTTTTCGGGACGCAATGTAAAAGTGCGGGTGTTCTAAATTGCAGGTCGTGTATTTTGAGCCGCGAATGTACATATTGTCTTCGGGGTCTTTTTTGACGGTTGTACCGCGAATGTTGCCCTCGCCCTGCTGCGTTACTACGCCGCTGATGAGTCCCTTTTTAGATTTAAAATTGTACCTAATTTCTTTGGTATCGTAGCTTTCGGTGCCGTCTTTAAAAATGGGCAATCCCACCATTTTTTTGGTGGTAGTGTCAAAAGTGCCACGCGCAAAAACCTCATTGGCTACCCAATTGAGCTTGATATAGTCGGCTTCGAGTTCAATTTGGCCGTAGGTTACTTTAGCTTGGCCGTACAGGTGAATCTCCTGCTTTTCGGGGTCCATGATGGTTGAGTCTCTGGACGAATAAACCACCGTATTTTTGATGTCGCTTTGGTCTTGTAGTGTATCTTTGCGCGTGGTATCTGCGCCAGCGGCCGTAATGGCTATTTTTTTGAACACGGGCAGCGTGTCCGAAATAGTGAGCTGAGTTGGCAAAGTAACAGATTTAAGAAAATTGGGCGTACGCGGGCTCAGCCTTTGGGCAAATACCATACTGCTCACCGACCAAAAAATCAGTAGTAGTGTCCAATTTGTAATAAATCGCGTATTTTTGAGTTTATTTGTAAACAAAATTCAAATAGTGGCTTTTATTCGACAAAAGTAACTGATTCCACCCGTGAGGTAAACGTAATAGGTCATAAATAATGTTAAAAACGCTCAAACGTCTATTATTATTCAGTACAATCTTGCTGTGCAGTTTTACCGTAAAGTCGGACGACGACGGAATTTTGAAGACCGTAGTCATTGACGCAGGCCACGGCGGCAAAGATCCTGGAGCAAGAGGAAAAATATCGCGCGAGAAAGACATTGTACTGGATTTGGCCGTGGCGCTGGCCACCAAAATAAAAGCCGAAATGCCCGAAGTAAAGGTTATTTTGACCCGCAACAGCGACCGATTTGTGGAACTCAGCGACCGCTCAGGCATTGCCAATCGCAAAAAAGCCGACCTTTTCATTTCGATTCATTGTAATGCCAGCCCCAAGTCGAAGGCCGTGCATGGCACCGAGACCTTTGCCATGGGTTTGCACAAAACCGACGAAAACCTCGAAGTAGCCAAGCGCGAAAACGCGGTTATTTTGCAAGAAAAAGACTACAAAGAAAAATACCAAGGGTTCAATCTCAACTCGCCTTTGGCCTATATTATGATGGCCAACCGCCAGAGTGCGCACCTGTCGAGCAGCCTTTCTTTTGCCAACCGTGTAGAGCGGCAATTTAAAAAATACGCCAATCGAAGCAGTCGGGGCGTAAAACAGGCGGGTTTTTTGGTGCTTTGGCAAACCAATATGCCCAGCGTACTCATTGAAGCGGGCTTTTTGAGCAACGAAGAAGAAGAAGAATATTTGAACACCGAAGAAGGCCAAGAAGAAATAACCGAGGCTATTTTTCGAGCTTTTAAGCAATACAAAAAAGACGTGGAAGAGAATAATTAGGGAATAACATTGTCTGTCATCGTTGTAGATGCCTCCTGCGTCGGCATGACAAAATATTAGGTATTTGGAGAACCGCAAAATTTACAATTTTTACAGCTATGAATATTTCCAGAGAAGCGAAAGTAGGTTTGCTGGGTGTAGTGTCGCTCACGATGCTTTATTTTGGTTTCAATTTTCTGAAAGGCTCCGACTGGTTTTCCAGCACCACTCGCTATTATGCCCTGTTCGACAATGTGGGCGGGTTGCAGCCTTCTAATGCCATTAAGTTAAACGGCGTGCAAGTGGGGCGCGTCAATAGTACGGTTTTGATGCAAGAACGCGGCAACATGGTGCTGGTAGAACTCGACATCAACAACAACATTGTACTGCGGCAAGGTGTCAAAGCGGTGCTTAGTTCGGAGTTGTTGGGCGGCAGCGCCATCATTCTTCAAATGCCACAAACGGGCAACTCCCTTCCCGAAGGCGACACCATTTCCAGTGCCAAAGAATCGGGTATTCAGGCGTTGTTGCAAGAAAAAGCCCTGCCCGTTTTGCAAAGCGTAGATTCGTTGGCATCGAGCCTCAATAAAGTAGTAAAGCAGTTCGACAAAACGGGCTTTGCGCTCAATAAGCTCCTTGCTACCGCCGACCAAACCGCCGCAGGCGTAAACGGCGTAGTAGCCGCCAACAGCGTGAGTATTGCGGCCACAATGGCCAATCTAAAACTGCTCTCGGCCTCACTCGTCGAAACCGAAAAGGGCCTCAAACCCCTCATGGGCAGCATGCAAGCTACCATGGGCAACCTCCAAACCACCACCGACTCGCTCAAAGCCCTGCGCCTCGGCCAAACCCTCAACCAGGCCAATCGGGCGGTAACGAGCCTCCAACAAACATTGGCCAAACTCGAAAAAGGCGAAGGAACGGCGGGCAAATTGCTCAAAGACGAAACCCTTTACGAGAATATCAACCGAACCATCGTGAGCGTCAATAAACTGATGACCAACTTTCGGCAATACCCCAAACGCTACGTGAGTGTGTCGGTATTTGGCAGAAAAGACAAAGGCCCCGCCGACAGCCCCGCCGATACTACTTCCAAGTTTTAGAAGACTAACGACTTCGTTGTAAAGCTGAAGTGGCATGATGAGGCGCGTTTGAGAAATTTAATTTGAACAAAAATACGGCTTGTTTGAAACCATTACATTTTTTTTCACGTAAGTAGCGTTATCAACCACAAGCGTTGTGTTTCACCTCTTAATTTTAATTCATCATGCGCCTCTTACTTTTTGCTTTGGCTTTGTTTGTTTCAACTTTATTTACGCACGCCACCACGCCCAACAGTCTGGATAACAAGCCTGTAGATCATGCACAGTGGAACACGTTGCTCAAAAAATACGTGTCCGAAAAAGGGTTTGTGGACTATACGGGTTTCAAAAAAGATGCTGCCGAACTGAAAAAATACCTTGATTTAATGAGCCAAAACGCTCCCAACGACAGTTGGTCAAAAGACGACCAATTGGCTTATTGGATAAACGCTTACAACGCTTTTACGGTGCAATTGATATTAGACAACTACGGCGTAAAAAGCATTAAAGACATTGGTGCAAAAATCAAAATTCCGTTTGTAAACACGCCCTGGGACGTGAAGTTTATCAACATTGGCGGCAAAAAAATGGATTTGAACAACATTGAGCACGGTATTATTCGTAAAAAATTTGCCGAGCCGCGTATCCACTTTGCGCTTGTTTGTGCGGCTAAATCTTGCCCAAAACTCAGAAATGAGGCTTTTGTAGGAAGTAAACTCAACGACCAACTCGACGACCAAGGCCGCGATTTTTTGAACGACAACACCAAAAACGTGGTAAGCAAAGACAAGGCCAGCCTCTCAAAAATACTGTCGTGGTACGGTGGCGATTTTACCAAAACCATGCCCATAATTGACTGGGTAAATAAATACGCAAAGGTGAAAATTGACAAAGATGCGTCTATTTCGCACTTAGATTACAACTGGGAACTGAACGGCAAGTAAACGCGCTCAAACAAAAATGGGGTCTTAGAAAATCTTCTAAGACCCCATTTTTATTCCTCTACGTCAATGTGCCAACGCCTGTCTTTGACGGCATCGTTGAAGGGCATAAACACCCGCAGCAAACGCGCCGACTGGTCGTAACGGGCGGATATATTTTCAAAATCGGCATCGTTTGGCAAATAAAAATTGCCCAACATTCGCATACTTCTGGCGGTTTCGCTGTCTTGGTTTTGGCCAAATAAGGGTAAAAACTGATGAACCAGCAAACGACCGTGCAGCACATTTACCTCAAAGTCGTCGGCCCGTAAACTGGGGGCTTTCACCGTTATTTGGTAGCCTTCGGGGATACGTTCAACGTTTAAAACGGTTTCGCTCATGCCGCCATTAACGGTGTTGGCAAAGTCAATAGAAGCTAAAATGTCTTGGGGAATTTCAATTTTCGATTTCATGGAATTGTGCGCTGTTTGTATTACCCAACCAAATATACAAACCACATACCAAGCTGTTAAAGTCGGCCATTTTGGCTGGTTTTGATAATTTGCTCCCAAAAAAACTGACATTTTAGGTTAAAATGGGCGCAATAGTTGCTATTTCAAAAGGATTTTCTCCGCTCAGACGCGCCGTAAACGCAGGCGGTTGGCCGTATTTTAAGAAGCTATCCCAGACGTATTGTACAAACCAATCTGGTTCGACACCCCAGCGTTGTTCGGCAGCACGCCGCTTTTTAAAAGTAGTTTCGGAGATTTCTACAAAAAAAGTATGCTGGTACCATTCAAGCAAAGGCGCGTTGGCAAAAGCGAACAAACCTTCTACCACTACCACGTCGAAATGCTGCGCACAAAAACCAACTGTTTGGCTGAGTTTGTCAAAGTCGAGCGAAGCGGGCGTTTCCCAGTCGGTGCGGTCGGCCACGCGCGGAATGTCGGCCACGCGCCGCACAAAATCGTCTTGGTGCAGCGCAATGGCCGTTTGGTTCAAATTGCGATAGTGCCAAACCAACGCCTCGGCCAGCGTTGTTTTTCCCGAACGACTACAACCCCCAATTCCAATTATCATTTTTGTAAGTAGTTGCGTAAAATGAGGCGGTTCGCCGCTGCGACGCGGGGCCGCCCGTGCGGTTGGCCGCCGCCATGCTATTATTATTTGGTGGCACAACTGATTTAATACGCTGAATAAAAGCACTTTAAGTAATAGTCGTGCCACCAATTAAATATGCGCAACTGCGCCGTTTCCTGTGTTTTGCGCCGTTGCCTGTGTCTTCACAGGCAATCCAACAACCATTATTAGGCCGTTGCCTGTGTCTTGCGCCGTTGCCTGTGTCTTCACAGGCAATCCAACAACCATTATTTTGCCAACCAAAACCCCAAAGCCACCGCCCCGATGCCCACTGCCAAACTCCCGAGCGTGTAAATGAAAAAAGAGCTGTATTGTTGGGTTTGTAATAAAACTAAGTTTTCGTAGGCAAACGCGGAGAAGGTGGTGTAGCCGCCGCAGAAACCCGTGGCCAACAAAAGCCGCCAAGCGGGCGTAAACCAGGCCCAACGACTGCCCAAACCGTAAAAAATACCAATAAGTAAACAGCCCAGCACATTGGCCACAAACGTACCAAAGGGCAAATTGACGGGCGTAAATTTACTAAAAAGTAGCACGGTGGCGTAGCGACAAATGCTACCAATAGCCCCACCAAAACCCACGAGCAGTAAATGGTTGGTCATGCTTTGGTTTGCTTTATTTCGGCCAATATCGCCTCGGTGTCTTCGCCCATTGTGGGGGCAGGCCACGCGGGCGAGGCGGGCGTTTTTGAAAATTTGAGTGGTACCCCAATCGTTTTAAAACTGCCCGCGCGGGCGTGTTCTTGCGTTATTATCATTTGGCGGGCTTGCAAGTGCGGGTCGTGTTCGAGGTCGGCCAATTGATGCACGGGCGAAATGAGCAAATCATTTTTTAAGCCCAATTCTACCCAATATTGTTGTGGTTGCGTACTAAAAATTGCACCTATTTTAGCCTTAAAATCAGCCAGTTCGGTAGGGTTTTTGGGTAACATAAACCCCAGCCAGTCAGGCTGTTGAACCAAAGCGCAAAACTTATTCCAAAATTTGGCTTCGAGCGTACCGAGTACCACGTATTTTTGGTCTTGGCAAACATAAACGCCATAATTGGGCATTCCACCCGACAGCGGCGCGAGGCCACGCTGCACGTCTTGGCCGCCCGCGTGCAGCGCGTAAACCGCCGACAGCAACGGCATCACGCCGTCGGTCATGGACACATCCACGTGCTGGCCTTCGCCCGTGCGGTTGCGCGCTTGCAACGCTGCCAACGTACCAATGACGCTCATGTACGAGCCGCCCGCAATGTCGGCAAGCTGCACGCCAGGCACGGCGGGTACATCGGCGGGACTTGCGCCCGTCATGCCCAGCACACCCGCATAACCAATGTAGTTCAAATCGTGGCCAGCCAAATGCGCATAAGGACCCGTTTGGCCGTAGCCCGTTACCGATACGTAAATAATTTGGGGGTTTACAGCTTTGGCCGCTTCATAACCGATGCCAATTTTATCCAAAAAACCAGGCCGAAATTGCTCCATTACCACGTCGGCAGTTTTGAGTAAATCAAAAAAAGTTTCGCGGCCTTCGGGCGTGTTATAATTGAGCGCTAAACTCCGCTTGGAGCGATTGAAAGACAAGTAATTGACCGACTCACCGTTGAGGTAAGGCGGAAATACGCGCACGTAGTCGGGGCTTTCGGGGTTTTCGATTTTGATAACTTCAGCCCCCATATCGGCCATGAGCATCGTACCGAGTGGCCCTGGCAACAGGCGCGTCAAATCTAAAATACGAATACCCAGCAGCGGGCCGTTAGCAGGAGTGCGGTGGTTCATGGGAGTTGGGCGGTGGTTTGTGGCGGCAATCAATGTTTTTTTTCGCCACAAAGTTAAGCGTTAATTGAACGCCACCCACAATAACAATAAAGTGGCACCAATGATCAGAATTGACTGTAAATACGACGTAGTTTTCATGGAGTCATGCTGTTTTAGTGATGAACTAACGCCGCGCAAACAAAAAATTTTTTATTCCGTGCAACCTTTTTATTCACCTTTGGCATCTTACAAATAATAACAGCCAAATTGTATGGGAATAGTTTTACAATTATTTACGAGCGAAACGCAATTAATACAAGCATTGAGCAAAAATGATGCCAAAGCCCAGCGTTATCTCTACGACAAATATGCCGCGCGAATGTTGGCAGTTTGCAACCGCTACCTGCCCGACCGCATGGAAGCCGAAGACGTAATGATTGAAGGTTTTATGAAAATTTACCAAAAAATAGGCCAATTTAAGAGCGAAGGCAGTTTTGAAGGTTGGATGCGGCGCCTTATTACCAACGAAGCATTAATGCAACTACGGACCAAACGGCACATTGAAATAGATTTGGATACGCCAGAAGCACAAAAATTGCCCAATTATGACCAAGCCAACCAGCATTTAGAAACCGAAGACCTGTTGCATTTAATTGCCCAATTGCCCACTGGCTACCGAACTGTTTTCAACTTGTACGCCATTGAGGGCTACTCGCACGCCGAAATTGCCGAGCAGTTGGGCATTACAGAAAGTACCTCCAAGTCGCAATTGCACCGCGCCCGGGCGTTGTTGCAACAAATGCTCACCAACTTGGAAGGCGAAAAAGACGATTATTCAAATTTTAAGAAATAAACAACAGCCCTCAAAACGCTGATAAAATATAAGAAAATGAAAAAAAATCAAACCGACGATTTGTTTGGGCGCAAACTACGCCAAGCCGAAATCTCGCCGCGCCCCGAAGCCTGGGAAAAACTGCAAGCGCGTTTGCAAACCGAAAAACGCCCCTTGGCTTGGTGGCAACAACGTGGCCCCTGGCTGGCAGCAGCGGGGTTGAGTTTACTGTTAATTACGAGCTGGGTTGTCTGGAAAAACCAGACCCCAAAACAACCAGCAATGGCTCAAAATGTGCCCCAACAACCAAAAGTAAACGTTGAGCCAAAACAAGAAGTTGCCAAATTTGCCCAACCCAACAATAACTTGGCCGCCACAATGCGCGTGGCTGAAATGCCACTTCGTAGCTTGCCAACAAACACAAAAACGCCTCAAAATCAGCCAACAGCACCAGAAATAAAGCTGGGAAATATAGCCCAACAAACCAAAACCATTGAACCAAAACCAGCACCAAATGTGGTTGAAACAGCACCAGCAGCCCAGCCAGTTGTGGAAGTAGCACAAGCGCAAGCCACCCCGCCGTCGGTCGAAAAAACGGTTGTGCTGCAACTACCCGAATTGCCCAAGGTAGCATTGGGGGCCAAAGAACTCGCCGACTTGCCGCTCATCGAAACCACCCCCGTTGAAGATACGCGCAAGGGTTCTCGTTTTGCCCGCCTATTTCGGCAGGTGAAAAACGCCAAAGAAGGTCAGCGCGTGGAGTGGAACGAAGTAGGCGTAAATCCCAATAAAATTCTGGCCAAAGTAACGCGCCGCGACAATTACAAATAACAAATATCAAATTACAAATATCAAACAAGCCATGAAAACTACCATCATTTCTTTCTTTTTGGCCTTTTTGGCCTTCACTGCCCACGCCGAAAAACAAACCGTGCAAGGCGACTCGCTCATTATTCAGTTTGGCAATAACACCCGCATGGTGATTCACGCCAAAGACAAAGCGGGCATTGCCCAACTCAAAAACTACGACTTGAACAAAATTGTGAGCGACATGGGCATGACGCTTGATTCCAACAATAGGGAATCATACATTTTTATCAATGAAAAAACGGGCAGAAAGTACCTCAAAGACACCGTTCTGACCATACGGCGAGAAAACGGTAAAATTCAGATAACGGTTACTGAACCCAAAGTAAACGCGCGAATTGACACCACTACCGTTGGAAGCACTGGCCAACGCCCCAGCACCAGCAATGACGATAGCAACAACTCAGACAGCAATAACTCAGACGACTACCGACAAGTAGTAAGACGCAAGCGATACGAAAGGCCGCGCAGTGGCTTCAATATCAACTTAGGGCTGAGCGTATATTCACAAAACGACCCAGGCGCGTACAATCCACAAGATTATGACCTTCGCACCATTGGTTCGCGCTTTGTGAGTTTAGGAATGGTCAAGTCGGTTCCTTTGGCGAGGGGCAGAAATACCTCATTGGGGCTTGATTTTGGCCTTGATGTGTCTTGGTACAACCTCATGTTTGAGGGCAATAATACGGTACGTAAAGACATTACTGGCGTAGCTTTTTCCAATGTGCTGGACAACGCAGGGCAACCCATCAATTTTTCAAAAAGTAAACTTACCGCATCTTATTTAAACGGTTCACTAATGCCCACGCTTGCTTTTCACAGAGGGGGCTTCATTTCCCACCTCAGCGCAGGTTTGTACGCTGGCTTCCGTCTTGGTAGCTACACCAAAACCAAAACCGCCGATGCAGGCCGTAAAGAGCGTTTACATTCTAATTATTATTTAGAAAACCTACGTACAGGTGTAGCAGTTGAGTTAGGCATTCGCAATTTTGTTGATTTATTTGTAAACTACGACTTGGGCAATTTGTACGAACAAGGCAAAGGGCCAGCCGTCAAAATGGTCAGTTTTGGTATCAGGCTGTAGCACTTAGTTTTTGCAAAGAATCATTTATAAAAATAAATTTTCTTTCAAAGTATTGAAAATACCGCAGAAGCCCGTATCTTTGCGACTCCAAAGCAAAAACGAAGGCTTTTTGCGGTGTTTTTTTGATAGTTTAGCGGGGGTTTACCAGAGTGGCCAAATGGGGCAGACTGTAAATCTGCTGGTTTATACCTTCGGTGGTTCGAATCCATCAGCCCCC
This sequence comes from Cytophagia bacterium, assembly GCA_004293645.1. GTDB lineage: Bacteria > Bacteroidota > Bacteroidia > Cytophagales > Spirosomataceae > REAB01. Next base: position 5,470 of record REAB01000090.1, on the reverse strand, counting down.
ACTTTTTTCAAATATCATATAACAAATATAAAATCCGTGTTATTTGTTGTATGATATTTGTTATTTGAAAAGCGAGAGTAGCTCATTTGGTAGAGCGGTAGCCTTCCAAGCTTCAGGTGGCGGGTTCGAGCCCCGTCTCTCGCTCATTCAGTAAGCTGTTATAGCTCAGTGGTAGAGCACTTCCTTGGTAAGGAAGAGGTCCGGGGTTCAAGTCCCCGTAACAGCTCGAAACAGAGCAGTTACTTGGTAAGAAAGAGGTTCGGGCGGTGCGACGTTTCACTTCAAGTCCCCGTAACAGCTCGAAACAGAGCAGTTACTTGGTAAGAAAGAGTAACAGCTCGAAACAGAGCAGTTACTTGGTAAGAAAGAGGTTCGGGCGGTGCGACGTTTCGCTTCAAGTCCCCGTAACAGCTCGAAACAGAGCAGTTATTTGGTAAGAAAGAGGTTCGGGCGGTGCGACGTTTCGCAGTCGTGTTCTACTTCAAGTTTCTGCAAGAATTTCGACACAAAAAACTTTTATCAAGAAGGTCAAATTTTGAAGAGTAAACATAATTAAATTTAATTTTAGTAAATAATAAAACAATGGCAAAAGAACAATTCGACCGGTCGAAACCCCACGTAAACGTTGGAACCATCGGTCACGTGGATCACGGTAAAACGACTTTAACTGCTGCCATCACGATGGTGTTGGCCAACCAAGGTTTGGCACAAAAGCGCGATTTCTCTTCTATTGATAATGCACCAGAAGAAAAAGAGCGTGGTATCACCATCAATACAGCACACGTAGAGTACGAAACCAAAAATCGTCACTATGCACACGTAGATTGTCCAGGTCACGCTGACTACGTAAAGAACATGGTAACGGGTGCTGCCCAAATGGACGGTGCCATTCTTGTAGTAGCCGCCACCGACGGCCCAATGCCACAAACCCGCGAGCACATTTTGTTGGCGCGTCAGGTAGGTGTACCTCAATTGGTTGTTTTCATGAACAAAGTGGACATGGTGGACGACCCTGAATTGTTGGAGTTGGTAGAAATGGAAATCCGCGAGTTGTTGTCATTCTACAGCTACGATGGTGATAATATCCCCGTAATCCAAGGTTCTGCTTTGGGTGGTTTGAACGGTGATGATAAGTGGGTAGGAACCATTAACGAATTGATGGCAGCCGTTGATAGCTTTATTCCAACTCCTGCTCGTGAAACTGAGAAGCCTTTCTTGATGCCTGTTGAAGACGTGTTCTCAATTACTGGTCGTGGTACAGTTGCTACGGGTCGTATTGAGCGCGGTATAATCAACTCTGGCGAGGGTGTTGAAATCCTCGGTATGGGTGCCGCCGAAAACTTGAAGTCAGTTGTTACGGGTGTGGAAATGTTCCGCAAAATTCTTGACCGTGGCGAAGCTGGTGACAACGTAGGTTTGTTGTTGCGTGGTATTGAGAAAGAAGCCATCCGTCGCGGTATGGTTATTTGTAAGCCAGGTTCAGTAAAACCACACGCCAAATTCAAGGCAGAGGTTTACGTTCTTTCAAAAGAAGAAGGTGGTCGTCACACGCCATTTTTCAACCGTTACCGCCCACAGTTCTATTTCCGTACCACTGACGTAACAGGAGAAATCATGTTGCCAGAAGGTGTAGAAATGGTAATGCCTGGCGATAACTTGACTATTGACGTAACGCTTATCAACAAGATTGCCATGGAGAAAGGTCTCCGTTTCGCTATCCGCGAAGGTGGTCGTACAGTAGGTGCTGGTCAGGTAACTGAAATTTTAGACTAATTGTAGTCTTTTTTATAGGAAGAGCGTCCCCGCAAGAGGACGCTCTTTTTTTGGTTAATTATTTTTCTAATAAATGAAAGGAAAACAAACGCACGCGCTGGTATTCATTTTTATTACGCTGCTCATTGATGTAATTGGTATTGGGATAATCGTTCCGATTTTACCGCAACTCATTCAAGAACTAACGGGTGGTGATTTGAGCCAAGCCTCGCGCTACGGTGGTTTGTTGATGTTTGCCTATGCGTTCATGCAGTTTTTGTTTTCGCCCATTTTGGGAGGTCTCAGCGACCAGTATGGCCGCCGACCCATCTTGTTGGCTTCTTTATTTGGTTTTGGAATTGATTACCTGTTTTTAGGATTTGCCCCCACTATTTTTTGGCTTTTCATTGGCCGACTCATCGCGGGTATTACGGGAGCCAGTTTTACCACGGCTGGAGCATATATTGCCGACGTGAGCCCACCCGAAAAACGCGCCCAAAATTTTGGCCTCATTGGCATGGCTTTTGGCGTGGGTTTTATCATTGGCCCCGTTTTGGGGGGACTTTTGGGGCATTACGGCCCGCGTGTGCCGTTTTTTGTTTCGGCGGGGCTAACACTTGTCAATTGGTTGTATGGTTATTTTGTGCTACCAGAATCGTTGAAATTAGAAAACAGGCGGCCTTTTGATTGGAAACGGGCCAACCCACTTGGTAGCCTTCGGCAACTTCAAAAATATCCCGCTGTGATGGGCTTGGTGGCTTCGTTGTTTTTTATTTACGTAGCAGGACACGCTACGCAGGGCATTTGGAGTTATTATGTGATGGAGAAATTTGGCTGGAACCAAGACTTAGTAGGTTACTCTTTGGGTTTTGTTGGCTTGATGGTTGCCATTGTGCAGGGCGGGCTTACACGGGTTTTGATTCCCAAATTGGGGCAGCAACGCGCCGTTTTTGTGGGATTGTCTTTTTATGCCCTTGGCTTTGTGCTATTTGCTTTTGCTTCACAAGGCTGGATGATGTACGCTTTTATGATACCTTATTCGCTGGGTGGTTTGGCGGGGCCATCGTTACAGGCCATTATTTCGGGCTACGTGCCGCCCAATGAGCAAGGCGAACTGCAAGGTGCGCTGACCAGTTTGGTGAGCATTACTTCTATTATTGGGCCGCTATTTATGACCAATTTGTTTGCTTATTTTACTTCCGATGCCGCACCTTTTCAATTTCCAGGTGCTGCTTTTATAGCGGGTGCGGTGTTTACTTTGGTCAGTTTGGCGTTGTCTATTCGGCCTTTGACGACCAATAAGTAGCCTAAACAACAACGCGCAGTAAATCGGCTGATTGCCAGTATTTTTGGGCCATCGTTCTGATTTGCTCCGCGCTGACGGCCCGTAGTGAGGCAATGTGCTGGGTATAAAAATCAAGTGGTAGGTTCTCAAGTGCCATCAGTCGTACGCGGTCGGCTATTTCAAAGGGGGTGTTGAGTGCGCCCGCAAACTCGCCTGAAAGGTAGTTTTTTACGGTTTCGAGTTCATCTTCTGGTACCAGATTTCGTTGAAGTTCGGCTATTTCTTGAAAAATTTCGTCAAAAACCAACTCGACAGATTCTTTTTTAACGTCGGCACTGACCGTCCAAAAACCATCGCGGCGCAGCAGCGATAAGCCCGACGAGATGCCGTACGTAAGTCCTTTTTCTTCTCTGATATTTTTGACCAACCGCGACCCGAAGTAGCCGCCGAGTACTTCGTTGCACACCATAAACGGGTAAAAATCGGGGTGTTGGCGGGTAAATAGCGGTCTGCCCAAACGCAACGACGACTGCACCGCATCGGGTTTTTCGGCCACAAAAGAAGTGGTGGTTGGTGGGGTTCGTTGGTGTTGTGGCGCGGGCTTAGGCGTTAAGTTTATGGCTTGTTTTCCCAAATATTGATTCACTAAATCGGTTTCTTTTTGCGCAATTTGGCCCGATAAAAATACTTTAAATGGCTGGTTTTGAATAGATTGCTCGTAAAAATCGCGGAGATGTTGGGTGGTTAGCTTTGAAATATCTGCCTCATTTTGACTGCGTCCGTAGGGGTGGGCATTGCCAAAAAGCAATTGCCGAAACTTGATTGTAGCCAAGTAGCTATTTTTTTCGAGATTGACCCGCAAGTTTTGTAGCGATACGTTTTTTAGGGTATCAAACTCATTTTCTGGAAAAGTGGCCTCGTTGAGTAGTTCTTGGGCCAATTGCAAAATCGCTTCCAAATGTTTGGTAAGACCATAAACGGTGAGGTTGGCGCGGTCGGCGCTGTGGCTGAGGTCAATAAATGCCCCAATCTCGTCGAAACGCTCGCTTATTTGGGCCGAGGTGTGGCTTTTTGTACCTTCAGAGAGCATTTTTAGCGTAAAAAACGAGCTACCCGCCACGGTTTCTGACCAAGTGCCTGCCTCAAAAACTATTTCCAAACGCACTACGGGCTGTTGGCCTAAATTGATGACGTAGAGTGGCATGCCATTGTCTAAAAGTAAATGCGTAGCGGCAGGAAAATGGACGCTTTGAACGGTTTGGAAGTCGGGGGCAATGGTTCGGTTAAGCTGCATATTGGTATTTGTGTGGGGCAAAAATAGGACGAATGTTTGGTTTGTTTGTATGTTTGTTGCGCTCAAACTACAAAACGATGCTCTATTTTACGCTTTCGGTGTTACTTACGGTTTCTCTTTATTTGCTCATGCGGGCATTTCCGCGTTACGGGGTGCAGTCTTTGCACGCGGTGCTGTTCAATTATTTTTCGTGCGTAGCCATGGGGTTGATGCTGTCGGAGGGCGGCGGTGCATTGACAAACATCAGCTGGACCAGTACTGGCACGTTGGCTACGCTGGCTTTGGGGGGCGTTTTTGTGGTTTCTTTTTTGCTCATTGGCCAAACCACACAACGAGCGGGCGTAACCACGGCCTCGCTGGCCAGTAATTTGTCGTTGGTTATTCCTGTTTTGTTTGGTTTATTTATTTTCAAAAACACCAACAAGGTATTCACTATTTTCAATTATTTGGGTTTGCTTTTGGCGGTAATTTCGGTAGCGTTGAGTGCCGTCAAAAAAGAATCGGGTGCGGAGGCACGGGCCAATAACGGGTTGATTTGGGGCTTGCCCATTTTGTTGTTTTTTGTAACAGGTACCAGCAATACGCTCATCAACTACGTCAGTTCTACGTTTTATAAATCAGACCAAGCCGCCCTACTCACCACCATTGCTTGCACGGGTTCGGTGGTTTGTGGTATGGCGGTGTTGGGTTTTAGAATGGCGGTTTATGCCGAAAAAGTACATTTTAGGAGCATTCTGGGGGGATTGTTGCTTGGGGTTTTCAATTTCTTGTCGTTCTATTTTTTATTGCTTACGCTGCAAAGCTTTGGCAATAGTGCGGCTTTTGTATTCCCTATTTACAATATTTCGTGCATCTTAATATCGTCGTTGTTGGCGTTTTTGCTTTTCAAAGAAACCCTCCAACCGCTCAATAAATGGGGTTTGGTATTGGCTATTTTGGCATTATCGTTGATTTCGTACCAAGAAATTGGGCAGGCAATCGTGCGATAATAACTTTATCATTGATTATTTCACTTGCACCGTAGCAGCTATTTTGACTGGAAAATTGGGCATCCTTCACGATGCAGTTTACAGTTTTAGAAAAAAAAAGGAGGAGAGTGAGCAAAAAGAAGTAATTTAGTTTTTCTACAAATCAAAAGA
>REAB01000155.1 GCA_004293645.1 Cytophagia bacterium | reverse complement strand
AATTTTTCCGACTACATGTTTAGTGGGCAATATGCTTGTGGACTAATTTCTCAAAAACTGTCAACTACTTTGGAAGCAATATGAAAGATGCCAAAAAAATCTACCCAAAATATGGTACAGACGACATTTTGGGTAGGCTTCAGTCCATTTATTTAGAAATTTCTTTCACGTCCAATTGCTGAATGAGCGGGGCTTTTTCGGGCGTGAGGGTGAAGAAAATTTCGATGCTGCCTTTTTCACCTTCCATTCTAAATTTACCCCGCAGTTGATTCTCGGGCATTAGCTCAGTTATATTTTTAATGCCCCCCGTTTTGGCGTACAAATCTTGAAAGGTTTTTTGGAGGCTCAAAACGTTGTAATCGGCAAAGAAATTCTCAGCAAAAATGCCGCTTTTTTCGGCCTCTTTAAAATCGGGCAACAATTTGATTAATTGCGCTTTACGTTCATTCAAAATGGTTGAAACGGGCAATTGGCGGGGCTTCAAATCGGCCAATTTAATGATGGTATCAAGCACTTCCAAATTGGGTGTACCCATGCCTGCGTAGGTAAGATTGGCGTGCGATATAACCGCAATGCCGTATTCGGGCAACATTCGCCACTGACTCCCAAAGCCAGGCAAGCCGCCGCTGTGGCCCACATACACGCGGCCTTCGCAGTCGCGGGTCCAGTTGAGGCCGTAGCAATAGCTGGTGGTGGTGGCACAAACGCGCCCATCGGGATACTTAAAATTAGGGTTGAGGGTAACAAAAGTAGCAGGTTGGTGCATTTCGCGGAGCGAACTTCTTTTGAGCAGACCCGCGTCGGTGTCGTTGCGCGGTGGCCAAGCCGACAAGTGCAGGGCAGCATATTTGGCCATGTCTTCGATAGACGTAATAAGCCCGCCCATTGCGCCGTGCGAGCCGTCGTGCAGCGGAATTTCTGCTTGCCAAGTGTCGTTTTGGAAGCGATAGCCCTGGGCAAGCAGCGGCGCGGGTACGTCGGCATATTCCCAGTAAGTGTGGGTCATGCCGAGGGGTTTCAGAATAGATTGCTCTATATAACGCTGATAAGGCCGCCCCGACACCCGCGTAATGATGCGTCCCAGCAGGGCAAATCCCAAATTGCTGTACTCATAAGCAATGCCCGACACGTTGGCAAAAGAAACTCCCTGCGCAATGAGTTGGGTCAATTCGGCCTCGGTATCAGCCAGTTGGCGGTCGCCCCAAGGATTGTCTTCGGGAAAACCTGCCGCATGGGCCATCAAATTTCTGACCGTAATGGCGGGCGCGTCGGCGGTGAGGAGTGATACTTTTTTGAGTTCGGGAACGTACAAATGCGCGGGGTCGTCTAAGCGGAGTTCGCCCGCGTCGCGGAGTTGCAAAATGGCCATGGCCGTAAAACTCTTGGTCATAGACGCAATCCGAAAGGCCGATTGGGGCGTTGCGGCGGTTTTGGTGGCAACGTTGGTATATCCCAACCCACTCGAAAACACCAGTTTACCGTCCACCACAATGCCAAACGCGAGGCCAGGGGCTTGCCGCTGCGCCGCGAAATCGCGGTATATCTTTTCAATGATTGGAAAGGTCTTTTCAATTTTTTTCAACCGTTCGCTGTCTTCAAAAACAGGCGACTGGTAAACGGCCTGTTGCTGTCCAAACGCGGGAAGAGCCATAACGAAGCAAAAAAAGATTGATAAACAACAATTGGCAAAGAGCGGCGGTAGCGTAGGGCTTTTTCTCATGGTTGGGAAGAATTATTAAAAAGGGAAACTAAAAAAATCGTCTTCGGTTTCTATTTCATAATCTTTCAAAAAAACGCGCATATTTTCTTTGATTCTGAGCGTGGCAATGTCTTTCTCAACGGCCTGCGTGTTTTTTTTCAATCGGTTCATTTCGCGGGTAAATCGGCTTTTTGAGGTTTTGGGGTCGCCGCCAAATTTGCCCAGCAAATCGGGGCCACCGCCCATTCCGCCGCCGGCTTGCATTTGCAACTGCCAATGGTTTTGTTCCAACTCTTTTATTTGCTCTTTCAAAATTTTGTTGTAATATTTCAATTGGTCTTCGGCCACCGTAAGCGCCTCCATATCAGCACCTTGCAACTCTATTTTGAGCCGTAATAATTCAAACAAATCGTCGTTGCCGTAGGCTTCGGTTACTTGCTTCATTATTTCGGTTTTGCGTTCGCGCTCGGCTTCGTCGGGCTCGCGGTCGGGGTGAAACGCCTTCACCAAGTCGGTGTAAATGGTGCGGGCGGCCTTGCTCACATTTTTGGTTTCTTCTTTGGCTTTTTCTTCGCGTTCGAGTTGTTTGGCGGTTTTCTTTTTGTTGGCTTTTCGGGCTTCCATTTCAGCCTCTTTTTCGGTCATTTTTCGGTGCATGTATTCCTGCATTTTGGCAGGGTCCGACAAGTCGGCATCTTCTTCTATTTCAATGCCAAACATCGAACTCATCACGTTTTTCATCATTTCGGCGGTGGCACTTTCGGCCTCAGCGTTGGTTTCATCATAGCTGGAGTCGGCATATTTATCGTACACCTGTTTGAGGTCTTCGCGGTCGAGTTCTCCAATCAGTTCGTAGGCCGTAGTAGTAATAAAATCGGCTATTTTGGCTTTTTCTTTTTTCTTAAAAAATGTGTCGTCGTGGTGCTTGTCAAACACCAGCACGAGGTCGGCAACAGTGTTGTTGTGTTTTTGCTGCAACGGCACAATCTCAGCCTGAACCCGAACCGTGATGTCGCGTAGTTGGGCAGTGTCGTTCGCCAAAGATTGCTTTAAGTCGTTGATTTTCTTAACGTTGGCATTAAACTGTTTTTGAAGTTTTGACAATTCTTTGCCCGATTGTTGGGTCAATATCAGAGATTCGTGGCGCATAAAAAAAGTAGATTTACATTAATTTAACAAAAGTAAGGAGTTCTTTTTGTTTTGACAGAATTTGGCCCATAAAAAAGGAGTCATTGCCGCAAAGCAATGACTCCTTTTTTATGGGGGTTGTCAAAAATTATTTCGATTCTTGGTAGCGGGTTTCGGCTACGCTCCAGTCTATTACGTTCCAAAATGCTTCTACAAAATCTGGGCGTTTGTTTTGGTATTTCAAATAATAAGCGTGTTCCCACACGTCGAGGCCAATAACGGGGTGGCCTTTTACTTCGGCGATGTCCATAAGTGGGTTGTCTTGGTTTGGGGTAGAAGTAATAGCCAATTCACCGCCTTCTTTTACCACCAACCACGCCCAACCTGAGCCAAACCGACCAATGCAAGCCTTTTTAAACTCATCTTTGAAAGCCGCAAACGAGCCAAATTTGGCATCAATGGCCACCGCCAGCTCGCCTACTGGTGCTTTTACACTTTTGCCTGATAGGCTGTTCCAAAAAAACAGGTGATTCCAATGCCCACCACCGTTGTTGCGCACGGGTGCGGGCAACGTGCTGATTTTGGCCAACAGTTCTTCTACGGTGTCGTCTTCGAGGGCAGTGCCTGCAATGGCGGCGTTGAGGTTGGTAACGTACGCTTGGTGGTGGCGATCGTGGTGAATCTCCATCGTCAGTGCGTCAAAATGTGGCTCCAGCGCGTCGTTGGCGTAGGGCAGTGGATCTAAGATAAATGCCATGGTTTTAATTACTATTTTAGTGTTACGAAATACATTTGTACCTGTTTGCCTAACAGAATATCTGCCGCTTATGTTCGCATTCGTTTGAAAAAATTAGTGAGCAGCTCGCTTATTTCTACTTCCAAAACACCTTTTTCGACCCGTGTTTTGGGGTGCAGCACTTTGCTGAGTAGTTGCGAATAGCCCCGTTTGTCGTCGCTGGCCCCATAAACGAGCCTGCCCAACTGCGCCCAGTAGAGCGCGCCCGCGCACATGGTGCAAGGTTCTAAGGTAACGTACAAGGTGCAGTCTTTCAGGTATTTACTGCCCAACCACTGCGCGGCGGCGGTGATGGCTATTATCTCGGCGTGGGCGGTTACGTCGTGGAGTTGTTCGGTTTGGTTGTGGGCTTTGGCAATGACTCGGTTTTGGCACACCACCACCGCCCCCACTGGAATTTCGCCCAATTCGGCTGCATATTGGGCTTCATAAAGTGCCAATTGCATGAAATATTCGTCAGAATAAAGGGGATATTGGCTCACGATTTTGTTAAAACTGGCTTTTTGAAATAGTACCAGCACGACAAAGGTAAGGATATTTGGAGGGTAAGTAGTTGCGTAAAATTAGGCGCGGGGCCGCCCGTGCGGTTCGCCGCTGCGATGCGAGGCCGCCCGTGCAGTATTATTATTGGTGGCACGACTGATTTAATACGCTCAATAAAAGCATCTTAAGTAATAGTAGTGCCACCAATTAAATAGGCCCAACTACTTAACCACTCAGATACCGTGTTTTGAAAACATTGTTTGCAAAAACATGGCATAGATGTGATTTTTAAGTTTTACAGTTGCCTAATTGAAATTTATTCATGTAATTTGAACATGAAATATTCAAATTACATGAATAATGATAGAAAGATACCTCAAATACGCGATACAACAGTCCCTTCGTTTTTTTCCTGCGGTAGGAATCTTGGGGCCAAGGCAGGTAGGGAAGACTACCTTGGTAAAACAACTGGTAAATGAACTGCCAAAACCATCGCTGTACTTCGATTTGGAGTTACCCGATGATTATCAAACCCTTAGCCAGAATGCCGCTTGGGTCATTGATAACAACCGAGATAAAACCATCATCATTGACGAAGTACAGCGGCTTTTGTCTATTTTTCCTCCACTGCGCGGACTTATTGACCGTGACCGACAGCCAGGAAGATTCGTGCTCTTAGGGTCGGCATCGCTTCAGTTTTTACAAAAAAGTTCGGAATCGCTGGCAGGACGCATTGCTTACCACGAATTGATGCCCCTACAAACGGTAGAAGCCCGTACTGCCCAGATTTCAACCCAAACTTTATGGTTTAGAGGAGGGTTTCCAGATGCTTTACTGGCTCCCAACGACGACTTTTGGTATTTGTGGCATCAAAGCTTTATTAAAACGTACATTGAGCAAGATTTATCAGCACTCGGTATTAACGCACCTTCTGTTTTGCTCAATAATTTTTTGAGAATGTTGGCCCATAATCACGGCTCTTTGCTCAATTACTCTACCCTTGGCAATTCACTCGGTATTTCTCACACCACAGTACAGCGATATATAGCTGTGCTCGAACAGGCTTACCTCGTGAGACGGCTTGAACCCTGGTTTGTAAATGTATCCAAGCGCATCGTTAAAAGCCCTAAGCTTTACTTGATAGACAGCGGCAGTTTACATTTTTTACACAACCTTCGTACCCAAGCCTATCTCGTTCAACACCCCATTGTGGGCGCATCTTGGGAAGGATTTGTGATTGAACAAATCATCAGAAGGCTTAAAAATGGAGTTAGTCCTTACTTTTATCGTACTTCCAATGGTGCCGAAATGGATTTGGTATTGGTAGAAGGTATCAAACCCATTGTTGCGATTGAAATTAAACTTTCGCTTGCCCCTGCCCTCAAACGAGGTTCGACAGAATCGGCGCGGGATTTAGGTACTTCTCATCATTTCGTAGTAACTCCCCAGGGAGGTAATCTGGACATCCGCCCCCATTGGATTCATTGCAACGTTGAAGAAGTAATAGACCAACTGATAAGTTTAGGGTTGGTTGAACCACACCTTTAGCTATCCCTCTGCCTGTCAGTAGAGTTGAAAGATTTAAAGCCGCTGGACACCTTACTGGACAGTTGCGAATAACAGAATACTGTGTTTCAAAATAATGCTTCAATTTTGAAACACAGGGATTTTTAACACAAACAATATTGGTATAATTATATTTTATGCACTTTACTTTAAAAAAATAAAGTGCTTTACTTTTCAAATGCCCATAAAATTGAGAGTTTTGTAAAAAAAACTCCCGTGAATTACGAACAACTTAGAATAGCGAAGCGACAGTTTCAGATTTTGGTGGTTTGTTACCTTTGTTTACAAGAATAAGTACTTAGTGACAGGTAAATAATAAGTTGGTCGAATTAGTTTATGGAACGCAGATAACGCGGATACGGAGTACCGCAGATTTTCGCAGATAGGCAAGAAATTTTAAATCCGCACGGTCCGCCGTTGCGGTTTGAAAATCCGCGTCATTTGCGTTCCAATTTTTACCACGTTATTATTTACACGTTACTTACTCGTAATTAAGTAGTTGGGCAGAAATAGGCGGTTGGCCGCTGCCATTATATTATTTTTGATTTGTAATAAAGGGTAATTTGGTAGTAATAAATTGATAAACAGACAATTACAAAAAATTACTATAATTACAAACAATTAC
>REAB01000049.1 GCA_004293645.1 Cytophagia bacterium | reverse complement strand
TTAACCCAACTTGTTTCAATGCACCTAATAACTATCTGACTATCATGTAGTTATATTAAATTTAATTTTTATTGGGGTAACACATATTTTTTCATACTAAATGGCTTGGGTTTGTATTTTGTTGCCTGATATATTTCTAATGCTTCGGTTATTGGCTCGCTACATTTTTTGATAATGATTACTTTTCCTTTCTCGTTTTTGAAGGATGTTTTCACTATTTTTTGAGTATTCATTATTCTTGTAATGTTTCGCCAGTCGTGATGAATATTGGCGGCTTTTAGTTTGTGCCTTATTGTGTTTACTATCATATAGGCCAATATACCAAGCTGTATATGTGCCATGGTGCGTTCGTCTTTTTGATGGAAAACAGGGCGTATATTTAGCTCGGTTTTTAGTACCCTGAAAGTTGCTTCTATTTCGGTTAGGGTATTGTATATGTCCCAGATTAGCTTTTCTCCAGTTTCTTTAATGGATGTTCTCAAAAAGTAAACTCCTTCGGTTTCTGAGGGCTTTGGCAGTTCTTTTTTTGTAAAGGTAAGCCCTGTTGCTATTTGCTTATCTTGCTGTATATCAATGGTATAATGCTTGTTGGCGGCTGGGTATCGCTCTTTTATTCTTCCCAGGCGCTCATGTACTTTTTCTATTTTCTTGGTGCCTCCTTTGCTTTGAATGGACTGGTTGATGTTGTTGAGTTCTTCTTCAAAACGTGCCGAGTAATGGGCGTTCATGGAGGCTTCTTTTACGGCCTTTTGCTCGCTTCGAATGTGTAGAAACTGATCATCACAATCGGGCTTGGTTATGGCCTTTAGTGCTATCTTATGCCCTCTTCTGTCTGTGATTTCTATTGGCTCAGCATCTGGATTTACGTCCGCATATTCTTTTAGTTTGGCTTTTGTAACGCATAAATAATCGTAACCTCTCTCTTTAAGCATGAGTAAGTTGGGTTCATCGGCAATGCCTGCATCAATTACTACAACTGGCTTGGCGGCAAAGGAGGTATTGGTGGCCAAAGTATCCACAATAGCTACTAAAGTGTGGGCTTCGTAGATGTTGCCTTCGTATATTTTGCTGTATTTTACAAAGCCTTGGGCATTGACTACCAAGGCCAATGATACCAGCTTGCAATCGCTACGCTTCTCTTTGCTACGGCCAAATTGGGCCAATGTGCTGCTAGCTTTTCGGCCTTCGAAATAGGTGTTGGTAAGGTCGTAAAATACTATTTTATCTTTTAGGTCAAACAGTTCGTTTGTTTTGGTACAGAGGTGTTGCTCAATTATGGCTTTTTGGGTATACAGTGCATCGCCAGCCAAGTACAATTGCTGGTGGGAAATGGGTTGGTGAGTACCAAAAATAAGCTCTGTAACCGAGGAGGAGCTTCGCATCCATTGTGCGGTTTTATGCTCTGAGGCGGGGTAAACAGCCCTGCTTACAATGAGGGCGATGGCTTTGTTAATGCCCTCTTGCCCCATGCCAGCTTCTGCCAGTACAGCCTCTAAACCAAGCTCCTGGATAGCTTGAAGGCACAGCCATTCAGCCCCCACTTCACGTACCTCGTCGTGTTTAATGCTTTTCAGGTCAATACGCTCAAAATCTTCTTCAACTACCTGACTATCTGCAATATTATCAATTTTATTTGAAGAAAGTTCTTGAGCAATTTTATGCTTTTCACGCAGCTCTTTGTAAAATTTTGCCGCTAATTTTTCTACTTCTTGCGAAACATCCGAAAATAAATTATTGACATTGCCAAGGTACAAGTCTTCAATTCTGTTGGCCAGCATTTTAAGTTCATCAGCTTGTAGATGATCCAAAACGCCTAAATTGAGCAGATTGTTATGGCGAGTTTTACCCCCAATCCGAATACTCTCACATAGCCTATAATAGCTATACACTTTGCCACCCTTTGGGCCTTTATCTATCTTTTTTAGAAACATTCGGCAAAGGTACGAAGCGAAAGCCGAGCTACCAAATCTATGGGGGAACACAAATGAAATTCAATAAATCTATATACTTGACAATCAAGCATATAGATCTTTAAGACGTTGAAAATAGTTGAAAATAAGCTAAAAAAACTTGTTTTTTAACAAAAATTACTTGGGTTTTTGTGCTTTTAGGGGGTATGAAATACAAGTTGGGTTAAATCTATCGCAAAAATAAAAGTCTTTTTTGCCATCGGGTTTGACTTTGGACACGCTGCAGTGGTTTGATAAATAGTTCGTTCGCGTTGCAAACGCAAACTTCATCAGCAGGACAAAATTTTTTTTATGAAAAATCTACGCTTGCTCCCTCCTCGCATAAAACACATTTTGCTCCCGCACGTTTGCTACTATTTGGTTTACGGTTTCTACTATCTCAGGCGGAATGCGAAGGGCTACGTTGTCTTCATTTTCTCCACAAAGCAGCAGCGTAGCGTAGTAGAGCGGTGCGAATTGAGCTTGTAAGGCCGCACCATATTGCGGGTGCCGAAAACAAGATAATACCAAGTTTTTTTGTTCTAAGTATAATAAAAATTTGAGCGTTGAATCTAAAAGAGGATTGTCGGGAATGGCTAAAATATCCTCTGTTTTTTGCTGAATATTTTCAAAAACCTCATTCCAGATTTCGATTATAAAAGCCACTTGCCTTGATTTAACACCCTCGTTTACTTTGTTGTTTTGTTGAATCAAATTCAATGCTTTGGATTGATTCTGATTATTCTCAAAATACATCAAAGCCAAATTACTCAAAGCAGCAATATCGCCTTTCTCACTTGCTAAAAGGTAATATTTTTCGGCTTCATATAATTTACCTTCGTTGTAGTACAACAAAGCCAAATTATATGAAGCATTGATATTTCCTTTCTCACTTGCTAAAAGGTAATATTTTTCGGCATCTGCCAATTTACCTTGATTGTGGTATAGCGAAGCTAAATAATACAAAGCGTTGATATTTCCTTTTTCAATGGCTAAAAGGTAATATTCTTTGGCTTCTGCTGATTTACCTTGGTTATAATATATTATAGCCAAATTATTCAAAGCGTTGATATTTCCTTTTTCAATGGCTGAGTCCCAATATCTTTTGGCTTCTGCCAATTTGCCTTGATTCCCGTAGAGTACAGCCAAATTATTCAAAGCTTCAATGTGTCCTTTTTCAATGGCTAATAAGTAATGTTTTTCGGCTTCTTCAATTTTATTCAACTTATGATTAAACACTCCTTTTCCATAAAACTTAATGCCATCTTCCTCATTTTCAATTTCATCGAACAATGCCAATGCTTCTTCGTATTTTCCTGCTTCTTCAAATGCTTTTATTTTAGCATCAATTATACCAAAAGTTTCGGGCAGGTCGTGGGGTTGGAAGTTGCCTTCGCAGAGTTGGCGGGTGTGGCTGATGAGTTCGTCTCTTTGGGCGGTGGTAATGTATTTTGATTGGCTAAATGCTTTGGAGAGTACGGAGGCTTTGTCAAAGCCTATTTCTTGGTTTTTGAGTTTTGTTAAATAACTACTGGCCAAGTCTTGGAGTTGGTGGCTGTCGTACCAAGTTTCCAAAAAAATGGTCAAAAACTTGGCCTTGCGCTTTTGGTCGGGGTTGCCCTGCGTTACAATCAGCCACATTCCAAAAAACCGCTCGGCAATGCGGTAGAGGTGGTTTTTATTGCTGGTTTCTATTTTTTCAATAATGCCGTAGCCGTACAATTGTTTCAAAAGCGAAGACAGCACCTTGCTTTCCATGCGGCATTTGTCCACCAACTGCTTGGTAGAGGCGGCTTCCCACAAAAAGGCCAATTCTAACACAATTTTGCGGTGAGCGGGCGAGAGGCTATTGAGGCGTTCTTGGTAAATGGGCGTGGCTTTATCCATCACTTTTTTGATGTAGTCGTAGCCGTAGAGGTTGTGGTCTTGCAGTAAAATCTGGATAAAAAACTGCAAAGTGCGGGGCAGTCCGTCGGTCAAGATTCTGAGAGCTTCTATCTTTCCACGGTTTTGGAGGGCATAATCTTTGAGTTGGGGTACTTCCAACAACGCGCTCCAATGCCCCAGCAGTTGGTGTATTTCGTCAAAAGTGAGGGCTTCGAGGCGGTGTCGCCTAAAAAACTCGTAAAAAGGCTTGTCGTAACGCCAAAAATGCTCGTCTAAGCGCGTACTTCCGCCAATGATTTGCAGGTCGTTGTGGTTTTGCAATATTTCGCGCAGCAAGTGGGCATCGTCGGCTAAGTTTTCTAAAATACGGTCAAAATTATCCAACAGCAGAACGGCCTTTTTGGCATTATTTTGCAACAATTCGTGGATTTGCGCGTAGAGGTAGCGGGTATAATCTTGGTTGTTGGCAAAACTCGAAAATGCCCGTAATTGCAAGGTATTTTGGACTTTAATGGACAACTCTTGCAGCACCTCATACCACAAATCGGAGAGCCGATAAATACTGGCTTGCTCCTCGGCCAAATTAATGGCCACGTACCGTTCCGATAGTTTGGGGTCTTCTTCTACCGCAATTTGGAGGCGTTTGAGCAGCGTGGACTTGCCGCTGCCACGCCGGCCCAAAACGAGTTCGTGTTGGAGCGGGTCTTTGCCTTTTTTTTGGCGCAGGTCGTCAATAATAATGTTAAACTCATGCGTACGTACCACAAAATTGCGTTTGAGCGACTCATTGTCGGTGTTGGCTGCTTGGTAAAGATTGAGTTTATCAACAAACCAGTTGCTCGTATTTTCGGGTTGTGTTTTCATGATTTTTTCAAAAGATAACGTTGCCAAAAAGCCTTCAAAAAAGGAGAAATAAAGGTGTAGCCTTGGTCCTTTTCAGAAACGTAGCCATCGTTTGCCAAGTCGTCGAGCAGGCCAATGCACTGGTCTGACAGTTCATATTGATACGATATGTCAAAAGCTTGTCGTTTGTTAATGCTTCCATTGTGAGCGATATACGTCAAAATATGGTCAAAAAACTGGGCTTCACTTTTTTTGTAATAATCAAACAAACGATTGCGCCAATCCTCAAATTTATCGTTTTGTTTGGCCACACGCACAAAAGCCGCATCAATGGCCTCGGTCGAGATAATTGGTGCGTTGTTTCGACGGGCTGTATCATGAATTTGGTCGAGCATCAAATTGATAAAATACGGTACATAGTGCTGGATTATACCCAACAAATACTGCTGCAAATCGACGTTGTACTGCACAGTGGCATCTTTGGTGGCCCATTTAACGTAGTCAGAGGCTTCTGTGCTAGTAAGCGCATCAAAATCAATGCATTGAATGTCGTTCAAATCAGAAGTACGGCCTTCGATTGTCTTTACCACGTGATGAATCCCGACAGAACCCGCCAATACAAAGCAAAGCGAGGTGTAAGTTTTTTCTTGTCGCCAAATACGCAGGTTTTTGATGATGTTACTGGCCTCTTCGGTTTTGTTGTTTTTGTGGAGTTTGTGCAGTACTTCGGGTAGCTCGTCTATGAACAACACCACTTTGATGGCGGGAAGTTTACGCACAATGTGGTTGATTTCATCCAAAAAATCAAGGTTTTTTCGGTCACCAAATTTGAGCGTTCCCTCTGCGCCAACCTCCTCAACAGTGATGCCTTTGAGAAAATCGCCAATTTTTGTCCATAATTTTTTATCCTGCCGTAAGCAGCTCAGAATGAGTCCATAAACTTGTTGATAAAACTCCTGCTCGGAGTTGATACCTTGAATGTTTTTGAAAACACATTTTACGTTTTCGTCACAGTTTTCGGTCATATAGACCATCACCGACGACTTGCCCACGCGGCGGGGAGCGGCCAGCAATACGTGCTTTCCTCGGTCAATGGCATCCCAAATATCTGCAACGATATTGGCTCGGTGAAAGTAATAGTCGCCCGTGGCTTGTGGCCCCACAATGGCTTTTGGTGCTATCCAATTCATTTTTAGCAATAGATTTGTTGTTAAACTAATTTGACAACAAATCTATTGCTAAAAATATTTAACAACAAACTTATCGTTAAAATAAATTAGCAAAGAAATAGCTCTTTGGTACAAACCCCAGCGAAAAACAGTAAAGGTTTGCCCAAACCGCAACTGGTGGACGGTTAAGGGTGCATGCGTCTCGGTAACGCCAAAGTGAAAGTTCATTCCTAAATGAATTTTTGGCCGCTTTTTTGTTTTAATTTTCCAACAACAACAAATCCTTTTTCCCCAGATTCGGATTAAATCTATCGCAAAAATAAAAGTCTTTTTTGCCATCGCCGTTTAAGTCGGCGGCTATCACTCCCAGCGCATCTCTTACGTGTTTTTTGCCCAAAATGGCGGTTGCGTTTTCCATAAATTCGCCTTTGCCATTGTTGAGATAGATTTTTATTTGCGCTCCAAAAACATTGGCCAAAACAATGTCTTTCGACCCATCTTTGTTTACATCTTCAAAAATGGCATCTATGGTGTGGTCTTCGTCTTTCGGAATTCTCCTTTCGGTTTCGTTTGTAAATTTCCCTTTTCCGTTGTTGATATACAGCCTATTTTGAATATCTCGTTCGGGCCTAAATTTTACATTTGATAGAAAAATATCCAAGTCGCCATCATTGTCCACATCTGCAAAACTCGCTTTACGGGTTTCGACATTGGGGTCATTGGGCAGGTTTGATTGGCTGGCATCGCTAAAAAAACCTTTGCCATTGTTTAGTAAAAGCCTGTTTCCGTCTTCATTGGCTTCAAAAATATCCAAATCGCCGTCGCCGTCTATGTCCACTGCCGCCAAATCTTGGGTTACCCTGTTGGCATCTGGTAGTCTTTGGCTTTCAACGCTGAATGTGCCGTCTCCTTTGTTAATCAAAACCGTATTTTTGCCATTATTGCCAAAAACTAAGTCTGGCTTTTTGTCATTGTTAAGGTCTAACGTAATCACGGCATTGGCTTCAGAATCGGGTAGTTTGTAAGGTGCAACCTCAAAAAAGCCCTTTCCTTTATTGAGATAATATTCGTGAATTTTGTCGTCTTCGCTGCAAAAAACCAAATCGAGCAAACCATCTCCGTTGAAATCGGCGATAGCAATGTCTTCGCTGTCATGCACCACTTGCGGCAACCGCTGGGCAGATTCGTCCGTAAATTTGCCTGTTCCGTCGTTGATTAGAATACTATTGGGCTGAAACTCATTGGCAAGAATAATGTCCAAATCGCCGTCTTGGTCAATGTCTATTGCTCGTACATCCATGCTTGCCTTTCTGGCACCGAGTTCGGGCAAATTATCGCTGGCATCATGATAGAAAGCCACCGTTTTTTCTTTGATGGGCTTTTGCAGCGCCTGCGTCATCCAATTGCAGGTGTAATCAAAGATTTTAGGGTTAAATCGCGTGGCGGCGTACTGTTGAAGCGCTTGCGGATTTTCGTATAATTTTAGAAAATCGGCCATTGTGCCTATTTCTTCAAAGCTATGGGACGACTTTGGTGCAACCCAAAAAGTGCCATTGCCCGCGTTGTTGGCATTAATATACTTGATAAGCGCAATGTGGTCCAATGAATCATTGGCATTTAAATCGCACTCGCCATAAATTGCCAAAACGTGGTTGTTGTAGTTGCCCCAGGCCGTTGCCACTTTGCTATCGTTGAGTTCTTTGTAGCAAAGTGGCGCCCGTCCAGAGTTAAAAATTTTGGCTTCTGGAACATAGCCTAAAATCTGCTGGAAAGCTGCCAAACCATTGGGGTTTTTGATTACCTCTTCTATTGGTTTGTTTTGGTAAAAGTAATCGTATAAATAAGGCTTTGCTTTTTCTATTTCTTCCCGAAGTGTGGCATAATCGTCTCCTTGCAAAACGCTCTGCTTGATATAAGCATCGAACAAATACTCCAACCACGGCTTAAAAACGGTGCCATAAACAACTGTACCTCGCGGTTGAAACTTCTCGGCCAACAAAGGTGCTGTGATACCTCCCATCGAATGCCCAAACAAAAAAATAGTTGCTTTGTCAATTTGTGGGAGCGTCAGTAAATATTTGTAGCCCGCCTCGTGCATGGCCAATTCATCAAAAAAGCCCATTTGCTCGCAAGGCGGCAAACCTTGGTTGTCGCCCACGTCGCCTTTCTCCATTCTGAATACCGCATATCCTCTTTCTACCATAGCGTCTATTGCCTGCTTGGTTTTATCGAGTTCTTGCATATTGTCCAACGAATAGCAGGGCAGTCCTTGCAAAAAATAGACGGTTCCGAGTGGTTTTTTACCTTTCAGGGTTTTGTAGATGGTTCTAACGTATCCATTTTTGTACGCAAATTCTCCGTAGGCTACCTCAGCAGAGGTGCTTTTTTCCATGGGTTTTTCTACAACTATCCCCGTCAAGGTTTTTATTTGCTGATTTCTAATAAACTCCACTTTGATTGGGTCTTCGCCTCTCAATTTGGCCGCAAGACCGAGTATTTCGTTGGGTTTTGAAATGGGGGCTTCGTTTATTTTTAAGATAATGTCGTCTTTCAACAGCCCCAAACTTGCTGCTGTTGAGTTGGGCACAACCACCCTTACAATCGCACCTTGCTTATAATCAAGCCTTTTGGCCAAAGTATCGGGTACGTTTTGATAAAAGGCTACGCCCAAACCACCTTTGCGCTTGATGTTTTGGGAACTTCCCGCAAGCGCAGAAAATACAATGAAGAGAACTGCTAATAGATATTTCATAGTGTTGGTTTTTGGCGCAAAATAGGACTTTCTTCAAACAAAGATTTGCTAAATCCTGCTAATTTTTGCTACGAATAGAGTTAACCTCAAAAGCCCGAAATAAACTTGTCCGAAAACGGACGCCTTACGTCCGTTTTCGGACGTTTTGGTTAGAGAAAAATATTTATGATATTGATTATCAAATAGTTGCTTGTTTGGCACGAGTTTGGTGGTATTCTTTTTACCAATTAAAAACAGCCCTATTAAACTTAAAAAGAAATGAAAATAAACCTCATCGTCCTTGCTTTGATGGCTACCACTAAAAGAAGCAAAAGCATCATAGTCAACAGAACAAATGATACGATTATGAATGAAACTGCTGAACAATAGCTTGTAGGGCACCTAACAAATAAGGTAGCGAATGTTCTTCTAATGAATAACGTTTTGTGATGTCAATTTCAAGAATATTATTGTCTAATTTTAGAAAAATCCATTCATAAGCCGTTGTTACACAACCAAAAATGGCTTCTGTTGGGCGTTGTTTTCGGTCATTAAAAATCTTGGCAGCTATCATCGAAGCACCTGCTTGAGCAATGCCTTCTTCAACGGAGCGATTCTTCGCTTCGACGATACAAAAAACGGGGGCTTTAATGTCAATACTTTGGGTTTCGGTCGTAAAAAGATAATCACAGTAGCCAGTAAGTCCATTTTCGGGCTGAACGTCAAACAAATAGCCAGAATAAAAACTGATGGTAAAATGATTATGCCGACGCAATTCCTTGAAAATAGGTGCAATCAGTAGTTCTGATTTAGCTTTTTCGGTCAATAAAGGCAAAGAAAAAGACTCTTGCAGTTCGTTTTTGAGTAAATCGCTGGGTTCAAGAGGTGCAACTATATCAAAAATACGAGTCAGTTTTTGTTGGATTCCGAATTTGTCCTCTAACTGTGAAACCTGTGTAAAGTCACTGTATGCCATAGTTTTAACTATTTTTTACAAATTTAACTAAAATCAACCATGATACGCAATTACTTCAAAGTCGCTTGGAGAAACCTCCTCAAAAACAAAACTTTTAGCATTATCAACATTTTTGGTTTGGCGATAAGTATGGCGGTTTGTTTATTGATTATGGCCATCGTAGCCGACCAAAAAAGTTACGACCAGTTTCATGCCAACAAAAATCGTATCTATCGCGTCAGAACGGTGGGGGTGAATGGCAACGACATGAAAACCGCTACCTCGGCTTTGCCCCTGGCCCAAAAACTCAAAACCGACTACACGGGCGTAGAACAAACCGCGAGTTTGGTACGCAACATCGGTGGAGATTTATTTTTTAAAGAAAAAATTGCGTCGGGAGGGGGGTATTTTGCTGATGGAAATTTATTTAAAATTCTTGATTTTACGCTCTCAAAAGGCGACGCAAATACGGCCTTACAAAACCCATTTACGATGGTTGTTTCTCAGGAAATAGCCACACAACTATTTGGCAATCAGAGTCCTATTGGCAAGACCATTCGGTTTAGCGACAAAGGCATCAACCCAGGCGGCCCCGAAACGGGCAACAAAGAAACCGACTATGGCCTCTTTACAATTACGGGTGTTTTGAAGCCCAACCCCAACAAAACGCACCTGCCTTTCAAGCTTTTAGCATCGCTCAGTACGCTACCCGCCCTGGCGCAGACCAAAGCCATTGATTTTAAGGCCAACGACTGGGATAACGTTTGGACAAACTACACCTACGTCTTGCTCGACAAACAAAACAACGAGGCCAATTTGCAGACGGCTTTGGCCCAAATTGCTAAAAAACAGTACCCAAAAGGGAGCCCCAATGAGCTTGACTTTGTGGCCGAGCCACTTATGTCGCTCACACCAAGCGAGGCCATCGGTAACGAGACCCATATATCAATGCCCAAAATGGTGCTGTACGTACTGGCTATTTTATGCCTGATTGTGATGCTCTCTGCTTGCCTCAACTATACCAATCTATCGGTGGCTCGGTCGCTTACTCGGGTCAAAGAGGTGGGTGTTCGCAAGGTAGCTGGGGCAACTCGCCAGCAAATTTTCGCCCAGTTTATTGCCGAATCAACGCTTATTTCGTTGTTTTCGTTGGTGTTGGCGATTGGTATTTTGGCATTACTCAAAAAGGCATTTATGGGGTTGTGGCTCAATCAGTTTTTGAATATTACTTTTGACAATAACCTGTGGCTGTTGCCTGTTTTTGTTGTTTTTAGCATGCTCATTGGCTTAGTAGCGGGGCTGCTACCATCAATTTATATTTCGGCTTTCGACCCCATTCAGATGTTCAAAAACTTGGGGGGTACTCGTTTTTTCAAACGCCTTACCTTACGTAAAGTGCTGTTGGTCATACAGTTTTCGGTGTCTTTGGTTTTTATTATTTCAACAACCTTACTTTATTTTCAAACCAATCATGTACTCAACTTTGATTATGGTTTCGAGAAAAACAACATCGTTACCGTCAAACTCTATAAACCCGAAAACTACGCTCGGTTTGCCCAAGTTGTGAACACCGACAAAGCCGTTTTGGGTATTTCGGCTTGCTCGTTTATGCCTGCCACAGGTAACAGCTACGGCACAACGGCCTATACACCCAGCAAGAAGGACAGCCTGCAAATCAATTTTTTAGACATTGATTCAAAATGTGTAGATGTGTGGAATTTGAGTTTGGTGTCGGGCAAAAACCTGCCCGACATAGGCAAAACAAGTAGCGAGCAATATGTGCTAATCAACCAAAAAATGGTAGCCGATTTTAAATACCAGTCTGCTGCCGATGCCGTGGGCCAAAAGCTGCTCATTGATGGTCAGAATGTTGAGATTGTGGGCGTAGTCAAAGATTTTCAGTTCTTGAACGTAAACCAGCAAATGCGCCCGCTGGTACTTCGCAACCGTGCCGACCAATTTGGTTTTGCGAGCATTAAAATTAGCGGCAAAAACACATCTGAGACAATAGCCAGCCTCGAAAAGCAATGGAAGGCCGTAAACCCAATGACCAAATTTGAGTATCAGTTTTTAGACCAGCAGCTGCTTTTTATTCATTCGATGCTCAGAGATGTAGCTGCTGTGCTGGGCTTTTTAGCATTTTTGGCCGTTCTAATCTCGTGTTTGGGGCTACTTGGCATGGCTACCTACACCGCCGAAACCCGTCAAAAAGAAATTGGGGTGCGCAAAGTGCTGGGGTCGAGTGTGTGGCAAATCATTGTTTTGCTGTCTCGTGGCTTTGCTATTTTGTTGCTCGTTGCGGTTGTGATAGCCACACCAATAGCCTATTTTGTCAATAATCTATGGCTCAATTTCTTTGCTTCAAGGGTCAGTATCGGTCTGGGCGTTTTAGGTTTCAGCATTTTTTCGATGGTCGTTATCAGCCTGTTGGTTGTGTTTTCGCAAGCATGGCGAGCGGCTATTATGAACCCAGTGGAGAGCTTGAAAAGGGAGTGAGATTGCTGTCGTCAGTGAAGACACTGACAACGGCTAAATAACAGGTTTTCATTTTCAATTATTTGTTGTTTTGTCGTCATAGTTTAGTTATTAATGAGCGTATTATTCCCCGAGACACAAACCCAGGTTTCACCTCTTTTTACATAAATGTCATTATACTGAACGCCTATTTTGTTGTTTACAATAATCGCCGCATGAATCATTGCCACATCATCAGCTACAAACCTAATTTGTTGGTTTTCGATTTTGTAGGATTCTATTTTATTAGTTTTTCCAGTCAAATTCCTCAAAACTACTTCTCTTTCGTAAAGTTGCCCATTGGATGACAAAAGGATAAAATCATCTGCCAGTATATCTTTCAACAGGGCTGGATTGGATTTCATAAAGGCTTCTGCGTGCTTTTGATTGAGGTTTTCGAGGATTTCAATATCTTTTTCAGTACCTTTTTTATATGAAATCAATGTGACAAATTCAGGCGTTTTACTAAATTTTGCAGCCTTGCTTCCAATGTTCGTAATATTTGCCGAAACACAAATCCAAGCTCCATTTCGGCGTATATAAACATCATTATAACGGCTCAAAGTTTCTTCTTTATCATTGATTCCTAAATAGGGCGGTTCGGCAAAAACCAACGCAGCATCATTGGAAATGAAGCGAATTTGCACTTCATCGGCATAGAAATAGGTAATTTCATGTAAACGTGGTTGCCCAAAAATCTTCCCAATCTGCATCTTGGGAAACAATAAGCCTGTACTGCCGCTTTGATGCACAAAATCATCTGCCCAAAGCAAGTGATTGTAGGTAGCTGTGTCTGAATGTACCCACGAATTGATGTATTGTGTATTGAGGTAATACAGCCTCTTATAATCTGATTCATTGCCATACTTTTGGTTGAAAGTTTGGCTGTATAAGCACGTTGTACTTATTGCCAGAAAAAAAGAAATAATGGTTTTTGTTTTCATTTTCCCGTTCCCAAGTTTAGAAGTACATGATAAATCTGAACGCCCGCCAAATTGAATAGCAAGTGAAACATTATCATTGTGTAGAGATTCTTCCTGAGTTGCATGGTCAATCCAAAAAAAATGAACGGTACAATCAGTGGCCATGATTGAGGAATCTGCCAAAGGTGGTAGAGGCAAAAAAGAATTGAATTCACAAGCCAATTAAACCGCCCAAGAAATGCGGTTTTCTTCATCAGATAACCACGAAAGTATATTTCTTCACCGACAAAATTCCCAATCAACATAAGCACCATGACCGCTATTGGTGCGCCATAGAACGCCTCATAACTTGCGAATATACTATGGGAAGGTATTTGAAATCCTGACACCGAATTAAGCCATGTCTGAAATGGCTCGTACAAAGACATCATATAAGGTAAAGACACTACAACACTCATAGCAAAGGCAAGCGGAGCAATCACAAAAATTTCTTTGAACGAAAACCGATTGAGACTCAAAAATTCAGAGACTTCAACCCAATTGAGTTTTTCATATTTACGCAACATGAGAACAGGAAATGCCATGTGCCAAAAGAGCGTGAAAGCTACAAACATATAATATTGGAATGTATATCCTTCAAGACCAAGTAAACCACAAAGCAAACGATGAACAGGCTCAATATTTATAAGAACATAGGCTATCGCACCTGGAATCAGATAAGCGAGTATATAGAAAACTTGACTTATTGGGGTTTTCGCTTGAAATTCCTTCGCATATTTATCATAAGTCGGGTTTTCAACTGAAATGAATAGTTCTTTCGCTCGTCGTAGAGCAAGAATTGGTTTTACTTCATTCATAGTTTTTATGGTTTTGTTGAATTCAATCTTTCAGTCAAAATTTTGACAAAATTGATTTGACCTAATTTATTAATCCATTGGTTTTTTAATAATACCTTCATAGCGACTAACAACTGAATCTAATTGTATTAATTTGTGGTTCAGAGTATTAGAGAAGAAATCGTTTAAAATTTCCACTGTCGCCCTATTTGTCTTTATTGGAATATTACCAAATTCTAAAAAACGACCTGCAATAAACCTTGTAGGAAAGCTCAGTAGAAATGGTGCATCAGTAAAACTATAATGGTCGGCTTCGGTTATTTGGTATCGGTAGCCACCCCCAAAATGCTTAAAGAGTCGTTGATTACCGTTTTCATATCTTTGGAATCGGCTACTTGTATCTTTTTTACTTTCTATTAACAAAAAAGGTCTTGTATCATTTATCTTAGGTAATTCGCCATATAATGTGCCATCAATATTAGCAGCAGCTTTAATGCGTGGGTCAATTGCCATTGCAGCACCAGCGGTAGCTCCACCCAAAGAATGTCCTGTAATGACAATACGATTTTTATCAAGAGAAGAGAAAAAAGAGTCAGCAGAATCTACCAGACTGTCTAATTGATTTATAACAAACTTCACATCTGCAATTCGCAGGTTAAGACGAGCCTCCATAAATCCTAAAAGATTAGGCGCACCTTTCGAGTGCTTTTCAATAGTTGTAGCGATTGTGCCATCTGCAAGCTGCGTAATCATGGACTCATAGGGATGGTCAATTGCTAAAACTACATAGCCACGACTGGCAAGCCCACTTACAAGGCTTGTATAAAAAGCCCGAGATGCACCATTGCCAGTCAAAAAAATTATAACGGGCCACTGTTTTTGTGTTTTAGATGTTGGTGCATTCAATATTCCATGGGTATTAACCTGGTCATAATAATCAAATATCCATTTAGGTAGTCCTCCAATTTTTTCTGGCAAATTACCGATTCCGTCAAGGTAATACGAATGAGCGCCTTTTGCATTTTCTTCGGTTGGATACCAAGCTTGAATCACCACATTTCTCTTGTCAAGCGGATTTGAAGTGATTTCCTCATCACGATTTATATCAACCCAGCGGAAAATCCTGGTCCCTACTTGGTAGTCTCCTTGCGGTTCAAGCAGTTTTGGAGTTGGAAGAAAAATAGCCCAAGGGATAATGGAAAGTAGTATTAATAAAACAAGGATAAACTGAAAGAGCCTTTTTTGAAGGTTATTGCTTAATTTATGTGCAAAAAGTGTTCTTATCATCAAAAGTATTAACAGTAAATAACTGGGTATGTAATGCCAATAATAACCTTCAACTAAAAGCTGAGTAAAAGCCATCAGTATAATTAAACCTATAAGGGATTTTTCAATGCGACTAATACGCTTCGGTATTATGACAGAACATAGGGAAACGGCTGTTAGCGTAACCAAAAGCATATTTAAAGCAGTTTGTGCATGATTGATTAATTGTAAAAGCAAAATTAGTGAAGAGCGTACAAAGCCACCTTCAAAATCTTGCTATTCTCGTTTTGACTATCCCAACTATTTACAATTAGCTTAATTTTACGCTTGTAAACACACATTTATGTCAGTAAAAAATACAATTTTAACACCACAACCTCTCATTGGGGCTTATGTCTTTGAATCCGATTTTTATCATATCAAAGACTGGGCATTTGATACCCTACCAGAAAAACAAAGCACAAAAGGTTTTAATGATTGTTTCTGCGTGGTTTATGTCAAAAAGGGATATTTTTTGTTTCGACAGGATCGTCTAAAAGAGACGTATTCAGGGCATATCATACTTGAAAAAGGCAATTATGAATACAGTATGCTTCCTGCTGTGGGTGCTTGTACCATTTTTAATTTTACCGATGATTTTTATAGGCAATTTGTAGAAGCTATGAATTTGCAAAAAGCCTACTTTTTTTACAATCCAGATATTATTTCTCAAATCTTATTAGCAAGCCCCGAACTCGAATACCTCCATTTTCAGATGCTTAAAAATGCTTTTTCAATGGGCAAATTAGAAATGGATACCCTTGTTGTAGCTTTTTTAAATCAAATAATTGAGATTATTACCCAAGAAACTTTGTCGTTAGACCTCAATGCTGCCTACCTACGTTACCATCTTACGACCGTTGAACAAGCAAAAAATTATCTTTGTAGCAACTTTTCTTCCGATATTTCACTGTATGAATTAGCAAGGCATTGTTGCGTCAGCCCCTTTCATTTTAACCGACTTTTTAAGAAAATTGCAGGTTTTACACCCCATCAGTATTTATCAAATATCCGTTTGAAGCACGGTGAAATGTTGCTAAAAAACAGCCCAATGTCTGTATCTGAAATTGCCCTACAATGCGGGTTTAGCAGTATCGAATATTTTGCTACCGTATTTAAACAACGCTATAAAATGAACCCCAGTGTATTTAGAAAACAAGTTTGACTAAATCAGAGCTACGCTATTGGTTGTTGATTTATAAAGCAGTTTCCTCATTGTCTATGCGTTAAACTGTTTGCAAATTTCGATGGCGCAAAATATACATAAATGAGCCACCGCTTCGTGAATAAAAGGTGTCCGAGAACGCACAAAAAGTGTACGATTTCGGACAGTTTTTTGTTTTTATATATTTATAAATATCTCACAATCAACAAATTGTGTTTTTGGCATGACATTTGGGCTATTTATTTTTGTGTTTACATTTATTGCTAAAATTATGCTTCGTAACTATCTCAAAATCGCCGTCAGAAAAAAATCGCCGTCAGAAATTTGTTGCAAAATAAGGGCTTTTCGGCCATCAATATCTTCGGCTTGGCCGTAGGTATTGCCTGTTGTTTGCTCATTACGCTCTATGTAGTGGACGAACTGAGCTACGACCGCTACCACCAAAAAGCCGACCGAATGTATCGGCTCAATTTGGCCGTAAAATTTGGTGGTAAAGAAGAATTAGTAGCCACAACGGCAGATATGCTGGGTCCGACCTTAAAAAAAGACTATCCACAAGTCGAAAACTACGCTCGGGTCTATAATGCGGGGTCGTTTTTAATCAAAAAAGCGGGAACGGTAACGAACATCAGAGAAACAAGTATCTTGTTTGCCGACTCTACTTTATTCGATGTTTTTAGTTTTCCGTTGGTGGCGGGCAATCCGAAGTTGGTTTTGAGCGAACCCAATACCATTGTGATTTCTGAAACCGCCGCCAAACGACACTTTGCTAATCAAAACCCCGTTGGCCAGATTTTGAATTTGGACAACCAAAAAGACTATAAAATCACGGGCGTGATGCGGGACATTCCCCAAAACTCACATTTTACGTCCGATTTTTTTGTATCCATGCAAAGCCTCAATTATGGCTGGGGTACTTTTTTATCAAATAATTTTCAGACTTATATTTTAATTCAAAAAGGGGCAAATCCAGCGGCTTTCGATGGTTATTTCAATCAGATTGTTCAAAAATACGTCAGCCCCGAAATATTCAAAGCCATGGGTTCGACGGTTGATGAGCTAACCAAATCGGGGTCTTATTACCGCTACGGTATGATTCCACTGACGGACATTCACCTCAAATCCAAAGAAACGCTGGGGTTGGGCATCAACGGCGACATTCAGTATGTCTATATTTTTTCGATTGTAGCCCTGTTTGTTTTGCTCATTGCTTGCATCAATTTTATGAACCTGAGCACCGCCCGCTCGTCCAAACGAGCCAAAGAGGTGGGCGTTCGCAAAGTGCTGGGGTCGCTGCGGCAGCAGTTGATGGTTCAGTTTTTTGCCGAGTGTGTCCTGCTTTCGTTTTTGGCCTTGATTGTGGCATTGGGATTGGTTGGCATTTTGCTACCCTTTTTCAATGATATTTCGGGCAAGTTGCTGTCAATCAATGATTTGTTTTCTTTCAAATTCTTCGCTGCGCTGGCCATTTTGCCCGTTTTAGTTGGGCTTTTGGCAGGAAGCTACCCCGCTGTTTTCTTGTCTTCGTTTGAGCCTATCAAAGTGTTGAAAGGCCGCCTCAACCTCAAAGGCGGCAGTCTGCGTAACGGTTTAGTGGTTTTTCAGTTTTCTATTTCTATTGTACTGATTGTCAGCACCTTTATTGTTTATCGCCAGATTAATTTTATCCAACAAAAAAATCTTGGTTTCAACAAAGACCAAGTGCTGATTATCAACGATGCCTACGCCTTAGACAAGCAGGCCGTGGCCTTCAAAGACGAAATTTTGAAACTAAAAGGTGTGGCCAACGGCACGCTGTCGAGTTTTTTGCCCACGCCTTCCAATCGGAATAATACGGTGATGTTTCCCGAAGGCCAAATTGACCAAACCAAAGGCGTGCAGATTGGCGGTTGGGACATTGACTACGACTACATTTCGACGATGGGTATGAGCATAGTCAAAGGGCGAAATTTCTCGAAAGAATTTGGCACCGACTCAACGGGCGTGATTTTGAACGAAGCCGCTGTCAAACTATTTGGTTTCAAAGACCCGCTCAACAAGGGCGTTACGCTGTTTATGAACGACAGCAAAAAAGTATATCGAGTAGTGGGCGTGGTCAAAGATTTTCATTTTGAATCTCTGAAAAGCAACATTGGGGCGTTGAGTATGTTCTTGAACTTGAATACGGGCAACGTGTCGTTTAGGCTCGATGCGGGCAGCGATATTCAAAGCACCATCAAGCAAATTGAGGCCAAATGGAACGCCATGGCCCCAGGCCAACCGTTTAGTTATGATTTCATGGACGATAGTTTCAACAATGTCTATAAAGCCGAGCAGCGCATCGGCAAGCTCTCGTTGGCTTTTGCATTTTTGACTATTTTGGTGGCCTGTTTGGGTCTGTTTGGCTTGGTCAATTTCATTGCCGAGCAGCGCACCAAAGAAATCGGAATCCGCAAGGTGTTGGGTGCAACGGTGGGGTCGGTGGTGCTGTTATTGTCCAAAGATTTCGTCAAACTCGTTGTCATCAGCGTGGTCATTGCCAGTCCTGTGGCTTATTATTTTATGGACCAATGGTTGGCTGACTTTGCGTATCGAATCAACATCGAATGGTGGATTTTTGCGGTAGCTGGCCTCTGTTCTGTATTAATCGCCTTGCTGACAGTAAGTTATCAGGCCATACGTGCGGCTGTTATGAACCCAGTGGAGAGTTTGAAAAGCGAGTGAGATTGTGGTGTCGTCGTCAGTGAAGACACTGACAACGGCACTGGATTGTGGTGTCGTCGTCAGTGAAGACACTGACAACGGCACTTCTTATCTACCTTTGAGGGTCAATTGAGTTTCAAAACAATCTACTGTTGTGGTTTTTTACAAAAATAGATTTCAATGCCGTTTTTACTTTATCTTAAAAACGGCCTGCATTCGATAGCTAAATTTAATTTTTTGGTATTCGAGCGGTGTTTCAGGGGCGGCAACATCGCTTGCCATCATGCGCATATTGGAGTATTGCGCCACAGCAGGCGCGTAGTAGTTGTCTTCCAACTCTTTTATTTCGAGTGGTTCTCCCAAACTACTGGCAATTGATTCGAGCAAATAGGCCGCTTTTTCTTTGGCTGCTTTTAGGGCATTTATTTTTACTTCTTTCCGAAATTGTGATTTTTGTGAATGTTCTACCCGCGCTATATTCACGTATTCAACACCTCGGTCGTCCACGCGGGCCATTAGTTCGTTGATATTTTGCAGGTTCGATATTTTGAGCTGGTACTGTTTACTGGCCAAAAAAATCTGTGGTTTCTTACGCCCGTTCCATTCTCGATAACCCGAAACACCGCTGACGCTCAGATTTTCGCGCGGCATACTGGCGGATTTTAGGGCATCAAGCAATTGTTTTTCTAAGGCATCAAGAATTACTTTATCTCTTTGGCTTTTTTCGTCTTTGAAGTATTCGCGCAGCGAAATTGAAAAATAAATTTCGTCGGGAATCACCTCCAACTCGGCCATACCAGTTACTTCAATTTTACGAATCGTTTCTTTTTCCATTGTTTGGGCATTTTGACCCACGCAGTAGGTCGAGATATACAACAAAGCTGCTACAAAAGCGGAATATTTCATGGTTTTGAAGTTGATTTTACTCCTAGCTAACGCACATCTTGCCAAAAAATTACGCGCAATTATTGCAACGTTTGTACAAAGCACTAAATTTACGGCCTCAATATACCTCATTTTTGTCATGCACATTCAAGTTCGTCACACTACCAATCCTACAGATTTTAAAAGTTATGACACCCATCGCATCAGAGAAGACTTTTTGGTAGATAAACTTTTTGTACCAGACCAACTTCATTTTGTGTATTCGCACTACGACCGCATGATTGTGGGCGGGATAAAACCCGTTGGTCAAATTCACAAATTGCCTAACTACGAAGAACTCAAAGCCGACTACTTTCTGGAACGCCGCGAGATGGGTATTATCAACATTGGCGGTGATGGTTTTGTGATGGTAGGGGAGGAGCTTTATACCCTCCAAAAGCGCGATTGCTTGTACGTGGGGCGTGGCAATAAGCAGGTGTCTTTCAAGACTTTAGACCCCGAAAATCCCGCTAAATTCGTACTCATTTCAACGCCTGCCCACCGCAACGTGCCCACTGCCATGCTCAAAGCAGCCGAGGCTTCACCGTTGGAATTAGGAAGTTTTGAAACTTCTAACAAGCGCACCATTTACAAATATATTTATCCAGAAGGGCTCGAAAGCTGCCAATTGGTGATGGGTTTAACTGTTTTGCAAAACGGTAGTAATTGGAACACCATGCCGCCGCACACGCACGACCGTCGCTCTGAAATTTACGTGTATTTTGACATGGCAGAATCACAAAGGGTGTTTCATTTGATGGGTACACCCACCGAAACCCGCCACCTTACCGTAAGCACCGACCAAGCCGTTATTTCGCCTCCGTGGTCTATTCATGCGGGAGTTGGCACGAGTAGTTACGCATTTATTTGGGCCATGGCGGGCGAGAATTACCTTTTTACCGACATGGACCCCGTAAGCATGAGCGACTTGCGCTAAGTTTTTGAAAAAAGATTTCTAAAAAATTTGTTTTTCTCATAACTATCTCTCACATTGGTATCAACATTGAATCAGTTACATTTACAAAAAGCGGTCTGGGCGTAACCAGGCCGCTTTTTTCCCCACTTTCAAGCTCATTCAATGCCTTCCAATTAATCTTTAACTTTTAAATCTGTGTGAATTATGAGACTGCAAATGCACGCAATCCACTTCGATGCCGACCCTAAATTGCTGGGTTTTATTGAGAAAAAATTACAAAAATTAGAAACTTTTTATGACCGAATAACTGGTGGAGAGGTTTTTTTGAGGTTAGATAAAAGCGAAAGTAGTAAAGTCAGAAATAAAGTATTAGAAATAAAAATTAGCGTGCCTGGTGGCGAGTTGTTTGTCAAAGAAAACGGCAAAACGTTTGAAGAAGCCACCGACGTAGCGTTGGAAGCACTGAAAACTCAAATCAAAAAATTCAAATCAAAACGCACCGAAACCAAAGCCCCAAAAGTCGAAAACATCTTGGCTGAAACAGAAGAAGCAGAAATAGACGAAATCTAAATTTTAAACGGTTCATAAAAAAAGCGGCGAGATGATAACCCCGCCGCTTTTTTTATGAACCGTTTTTACAAATGTATTACTTCACCGTAGGCCGCTGCGGTGGCTTCCATTACGGCCTCAGACATAGTAGGGTGGGGGTGTACCGACTTGATAATTTCGTGTCCAGTGGTTTCGAGTTTACGCGCTACTACCACTTCGGCAATCAGCTCGGTTACGTTGGTGCCAATCATGTGGGCACCAAGCCACTCGCCGTATTTGGCATCAAAAATTACCTTCACAAAGCCTTCTGACACGCCCGCTGCTTTGGCTTTGCCCGAAGCTGAAAACGGAAATTTACCTACTTTGATGTCATAACCCGCTTCTTTGGCGGCTTTCTCGGTGTAGCCCACCGATGCTATTTCGGGTATGCAATAGGTACAGCCAGGAATGTTGTTGTAATCCAATGGTTCGACGTGGGCTACGCCTGCTATTTTTTCGACACAAATAATGCCTTCTGCCGAGGCTACGTGTGCCAACGCTTGGCCTTTGGTAACGTCGCCGATGGCATAATAGCCTGGTACATTGGTTTGGCCAAAACCGTCGGTGATAACCTTGCCTTTTTCTACCTTTATGCCTACTTCTTCGAGGCCAATGTTTTCGATGTTGGCAATAACTCCCGCCGCCGACAGCACAATATCCGACTCAATTTTTACTTCACCCGTGGGCGTTTTTACGGTCGAAATACAACCTACTCCGCTAATATCTACTTTCTCTACACTCGAATTGGTCAAGATTTCTACGCCCATTTTTTTATAGATTTTGGCCAATTCTTTCGAGATGTCCTCGTCTTCTACTGGCACAATATTGGGCATAAATTCTACGATGGTTACTTTTGTTCCCATGCTGGCATACACGTACGCAAACTCCACGCCAATAGCACCCGAACCAATGATAACCAGCGATTTAGGCTGGGTTTCGAGGGTCATGGCTTTGCGGTATTCTATCACTTTTTGGCCGTCAATGGGTACGTTGGGCAATTGCCTTGCACGGCCTCCCGTGGCTATCATCACGTGATTGGCGGTATATTCGGTTTTTTTGCCGTCTTTTTCTACTTCTACTTTTTTGCCCGCTTTCACACGACCGTTTCCTTCTATGATGTCAATTTTATTTTTTTTCATCAAAAAATTCACGCCTTTGCTCATGCCGTTGGCTACGTCGCGGCTGCGCTTTATGACCGCCCCAAAATCGGCTTCGGCACTACCTACTTTGATGCCATAGTCGGCGGCGTGCTGAATGTACTGAAAAACTTGGGCACTTTTTAGAAGTGCTTTGGTAGGAATGCAGCCCCAATTTAAACAAATGCCGCCTAAGCTTTCGCGCTCAACGATGGCCGTTTTGAGCCCCAATTGTGATGCCCGAATGGCGGCTACGTAGCCACCCGGGCCGCTGCCAATAATTATCAAATCGTATTGTGAAGCCATTTAAGTAATAGTATAAAATTGATATGAATAATATGAACTGAGCGAAGCTGTCCAGGTGAGGCGCAAAATCGGCACAAAAATAGGGCGAAAAGCACCAATGTCAATGTATTGGGCAGAAAGATAGTGGGCATCACATTCTTTCGATTAGTTTTTTCACTTTTCGGACGGGTTTTCCCGCAATGTGGTCTATAATGGCCGAGGCGTGGTCGCGGCAGGTATTTTGTCCGCACGATGCTGTTTTTATTATTTTATTCCGAGTAAAAAGTTCCTCATGTAAGGCATAAAAACTGGAAATAAAAATGAAAAAGGTTTCATACTTCCTCTCATTACCCTACCAATAAAATGCTGTCCGCCTACTACTTCGGTAAGTTGTCCTAACACTCCAACCGTATTTAGTACTTTTTTACGTCTAACATTTGAAAACTCCTTCTCTCTATTTTGGTGAAAAAGTTCTGAAAATATGTAACTGTCTTCAATGCACATATTCATACCCTTTCCGCCCAAAGGCGAATGAATATGTGCTGCATCGCCAATGATATGCACATTACCAACACTATAATTTGAGGCTACCTTTTCACTAATGGTAAAGGTTGTTTCCCAACTCGTTTTTCCAATTTTAGTGCCTTTTGGTAAATAGTTCAGTACATCTTTTAAATTTCCACCAACTCGCCAAACTCCGTCCCGAATATGCAACATAAGCATTGCACCGTCTCTGTAAAAACGATAATGCCCTTCTTTGTATGAAATAGGAGTTTCTAATTCAATGTCGTACAAAGTGTATTTGGTAGGGTGTTCCCAACCTTTCATTTCTACGCCAATTTCTTGTCTGACCTTGCTTTTATTTCCGTCCGCACCGATAACAACTCCGTCTGTGTAAAGGCTAAATTTTGTATCATTATTGACATTTTTAAACTCCAACTCCATCGAAGTTCTGCCATTCGATATTTTCAAAAGTTCAATATTTCTTTCAATTTCAATGCCTTTTTCGTTCAAATAGTCTTCTAATATTTGTTCAGTTTCAAATTGAGGCTGAACAATCATGAAAGGGTATGGGTGCTTTGCTTTGGAAAATTGGTTCTTATATATCAAGTCGTCATTGTACCAAAAGTTCATGCAATCTAATCTCCAACCGTTATTTATAAATCGTTTTGTAAGGCCAGATTTCTCAAAAAGTTGAAGTGTTACAGGATTTATGCCAATCGCTTTTGTTATTTTTACTCTATCCCTTTTCTCAAATATTCTGGGTTTATAGCCCAAAGCGTCCAAAAATATTCCTGCCGAAAGTCCTGTTGAACCTGCACCAATAATTGTGATATCTTTATCCATAAGTTTTGCTTTTATTAGTTGTCAAGATGCTTTAAATTGTGCGTGGGTGCTATTTTATACTTGCCACACGCGGGCGCAAAGATTCGGTGAGGCTTCCCTTTTCTAAAATAACGTGGCTCGCTTCGATGCCCACCGCCAGCCCACAAGGGCCTCCGCCTATTATCAATACGTCATAGATTTGCATATTTTTACTGTTTCAAAATACAACAAAATAGCCCGCTGGAAAGTTGGTATTTTGTTTAAAATCAAACCCAATATTACCAGTTCGATTGCAAACACCCCAAAAGTTTCGGAACTTTCGGCTCATTTGAATTTTAGAAGCCTCTTAGATATTATGCCCACTTCTTTCAATTTTCGCCAGTACCACTATCGTTCCATCAATGCCGCCAACGACGCGGAGCGTACCGCCATCAACCAAGAACTCAAAGATTTGTACGAGTCGCTTTCGGAAACCGACAAAGCCGATTTTAACGCCGAACTACAAGTTTTTTTAGCCACCGAATACGGTAGATTACGCACTGATTATGAAGCCATTAAATCACAGCAAGATCTCAATTGAGTAAAAATGCGCCTTTGGGTACTTACTCTTAAAAAAACCTTTTGCGTAGATTTTCCCAAACTTTTTTTCTATGAAAACAAACTTATCGCGCCGTGAATTTGGTGCTAATTTGCTCAAAACGGCCATCGTTGCCGCTCCTTCGTTCCATATTTTAAAAGCACAGCCCAAAGCCGACGGTGAGATAATTGGGCACGGCAAATTTCGGTACAGGCTCAATGCCAAATGGGGCAACTTAGACGCGGCGCAATTTCCAGTTAAAAATTGCCACGAGATGGTACTGGACAGCAAGGGTAGGCTGATTATGATTACGGACGAAGTGAAAAATAATATTTTAATCTACGACCGTTCGGGCAAGCTGCTCGACAGTTGGGGCCACGACTACGCCGACGGCCACGGCCTCACGCTCTGGAACGCCAACGGCGAAGAGTTTTTGTTTATTTGCAATCCTGCCTCTGGAAAAGTAGTAAAAACTGATTTGAAAGGCACGGTGTTGCTCGAATTGCCACATCCCGCCAAAATTGGCGTTTACGAAGAAAAAATGAACTACCGACCCACCGAAACTTGCGTTGGACCAAACGGCGACATTTACGTAGCCGACGGTTACGGTTCGCAGTTTATACTTCAATTTAACCAAAAAGGAGAGTTCATTCGCAAGTTTGGCGGACCTGGCGACGGCGACGCGCAATTTGCAACAGCTCACGGTATAGCAGTAGATTACCGCAATGCCGCCAATCCAACGTTACTCATTACTTCGCGTGTTCACAATTCATTCAAAAGATTTACGCTCGACGGCAACTATCTTTCTACCATCTTTTTGCCTGGCGCATTTGTGTGTCGGCCTGTGTTGCACGGCCAAAATTTGTACGCGGGCGTGTGTTGGTCGCGGTTGCGGTACTTGAACCAAACGCCCAATTCTGGTTTTGTAACCATTTTAGACCAAAACGACCGCGTGGTTTCCAATCCTGGCGGCACAAAACCCGTTTATCAAAACGGCAATTTGCAGGTGATGGTACAAGACAAATCGGTAGAGGGTATTTTGATGCACTGCCACGACGTTTGCCCCGACAACGACGGCAACCTGTACATTTGCCAATGGAACGCCAAACAGACCTATCCCGTTAAATTGGAACGCGTTTAGAGCATGAAATTAGCTTTTTTTGTTGGTTTTTCCTTGCTGTTTTGGAGCTGTCAGCGGCCTACTAATTACACCCAAATTGCCCCTCCTTTTGAACCCGAATATGCCCTCAACCGATTTGAAAGTACCATTCGGCGTTACGAACAACAAGATTCCGTTCAAACTCCTGCGGCGGGCCAAATTGTGTTTACGGGTAGTTCGAGCTTCTTTTTTTGGAAAAATGCCAAAGCCGATTTAGCCCCTTTGCCCATTGTCAATCGCGGCTTTGGCGGCTCTACTTTTCCTGAGGTAACGTATTATGCCAACCGAAACGCAATAAAGTACCAACCCAAAACGGTGGTGATTTACTGCGAAAATGATTTATTTGAATCGCTTTCTAAAACACCTACCCAAGTACGCGATGCCTACGTAGCACTGGTAAAAAAGCTACGCCAAGCGTTACCAAAAGTCGAGCTGTACTACATTTCTATCAAACCCTCACCGCTGCGGTGGAGTCGTTGGCAAGAAGCATCGAAGGTAAACGCGCTCATCAAAGCCTTTATTGAAACCGACAATCGCCACCATTATATTGACATTACCCAAACAATGCTCAAAAATGGCCACCCTGACGACAGTATTTTTTTGGCCGACAGCCTCCACATGAACGCCGAAGGCTACCGACGTTGGACGGCGGTGTTGAAGCCTATTTTGTTCAAAAAACACCCTCAATGAATCTAAAAAAATACGTTTCGGTGCCGAGTTTCTCGGCATTTTTTTTGACAGTTGCTCCTCTTATCACCAGTTCGTTAGCCGCCGATTGGCTTCGCCAAAACGAGCAAATGGTGCAGCTTTTTACGCGCAATGACTGGATTTTAATGACATTACTCTGCGTGTTCGCCGTTGCTTTGGCTCTGATACCTCCTACTTTATTGGCGTTGGGTTTTGGGTATTTCTTGGGTTGGGCAGCGGTGTTTCCTTTGGTATTGCTCAACATGGCCGCCATTGGTTTGGTTTACGGGGCTATTCAATGGACAGATACCCACCGCTGGCGCACTTATTTTCAGAACAACAAACGCACCGCTCCATTTTTTGAGCGCATTTACCAAAACGAATTTCTGTTTATTTTTTTTACCAAATTATCCCCCGTACTGCCGTTTGCCCTCACCAATTTACTGTTTGCGGTGTCGGGTATTCGGTTCAGAAATGTGCTTTTAGGTGGTTTTTGTGGCATGATTCCCCGCACTCTTTTGGCAGTTTGGGTGGGCAAAGAAGCCCGCGAGATACGACAACTACTCGACAACCCGAACGAATCTATCGGGAGTCGGGTGGTTATTGTGGTGTTGGTAGCATTTTCGGTTTGGGGGCTATTTCGGGTTTTGTCGAAACGTTCTTAACGTTTTCAGAGCGCGTCGCCGCGCAGTGTTCTGAATCTTTTTCTGGATTCTACCACGTAAATACTTCCTGGGTATTTTTCGAGCATTTGCTGATAAAGCGTCATGGCTTTGTCTTTGTCTTTCAGTTGATTTTGGTACAAATCGGCCAACATAAACAGCGCGTCGTCGGCCAAAATATCTTGCCCGTAGTTATCCACAATTTGCTGTAAGTTATCCACAGCCTTTTGGTTGTTACCCATTTTGGCGTATGTCTTAGCTTTGAGCCACAGTATTTCGTCTGATAGCGTATGGTTTTTGTACTTCACAAATAGTTTGTCTAATTCATTGAGGGCTTCATTGGTTTTGTTTTGGTACAACAACAAATCAACGGCGGCGTAGTCGCGCATGGCCTGCTCTGAGGTGTCAAGGCCAGTATTGTCTTCGATGAGTAAACTTAGCCAACCCGCATCGTTGGCAATTTCACGGGTGGTGGCCATTTTCAAGATATTAAGCATGTCTTTCGAGAGCGCAAAATCGCCTTTGTAGTAATTTAAGCGGGCGTTGCGCAGCTTTGACTCATATCCCAATGGCGTTTCGCGTTGCGATTTTTCGACTTGGGCGTACAGCAACGCCGACTCCCAAGGTTCGCTTTTGAGCAAAAAAATGTCGCCCAAATCCAGTTTGCACTTATCCACAAAATCGCTTTCGGTGCGTCCAATCTGAACGGCATTTTGTAAAATAACGATGGCCGTATCTTTTTCATCCAAATAAAAGGCGTGCAACGTGGCCAAACTTCGCATGGCTTCGAGGGTTTTGGTGTTTTTCCCCAGTTCGTTTAGTAGCTTTTGATAATCGCCAATGAGCTGCCGCACCGCCAACTCTTCAATTGGATACGTACTTTTTACTTGCTCTTCGCGGGCCGCAATCATCATGCGACGCG
Source organism: Cytophagia bacterium (assembly GCA_004293645.1). Taxonomy (GTDB): domain Bacteria; phylum Bacteroidota; class Bacteroidia; order Cytophagales; family Spirosomataceae; genus REAB01. Next base: position 111,899 of record REAB01000049.1, on the reverse strand, counting down.
CAAACGGGTATAATTGGCCGCTCGGATATTCTTTCACCACGTATTCAAAACATTGCACAGCGGCGGCGTATTCTTTATTTTGGAGTGCCAAACTACCCAAGTCGTACACCCGAATACCGTTGTATTTGAAGCGTCGGTCTAAGGCACGTTCTTGGATAAATGCTTTACTGAACTGTTTTTTCTGCGAAAAAAACCAAATGAGCATTTCGGCATAAAAAGGCTCGTTGGCTTGGCGTTGAATTTTTTCGTACAAAATCTTCTCAAATTTTGCTTGGTCTTTTTCATCGCGTAAAAAATCTTGCAGGTAATTTTGGATGGCTTCTTTGTTCTGAATAGCCAATCCTAAGTTCAGCAATTCTTCAATCATCAGCTCGGTTTTGCCCGTTTGTGCGTAAAGGCTGGCCAACTCCATTTTAAACAGCCCTTCGTTGCCCGACACGGCACGACCTTTCAGCAGAGCGTCCGTTGCACCGTCCAGATTTTCGACCTCTCTAAACTCATCTGAGAGTTCTTTGTAAGCATTGAGGTCTTGTGGACTAATTTGGGCAATGGCCTCAGCGTATTTTTTTTGGGCTTCTTCGGGTTTGGCTTGGATTTCGAGAAGTCGGCCTGCGTACATGGTGTAGAGGTATCCAAAGCGTTCTTCCGATTTTATTTGTTTTCTAAAAAACCGCTCGGCCTCCTCCCACGACTTTTGTTTGACCACGCACGTTACGTACCGCCTCAAATAAATTTTGTTAAAATCTTTGCGCAACACTTTCTGATACAACCCCACGGCTTTTTCACATTCCCCTTTCTGAAAATACACGTCGGCCAATTCTGCGTCAGTCTGCGCATAAAGTGTTCCATTCAAGACGAGCATTGCTGTACACCCAAAGAGCAACGTTATCCACATTTTTTTTGCACCCATTACAATAAATAATTAAAATATTTAAAACTATTATAATTCATTAGCACCGTGGATAAGTGGACAACTAAGTTATGCACATCTTATTCACTTTCTTAAAAAGACAATTGTGCATAAGTTGCTTAGTTATCCACCGTGTTGGCCATTTTATCCACAATCAAATGTACTGTTTTTCAGGACTTTTATCGAATTATGCACAAAAAACGAAAAATTGTGGATTATGTTATCCACGCTGTGGATAGCTTTTTGTCCACACAAAACAGTGTTCAAAAGCCGCTTTTAAGTTGTGGATAACCACATCCTTTATCCACAACAGCGTTTGAGCAAAATAGTTTTCCACATTAATTTAAAGTTTTCCACGCGCTATTTGTATGTTTATCCACATTTACTACCTCGCAAGTATCAGTTATCCACATAGTTGTACACATTTTATCCTCATAAAAAGCCTTTTTGTGAAAACAACGTTTCACAACCCAAAACCTGCCTATCTATTTTTGATTATTCAGTAAATATGCAAAAATTGCGCCATTAGCTTTGATAAGTTATCCACTATTGGTGTGGATTAGTCTTTATTTTGTGGATAAGTCTAAAATATAGCCACTTAGCACAAAGTTTTTCTTCACTTTAATGGGTTCTGGTAAGAAAATAATGGGTTCGGCGAGGAGTTTGGTTTTAAAGTTGCCCGTGTCCCACTTGTTATTTTTGTTTTTATCCACAATTGCCCGAATAAAATAGATGCTGGGCTTTATGTAGTTAAATTGAAAATTGGTTTCGCTGGCCACCGATTTCACGACTTCGTATTTGTCGTTTAGAAGTTCTACTATAAAATTATCTTTGGCATTTTTTACTACTCCTTCAATCGTGCCGTAGTTTTCTTCTTCCATGACGTTAAAGCGGTACGTTTTGGCGGGAAGGGTGTCATTTTCGAGCGTAAAAAATGTGTTTTTGGGAATCACAATTTTCAGTTCTTTGGTGGCTTGGTAGCGGGTTTCGATGGTAAACTCGGTGCGGTTGTTGGTCCAAATAAAATTGCTGGGTTGCAGGTCTTCGTTTTTTGTACTATCGCTGCGCATTTTAATTTGTTCCAAACGTGCCTCCACGATGGGCTTATTAAAGGTGAGTTTGAAAGCAATTTTACCTGGTATTATTTCTTGGTTTTCTTCAAGTTTGGCTTTGCCTTCGAACGAGTCGCGGTTTTGTTCGGGGTTTTTGGTATTGGCTTTACTTTCTCTGAATTTTATTTTTTGGGTGTGTTCAAACGCCAATCCCAACGAGTCGCGGAGCGTAATTTTGGCCACAACCGTGTCTTTGCGGCTTTTGGTATTAAAAAACTTCAACTCGGTGGGGCTGCTCTGAAAATAAGGCAGCGAGTCGGTTGGATTATTGAAATTTACTTTAAAATCGGTGAATCCTCTTTCATAAACAATGGTGTAATAAAATGCCCTTGGTTGCGTTGTTTTGACCTTTTGGGGGCTTCGATTGGCCAAAAATAGCCCCAACGAAACGCCTGAGATTTGCGTAGAATCTTTTATCAACAGAGAATCTGGTAAAAAAGCAATTTTTTCGACCTTCATGTTATAGGTTAAAGAGCGGTTTTGGTCTTCGAGGGCAATGAGCCGATAACTATTGGATTGGATATTCTCAATCGAAAAATTTCCTAAGCTGTCGGTACGAGTAAAATAAACGGGTTTCATTTTTTCGGGATTGAGCGTGTCGGAGTTTCGATACAAACCCACGAGGGTTTCAAAAGTGGGCTTGTTGCTTTGCAGGTCGCGCACGTTGCCTCGCACTGCCGCCGAGTCTAAGGCCGCGCCCGTACTAAAAACCAGACGTAAATTTTTAGCAGGATTGCGTTCGCTAAAATCTTTGACAGCATCGCCAAACGACAGCGAATAAGTACGGTCTTTTTCCAACGGTTTTTTGAAAGTAAGTCGTAAACCTTCGGGTAAAACTTTGGTGTCGTATTCGCCCGCGTCGGGTGTGATGAGCAGTTTTTGTTGAAGTCCCTCTATCACTACGTATTCATCAAACTTCAATTCGACGCTCTTTCCCGTATAATTTGTTTGTTTGTTTTTGGGTATTGATTGCACAAGTTCGGGCGCAATAATATCTTTTTTCCCACCCGTAGGCGGAATTTGCTGTGAGCAACTTGCGAGTAATGAGAGAATGATGAATGAGTGAATGAGTGAATGGATAATATATTGTCGGGTTGTTTTGGTCATGGCAATTGGCGATGAAATAGTTTGAAGGCAAAAATAACTAAACTCAAAACGGAATACGTAGAATTACCTGTTTTTAGATGCTGCTGTAACTTTTTTTAACATAACTCGTTGTGGGAGTACAATCTTTTTATTATCAATTGCGTTATTATACCAAGGGTCTTTCCATGTTATTAAAAGTGTTTTTAAATCAAACCTATTGAAACTATTTTATCTAAGCACCATGAAAAAGAACCCACATTTAAAAGTAGCCTTTATTTTGTTGATAAGCTTCTTAATGGGCTGCGCTGACAAAACACCTAAGTCAGTAGTACTTGACCGCAACTATTTTGTGGGTAGTTGGGAGTTATATTCACCTGTTTCTCCTGCTGTAAACATCGGACTGGGAATTACGTTTTTAGAAGATAATACAATTCAGCAGCCTGTTTTTGTAAGTAGTAAAGTCCCTTTAATTAGGCCGCAATGGTTTTTTGATGCAGCCCAGCGACAGATTATTATGGCCAACGACAACAAGAAATACTATATCGTTGAATACAGCCAAAACCAATTTGTTTGGCAAGAACGAGCAGATAAATACGAAGGAGCTTACCAGCGATTTAATCGAAAATAGAATTCTTAAAAAGCAAGAAGCCCGAACAACATTGTTCGGGCTTCTTGCTTTTTGGTACAGTTCAACGTTTAGATGCTGTCGTAACATTTTTTTAAAAAATCGTTACCGCTTTACAACCTTTACCTTATCAGCAACGTCTTTATGTTGAATCTTTTTTGAGTCCATATGATGTTCAATAATTTGTAAATAAATTAAAAAAAGACAATCATTTGTTTAACTAAAAAACCAAATAAGGACATGAAAAAATATTTTGCAGTGCTATCAGCGTTTGTTCTAATAATATTAATGGCTTGTTCAAAAGAAGTTATTGCTCCAGAAGAAATAGCCAAATGTTATAAGGAAAATCCTATTGAGGAATTACCCTGGTTGAATGACGTGGTTAAACGTTTCCAGCAGCCTAAAAGTGGCCCCTTGACTGTATCATCTGCGGTGTTTAGAAATGAGGTATATATTGTTCTCGTCAACCCAGCAGTTTCGTGTCCAATGTGTTATATTTATAATTGTCAAGGTGAAACGATTGGTAAGCTGGGTATTCATTACAATACGTTTACCAGCGAAGCAAAGTTGATTAAAGTGTTTTTAAATAAAAATTATTAAAAGTTAAGATTAACTCATTAAAACCTTGATTAGTTATTTTGTTTTAAAAAAGGAAGCCCGAACAACACTGTTCGGGCTTCCTTTTTCTTAATAAAACACAAACTCTTACCGTCCCAAATAAACCAACAGCACCGACACATCGGACGGACTTACACCGCTGATGCGGGAGGCTTGGCCGAGGGTTTGGGGGCGTAGCTTTTTGAGTTTTTGGCGACCTTCAAAAGACAACGCCGACACACGGTCGTAATCGAATGAACCGATGATGGCCAAGTCTTCGAGTTTGGTCATTTTTTCTACCATGAGTCGTTCTTTCTCAATGTAGCTCTCGTACTTCACATTGATGACAGCTTGTTCAATTGACTCCTCATCGAAGGGTTGCAAGAATTGGCTGAATGCCTCGCTCATTTCTTTTATTTGCTGCATCTCAATGTCAGGCCGTTTAAGAAACTGTTGCAGGGACTGTTTTTCGCGCAGCGTAGCCATTCCTTTTTGTTCCAAATACCCATTTACGGCATCGGGGCTTACCTTCGTGGTGCGGAGTTGTTCCACAATTTGCTGGGCGTTGCTTATTTTTTGTTGCACCCGTTCGAGCCTTGTGGCATCTGCCAAACCAATGCCGTAGCCTTTTTCAGTGAGCCTGATGTCGGCGTTGTCTTGCCGCAGCAAGGTGCGGTATTCTGCCCGCGACGTAAACATTCGGTAGGGTTCATCGGTGCCTTTGTTTACCAAGTCGTCAATCAAAACGCCAATGTATGCTTCCGAACGTTTGAGCACGAAAGCCTCTTTTTCTTGCGCATTTTGGTGGGCGTTGATGCCCGCCATCAAACCCTGGCAAGCGGCTTCTTCGTAGCCCGTGGTGCCGTTTATTTGTCCCGCAAAAAATAGGTTTTTTATCAAGTGCGTTTCGAGCGTTAGTTTGAGTTGGGTGGGCGGAAAGTAATCGTATTCAATGGCGTAGCCTGGCCGAAACATTCGGGCGTTTTCAAAACCAGGAATGAGCCGCATGGCTTTGTACTGAATATCTTCTGGCAGCGAGGTAGAAAACCCATTTACATAGACTTCTACGGTTTCCCAGCCTTCTGGTTCTACAAAAATTTGGTGGCGATCTTTATCGGCAAATCGATTGATTTTATCTTCAACCGATGGGCAATAGCGTGGGCCTAAGCCTTTGATTCGACCCGTAAACATGGGCGATTTGTCAAAGCCCGTCCGCAAAACAGCGTGTACATCTTCGTTGGTGTAAGTTATCCAGCAGCTGCGTTGATTGGTCAATTTGGGGGTATTGGTGTAAGAAAACTGGCTTGGATTTTCGTCGCCAGGCTGTTCTTCCATGCGTGTGTAATCAAGCGAACGTCCGTCCACGCGTGGTGGTGTACCCGTTTTCATGCGGCCACTTTCAAAGCCCAATTCAATGAGTTGTTCGGTTATTCCCGTTGTTGACTTCTCCCCTACCCTGCCACCACCAAAGTTTTTTTCGCCAATGTGAATCAAACCATTCAAAAAAGTGCCGTTAGTAAGTACTACGGTTTTGCCTAAAATTTCTACGCCCAAATTGGTTTTAATGCCCACTACGCGTCCGTCTTTTACGATGATTTCGCGCACAGTATCTTGCCAAAAATCAACATTTTTGGTGCGTTCGAGCGTCATTCGCCACTCTTCGGCAAAGCGCATTCGGTCGCTTTGGCAGCGCGGGCTCCACATGGCGGGGCCTTTGGAGCGGTTCAACATTCGGAACTGAATCATGGTTTTGTCGCTCACTATACCCGACTGCCCGCCGAGCGCGTCTATTTCACGAACTATTTGTCCTTTGGCCACGCCGCCCATGGCAGGGTTGCACGACATTTGGGCAATGGTGTTCATGTTCATTGTAACGAGCAATGTTTTTGAACCCATGTTGGCGGCAGCGGCGGCAGCTTCGCAACCTGCGTGACCAGCTCCAACTACAATGACATCATACTGTGGAAACATTATAATAATATTTTATTTTTTTGTAAAAAGTAATTGTGTTTATTTAATCGTGAAAACAATGTTGGCTTTGTGAAAATCTTGCAAATGTTTCACGTGGAAAGTTTCACAAGAAATATTATTAATATAAATGGAGATAAAAGTTTTCTTTTTCGCGCATTGTTTTTTCTTCCTCCTCGGTTTTGTCGCCGTAGCCCGACAGGTGCAAAACACCGTGAACCAAAACCCGTTTTAATTCTTCTTCAAAAGTTTTTTTAAATTCTGTGGCATTTTCACGAACCCGCTCAATACTCACAAAAATATCGCCTTCTATTTCTCTTTCTATTTCTCCGTTGTCGAAGGTAATAATATCGGTATAAAAATCGTGATTCAAATATTGCCGATTGACACCTAAGAGGTATTCATCTGAACAAAAAATGTAATTGAGTTGGTTCAGTTTGAAACCCTCAGCTTGGGCGGTGGCTTTCAACCAAGCCTTTGTTTGGCGTATGTTTGGTACTTTAAAACTAATGTCTTCGCTAAAAAAATGAATCATAATCGTTTGTTTTTGAGAATAATAGGCGGTTTCTAAGACATAATAGGAAAGAGTAAATACAACACTAACCCATTGAAAAACAAAAGGTTCGCAAAGCTAAGAAGGTTGTAGAAACAATAAAAAGATAGCTCAGAATAATTGCTTCCAAGTGCCTTTCATTCGGTTGTATTTGAGCGTACTGGGTAGGGCTTTCCACCAATATTTGCTAATTTCGACCGCAAACGACGGTTGCATGTAGCAATTGATGGCGCAGCCTTCGCAGGCGGGTAGGCGGCCTTCGAGGGCGATGAGTTTTTGAACTTCTGCCGATTGATATAAGAAATGAAGTTTACCGTTTATTTCAAATTCTTTTAAACCCAAGTGATAGCAAGGCAAAACCAATTTATTTTCGGGCGAAATGACAACCGTGGTACTGCCCGCGCGGCAAACGGGTTTTTCGACGTGGTTGCCGCCGTCTAAGCGCAGTTGCACAAAACCATCGTTGAGATAGATATTTCGTTGCTTCCCCCAGTAGGTTAGTTCGGCAAGTGCTTCTTTTGATAAATTGCCGCCTACGCTGTTGTATTCAAACACAGGATTGAGAATCAAGACCAAATTGTGGGGCAAACAGACCTCTTCCCAGACTTGTTTAATTTGAGAAATATTTTTTTCAAACACCGTAAACAAAATATCAGGGCGTTCGCCAAAAGCCTTACTGATGCCAATAGACTCCATTACTTTGTCAAAACACTTCACTCCCCTCGATTGGTCGTGTTCGTCGCGGTTGGGAGAGTCGAGCGAAAAGTGGAGCATATCAATCAAGCCCCGCAGTTTTTCGGCGTACTTTGGGTAAAGCAGCCCGTTGGAAGTTACAGTTGTGATAAAGCCCAATTGTTTGGCCTCGCGCAGTAAGTCGGGTAATTGGCGGTGCAGTAAGGGTTCGCCGCCCGTGAAGTCAATTACTTTAACTCCTAATTTTTTTAAATCACGAAAGTTTTCTTTGGCGTTTTCGAGGGTTACGTAGGGCGATGGTTTTTCCCAAATATCGCAAAAACTACACGTTGCGTTGCAGCGGTACGTAAGGTAGTAGTTGCACAAAACGGGGTGAGAAACCAAGCGCATAAGTAGGCAATTTTATTGCAACATGAGCAGCAAACTCGACAATTTGTCTTTGAGGTCTTTGCGGTCAACTATGAAATCTAAGAAACCGTGTTCGAGTACAAACTCGGCGCTTTGAAACCCTTTGGGCAAATCTTTGCCGATGGTTTCACGAATAACGCGCGGTCCAGCGAAGCCAATCAAAGCACCAGGTTCGGCAATGTTAAAGTCGCCTAACATGGCAAAAGAGGCCGTTACGCCGCCCGTGGTGGGGTCGGTTAAGAGCGATATGTATGGAATCTTGGCTTCTGAGAGCAAGGCCAACTTGGCTGATGTTTTGGCCATTTGCATCAACGAATATCCCGCTTCCATCATGCGGGCACCACCCGAACGCGAAATCATTAAAAAAGGAATTTTGTGTTTGATGGCGTGGTCAATGGCGCGGGCTATCTTCTCTCCTACTACCGAGCCCATTGAGCCACCCACAAAATTAAAATCCATGCACGAAATCACAATGTCGATGTTGTCCATTTTACCATAAGCACTCCGAACGGCATCGCGCAAGCCCGTTTTTTTAACGGTATCTCTGATTCGGTCGGGATATTTTTTGGTATCTTCAAATTGCAGCGGGTCGCCCGAAAGCATATTTTTGTCGAGTTCGGTGTATTCGCCGTCGTCAAATAAAATACTAAAATAGGCTTCCGAACCGATTTTGTCGTGGTAATTGCACTTCACGCACGTAAACGCATTGAGCTTGTGTTCGCGCGTGTGCATGACGTGTTTGCAATTGGAACATTGATACCAAAGCCCGTCGGGGGCTTCGCGTTTCATTTCAGTTGGGGTTTGAATACCCCGTTCTTTTCGTGTAAACCAAGACATATAAGAAGTGTCGAGTTTTGAAGTTGGAGTGTCAAATAAAAAACAAAAAGTCATTTGACGGCTCAAAGATACTAAGATTTTAATCGTACCCTCAAAGTGCCAAATAATACTTGCGTTTAGATTCGGGAAACTTCTCAATGGCGTACCGTAGTGCAGTGCGGGGCATTTGACGGGTGTGTTCGCCCAAAAACTCCTCTAAGACCAACTCGTCACGTTTACCTACCTCGCGCAGCATCCACCCAACGGCTTTGTGTATAAGGTCGTGTGGGTGTGGCAATAGGTGGGCCGCCAAGCGTAAGGTGTCGCTAAACTGACCTTTGGAAATAAAATGAAAAGTTGAAATAATGGAGATTCGCTGCGTCCATAAATCAGAGCTTTCTACCAACTCATAGAGCAAACTACGGTCTTTGTTTAGTAGATATGGTCCAATTATTTTGTGGCAAGAAGTATCTACTAAATCCCAATTATTAACAAAACGTAGGTTGCGTAAATAACAAGCTACTAACGACTCTCGTTGGTCGGTGTTGCTTTTAGTAAAACGATTTGTTAATAAAACCAATGCCACAAATCGGTATTCGTGAATGGGGTTTTGCAGTAATTTCTCTATGTCAGTCAGTGGAAGTTGCGCGTGTTTTTTTGCAATTGCGCGTGCGTCAGGATTGCTTATGCCCGCAAAAATATCGCCTTCGCCGTATTGGCCTTTCCCTGTTTTAAAAAATCGTGAAACAAAAACAGCCCGTTCTGGGCTGCTTTTGTTTTGTAAATCGGTGTATAAATCTTCCAGCATGGGCATTTATTTTTTGCTCTTGTGTAAATTATGGTGATACGATGCAGTATTTTTGGTCAAAAAAGATGCTATATAGCTTATTTCCCTATCCAAGAATTAATGAGTTACGACTCATGTTACTTTTTATTACACCGAGTGCTTCATCCTTCGGGATTGGCTTGTAAATGTGGGCATATTTTGCCGCCAGAACAAATTCTACATAAAAAGAGTAAGAGCGGTTTACCTTACATTCAAGAGATAAGAGCTATGCTTTTTTTTGATTTTTTCTTGATTTTCAAGGCTCACCATAATTTACACATGAGCAATAAAGGTATTCCAATATTACTTTCTCTTAAAGTGATATTGGAATACCTTTATTGATTTTTAAAAAATCTAACCGTTAAATAAGAGTTTATACCGATAGATAAATAATAAATCAAACATACATATCTATTAGTCATATTTAAATAAAAATTTAATTATCAACTTAAACATTTTTTAATTATGAAAACTGACTTTAATGGTGATGGGAAAACTGATATTTTAATTGCCAGCCCTTGGGGTTTAGGGATAATGAATCTATCTCAATCAACTATGGCTATGCAAATGATGTCGCCAAACAACACAAGATTTGGAGAATGGTTACTAAATACAAGTGATAATAATACCGAACTCAAAGGTGATTTTGATGGTGATGGTAAAGCCGAAATCTTAATGTCAAGTCCTTGGGGAATTGGGATGTTAAAACTCATTAACGGTAATCTGACATCTATTGCTATGGCACAAAATGGAACACGTCATGGTGGTTGGATAATAAACACTGCGGATAATCAATTTTTGTTTTCCGCTGATTTCAACCGTGATGGGAAAGAAGAAGTATTAATTACAAGTCCATGGGGAATTGGTATGTTAAAGTTTGAAAATGGTCAAATTAATACATTAATGCTTCAGCCAAATGGGGTGAGATTTGGAGAGTGGTTACTGAATACAGATGATAATCTTTTTACCCTCGTTGGAGATTTTGACGGTGACGGGCAAATAGAAATTTTAGCTACTTCACCCTGGGGAATAGGAATTCTGAAATTCAATGGAACTACCCTGACTTCAATTGCCATGGCGGCAAATAATACTCGAATTGGAGATTGGACTGTAAATACTATTACAGATAGATTTGAAGTAACGGCAGACTTTGATGGGGACGGCAGAATGGAAATATTAGTTAGTAATGAAAATAAAATTGGAATCTTACAATTTCAAAATTCAAGATTAACCACCATAAGTATAGCAAATTCAAACGACTTTTTAGGTAGCTGGCAACTCAACAGTAGAACCGATAAAATGAACCTTACAGGCGATTTTGACGGTGATGGTAGGCATGAAATCATTGTAAGTAGTGATTGGGGTTTGGCACTTTTAAAACTTAATGGAAATATACTTCAATCCTCATTAATGGCACAAAATGGGACTCGTTTTGGTGGCTGGCTTCTTAACACTCGTGATAACAGAATCAACGTATCTGCTGATTTTGATGCAGACGGTAGTCATGAGTTATTGATTACTTCTCCTTGGGGAATGGGTATTTTAAAACAAACGGCTAATACTTTCACACCTCTAACAATGTCTCCGAATGGTACACGTTTCGGTGGTTGGTTATTAAACACAGGGGACAATGATTTAGAGTGTGGTTTAGGTCAATCCTATAGTTTGATAATTAGTCATTCGCAATGGGGAAGTGCTGTTGCCAATACAACTACATTCCTAAGAAATAGAGGGTACACGATGTATGTCATTCCAAATGGCCCCGTTGGTATTGAAAAATTAAAAAGATTATCAACATACTTAAAGTCATCTGATAGGCTTTTTGTTTATATCGCTGGTCATGGAGGTAGTTCCAGAGCAATAGGTAATACTACAAAAAGTATTTCGTTGACGCACATCCTACAATTTGAAGACGGTGCAATTGTGGACTACGTTCCATTTGCTCAATCCTTTCAGTTATTAGGAAATAAGGGGGTCGATTTAGCAGTTTTAGATGGAAGTTGCGATGGAGGAGAAGCTGTTCTAAATGCAATTGGTGAACGCTACTTAGCTATGTCCACCACGAGTGTTTATGCACCAGGTTTAACGAACACACCTGACCCATCACAAATGATGAAATTATTTGGGAAACCAAGTAGATTTGGTTTATGGTCTTCTCAACAATACACAGCGAGTCTTTTAACGGCAATTACACCACATCGTTTTTATCAAAAAATTTATAGAAATGATAATACTGAAATAAATACAGCATCTCTATTCTATAAGCCAGCCATTAATTTTTATGTATCATTAGGAAGCACATGGGATTTAATGGTAAGGCATTGTTATTTATTCAAATACATTTATCCAACCGAATTTGCGGGTTTTACACCAGCAGATAAAGATTTAATGACTGTCTCGGCCAATGATTTTATCGCGTCCATGAGAAATGATTTCAATGCTTTTGCCCCGTCTATTACACAACTTAAGTCAATCTTACAGAACAGTAGATTAGTAAATAAAGCAGCACAAGTTTATAGCCAATCTTTCCCGCGTCCATGGCAGACTATTTTCAATGATATGACTTGGGATGTTCTTGCTCAACCCAAAAAACATACAAGCTGGCACGAAGCACTTGTACCAGGTTCTTATGGTGGTGTAGATGGATTCGTTCGGATGGTGAACGAAATATTGAATATGTTGGCACTATTAGAACAAGGCTATAATAGACAAGAGAATTTATTGAGAAACATAGATTCAGAAATTCAAAGCCGTAATATGTTTGCGGGTACCTTTAGACCTCAGGCAATGGCTATCCCAAAAATTACAGATTATCTTAATTTTAACAAAAATGAAGATAAAGTCTCTAATCAAACTTTAGAAGTAATAAATCAATTACCATCAATTGATAGAACTATGCTGACAAGAGTCCTAAGTATGCAACCAAGAACATTACAACGACAAGTTAGATTTCAATCTTTAATAAACCCAAATTTGCAAATCATAAAACCATTTATTTTTGAGGACATTTTTGGATTTATTTCACTTGATAGTGCAATTGCTGAATTAAAAAGTATTCACATTGAAAATGCCATCAATCTGGATAAACTATTCTACTTATTAGTCATAGCAGAGGAAGCCGTTTCAATGGTTCAATCTGTTAATGTAGAAAATGGTGATTTGGTGAAATATTGAGAATTAATGACTTTTGTAAAATCAAAAAGCAATCAAGCAAAGCCTATATAATGGGTTTCGCTTGATTGCTCTCAATCAAATCACTTATTTCTACCTAAAAAGCACTAATACAACGCTCCCCTTGCAATTTTCTGGCATTTCCCCTATTTTCGAGTATTAAAACGGCATCCCCTTTTTCATTACGTTAATACACCGAAAAAGACTACAATCAGTCTTCACCATAATTTACATATGGGCTGCTTTTGTTTTGTAAATCGGTGTATAAATCTGCCAACAGGGGCATTTATTTTTTGCTCTTGTCGAGTTTGATACGCATGAAGGCTTCTTCTGGATAATCGGGTTTTTCAAATAAATGCACGTTTTGGCGTTCGTAAGCAGGTTTGTTTAATTCGATTTCAGAATAACGATTACCAATGATATTTTCTATTAAACGTTGCAAAATAGTGGGGTCTTCCGACGAAGTAGTCTCTTCTCTTTTGGGTGTTTTTTTGGCAACAACAGGCTGCTCAACGGGCGGCTTGACGGGCTGCTGAATGGTAACAATTACTGGCCCCGCACTGGTGGGCGTTTGAGCTACGGCTTTAATCTCTGCGGGTTTAGGCGTGGTTGGCGTAGCGGGGGTTTCTAAAGGTTTTCTTTTAGGGCTTTCGTAGTTGAATGGCAAGTGAGAATCTTCAAAACCAGCCGCAATAACGGTAACTTGGAGTTTGTCTTCGAGCGAGTTATCAAAAATAACGCCTACTTTGCACATATCGGCTTCGTCGCCAATCAAGTCTTCAATATAGCCTGTAATTGCCTCTTGCTCGTCGAGCGTGGCCTGGTATTCTTCCTTTTCGCTTGATGCCAGCGTAATTAAAATTTTCTTTGCACCTCTGATGTCGCGGTTGTTGAGCAATGGTGAGTTGAGGGCTTCTTCGATGGCCAGCAAGGCGCGGTTTTCGCTTTGTGCAATGGCCGAACTCATGACCGATGTACCAGCACCTTGCAAAACGCGCTCCACGTCTTTGAAGTCTGAATTGACACTACCGTGCACCGTAATAATTTCGGCAATGCTTTTTACGGCGTTGGTTAGCACGTTGTCGGCGTGTTCGTAAGCGCGTAAGATGGGGAGTTTTCCGTATAACTTAACAAGCTCATCGTTCAAGATAACCAGAACGGTGTCGCAATAGTCTTTGAGTTTGTTGATGCCGTCAATGGCTTGCGCTTTTTTGAGTTTACCTTCGCTGCTGTACGGTGCCGTTACTACGCCCACCGTAAGCATACCCGCTTCTTTGGCTAAGCGGGCTATGACTGGCGCTGCGCCCGTACCTGTGCCACCACCCATGCCCGCCGTAATAAACACCATTTTGGTAGGAGGCTGCATGAGTTGTTTGATGTATTCTTTGCTTTGCTCGGCGGCCTGTTCGCCCACACTGGAATCCATGCCGCCTCCCAAACCTTCTAATAGTTCGGCGCCAAGTTGGATTTTGTTTTCGACAGGACTAAGCATGAGGGCTTGCTGGTCGGTGTTACAAACCACAAACTCCACGTCTTTGATGCCCTTGCGAAACATGTGATTGACGGCGTTGCTGCCTCCTCCCCCAACGCCAACTACTTTGATGATGGGGGCGTTTTTTGGTTGTTTGTTATTTTCCACTATATATTCGTAATCGTGGTTGAAAATACCGTTTTTCATAAATACTGGCTAATTTTCTCGAAACTAATACGTGTCTTGGCCTTTTATGTCGTCATTCAAAAAACCGCCAATTGTACCCTTCAATGATCGAAAACTGAACCAATTGTTTTCAGTTTTCTTGAGCTTGGTTGGTTTTGCATCGGTTTCTTCTTCCTCTTGGGGGGTGTTTAGGTCGTTGTCAAAACCTACTCGCTGGTCTAAGGCTTTGATGTTGCTCCAAACCAAACCCAACGCTGTTGCGTACGAATGGTCGCGCATTACTTGGTCGTAGAGGGCAGTAGTTTCTAAGCCTTTGGGCGCGCCAACTTGTACGTGCATTTTGGTGATATCCTTAAAAATGCCTTCTATCCCTTTTATTTGCACCGTTCCGCCTGTTAGCACAATTCCTGCTCTCAGCTTTTGCTCATAGCCCGATTTTTTTATTTCTGCATACACCAGCGCGGCTATTTCGCGCAGACGGGCGCGGGCTATCAAGGCCACATTTTTGGCCACTACTTCAATTGGCGGAATGCCGTCGGCAGTGGGTACTACCAGCAGCATGTTGAGGCCGCACTCGTCGGGGTTGGTGGCACTCAGGGTAATCTTGGCTTCTTCGGCACTTTCGATGGTGAGGTAGCAGCCTTCGCTGATGTCGCTGGTGAGGAGGTTGCCGCCGTAGGGCAATATGGCCAAATGCCGAAGTAAGCCGTCGTAATAAATCACCACGTCGGTAGTACCAGCCCCAATATCCACCATTACCACGCCCAAACGCTTGTGGTTGTCGTCTAAAACCGACATGGCTGATGCCAACGGCGACACCATCAGGTTGTCGTCTTGCAAGAGCGAATTGGCTTCACGCAGCGACTGCTTGATTTGCTTAATGGCCGTTTTTTTAACTGAAATAACGTTAAAATCACCGCTTAGTTTTAAGCCAATGTGTCCAACGGGGTCATAGATTTGGGCTTCGTCGCCAACGCTAAAACGCAATGGTAACAAATGAATAATCTCGTTGTTTTCGGTAGTGGAGGTTTGATACACATCTCTGAACAATTGTTTCACATCGTTGCGCTGCACTTCACTCCCAGGCGATTTGCAGGTGATACTCCCCGTTTCTGACCGCGCCTCTACCAACGTGCCGCCGATGTTTACGTTCGCAAATAGGGCATCGAGGTTGGCATAATTAATGGACGCTCGGCTGGTGGCCTCATTTACAGCTTGGGCAATGGCTTCTTTGGTTTTGGTCAAATTTCTGATGTTGCCTTTGGTTACGCCATCTTTGTTGGCCGCTTTACCAATACCTATTATTTCGAGCGTATCATTGCCAAGATTTCTTACTTGGCGAGCTACTACGGCGGCCACTTTGCTGGTGCCAATGTCCACACCAAGAATAAAAGAGTCGGGAGTTGCTGACATGAATAATGATGTTAAAAGATGTATTGTCTAACCTGTGGATTTAAAACGACCCCAAATATTGCAATTTTTGGGGTAAATACCTTGAAATTTACTCACAAACAACCTGATTTTTAAATTTGACGCTCACACGAGCGTAACGTTCCCAGCCTTTTAAGGGTAAAATGGTGTTATAAAAAATCCGTAACTTGTTAAATTTAGGCTCAATATCGTCGGCCAAACCAAATTCAATTTTATAGTTTCCAATTTGTGGAATGAGTGTTATTTCACCATCAGGTTGCACAATCAATTCGGTTATTTGCGCTTTCCAAAGCGGCTCTTTTTGAATTTGCCTTAACATTTCAACAATTTTAAGGCCATTGGCCGACTTTATGTTGTTGGAGTTTTTGAAAAAATCGCCCGATACCAATGTTACTCGCGCCGCAAAATGTTTGGACAACGGCACTATTGCGCCTGTTTCGGTTAGGTATCCCCCCTTTGAGGAAGTAAGCAATTGCTCGCTACTCGAATAGCCAATAAGCCGACCAATTGGATTTTGTTGCTCAATAGCCAACACCAAATGTCCTGATAAATCGCGGTATGCCCTACAATTTTTTATCAAACGGTTTGCCAAGATTCGATTTTCAACTGTTTGGAGGTTAATTTTTTCAAATAATATATCTTCAAAATCATCAGAACCGTTGAGTGTAGCCAAGTTTTTGATGTCGGTTTCGCTAAAAAAAGAATATGCCGCCTGCTCGTCAAGTTGCACCAACAAGCCTTGGCAACGCCTGCTTTTTTGTTGTACAACGGTAAATATGATTAAGCCCAACGCCATCGTTCCGCTCAAAGTCCACCAAATCCAGCGTTTCATTGCAATAGTTGTTTTATGGGTTCAATGTATTGGTCAATGTCGCCCGCGCCAATGGTTACCACCACGTCAGTTGGGCTATTTTTTAACGTTGCCAACAGGTCGGTTTTCAAACATTGCGTTTTTAAGCAAGTTACTTGGTCAAAAATAAGTGCTGACGTTACGCCCTCAATGGGCAGCTCGCGGGCGGGATAAATGTCAAGCAAAATGAGGTGGTCGGCAACGGAAAGACTTTGGGCAAACTCAGCAGCAAAATCACGTGTTCTGCTAAATAAGTGTGGCTGAAAAATAGCTGTCAAATGGCGCGTGGGATAAAGAGCTTTCACCGACCTCAAAAATGCTTCTACTTCGGTGGGATGGTGCGCGTAGTCGTCAATCAATACTTTTTGGTCGGTTTTTAGATAATACTCAAATCGTCTTTTTACGCCCCCAAAAGTTTCTAAACCAGTTTTGATTTGCGCTTCCGAAAGCCCCACCTCCAACGCAACGGCTGCTGCTGCAATGGCATTTTCTACGTTATGAAAACCAGGCACTTGCATCGAAATATTTTCAATATGGCCGTTGGGGTAAATGATGTCAAAAACAAAGCAAGCATTTTCGACCCGTACGTTTTGGGCGTGATAAGCCCCCGATTGAAGCGAATAAGTACTGGTTTGGGCGGTAGTTTGAGCGGCCAAATCTAAACTTTGCTGCATAAAAAAGTGGCCATTGGGCTTTATTTGAGCCACAAAAGCCGCAAACGATTCTAACATCGAATGGTGGTCGCCGTAAATATCCAGGTGGTCGGCATCGGTAGAGGTTACGACGGCGATGTTTGGGAAAAGTGTTAAAAATGAGCGATCAAACTCGTCGGCTTCGACCACGCAAAAAACTTGGCTCAAATCGTCGGTTGGTTCGTTGATGAGTAAATTTGTGCCGTAATTTTGGGTAATTCCGCCCAAAAAAGCGGCGCAATTCACACCCGAATGACGCAGTAAATGCGCCAACATCGAAGAAGTAGTGGTTTTGCCGTGCGTGCCAGCCACCGCCAGCGTGAACATTCCACCCGCCAAAAGGCCCAATACTTGCGCCCGTTTTTGAAGTTCAAAGCCGTTGTTTTTTAGAAAATTGTATTCGGCATGATTAGCTGGAATAGCAGGCGTAAAAATCACCAGTGTTTGGGCTTTGTTTTCTTTAAACGGCAGTGGTATTTGAGCGATGTCGTCGTCAAAATGAACGGCAATACCTTCGGTTTGCAGTTTATTGGTGAGCGGCGTGGGGGTGCGGTCGTAGCCAGCCACCACAAAACCATTGATGGCAAACCACCGCGCCAGCGCACTCATGCCAATGCCGCCAATGCCCAAAAAATAAACGTATTTAAAATCAGTGATTTTCATAGACTCAGAACCGCCTCGGCAATTTCTTGGGCGGCGTTAGGTTTGGCCAATTGTTGAATGTTGGTTTTTAATTCTTGCTGTTTTTGAGGGTTGCTCAACAAGTGCAATGCCGTTTGAATGAGTTCTTCTTTGGCGTTGGCATCTTTTACGAGCAGGGCGGCATTTTGTGTTACCAAGCTCATGGCGTTTTTGGTTTGGTGGTCTTCGGAGGCAAACGGAAAAGGAACTAAAATACAAGGTTTGGCCACCAAACACAACTCAGACACCGACAAAGCACCCGCCCGCGATACCACCACGTTGGCGGCGGCGTAGGCCAAATCCATTTCATAAATAAACTCGGCGGTGTAAATCTGCGAACTTTGCAGTGATTCCACTGCTTTTTTTGCTTTTTCGGCGTAAGGTTTGCCCGTTTGCCAAATCACTTGATAACCCGAATCAATTAAAGTTTTCAGCCCTGCGTCAATGCTTTCGTTGATGGTTTTGGCCCCCAAACTACCGCCAATGATGAGCAGTGTTTTGAGGTTTGGATTGAGTCCGAAGTGCACACACGCCTGCGGGTGCTTGTGTGTAACGTCCAAAATATCTTTGCGAACGGGATTACCCGTCAGTTTTATTTTTGATTTTGGAAAAAACGCCTCCATTTTGGGATACGCCACGCAAATGGCTTTGGCGCGCTTGGCCAGCAGTTTGTTGGTGATACCCGCATAAGAGTTTTGCTCTTGAATAAGCGTTGGCACACCCATCAGCGATGCCACCATCAGCAAAGGCCCGCTCGCAAACCCCCCTACCCCAACGGCTGCATCGGGCTTAAAATTTTTGATAATGCTGCGGGCTTTGAGCAAGCTGCGCACGAGCTTAAACGGAAAGGCCAAGTTGGCCAACGACAACTCGCGTTTGATGCCCACAATGGGCAGCAACTCAATGGCATAGCCTGCTTTGGGTACTTTTTCGGCTTCCATTTTGCCCGCTGCTCCCACAAACAATATCTCGGTGGCGGGGTCAATGGCTTTAAGTTGGTTGGCAATGGCAATAGCTGGGTAGATGTGTCCGCCCGTACCTCCGCCGCTGATGATGATTCGTTTGGCCATAATTTTTAAATCTTACTTTCATCTGCCTCACCTCGGCTTACGCTGAGTACAACGCCCAAAGAAACACAGGTGAACAAAATAGAGGTGCCACCCATACTCAATAAAGGCAGTGGTTGCCCCGTAACGGGCACCAGTCCAACGGCCACGGTCATGTTGGCAAATGCTTGAATCACAATGCTTAACGTAAGCCCCGCCGAAAGCAGCCCACCAAAAGCGCGGTTGGTTAGACTGATGTTTTTTACGCCTCGTACGAGCAACCACAAGTACAAAATCAAGACAATTGCCCCGCCAATGAGGCCGTACTCTTCGATGATAATGGCGTAAATAAAATCAGAAAAAGCCTGCGTGAGGTAGTTTCGTTGGTGGCTGTTGCCAGGACCAGTACCAAAAGTACCACCATTAGCCACCGCAATAATAGCTTGACGCGCTTGGTGTTCATCGTTTGCCAAAAACCGCTCAATGCGCCCCTTGGCGGTTTCGAGGCGTTGGCCAAATACCAAGCCCAAGCCGCCCGCCACGCCAATAAACAGCACCATAACCAGCAGATATTTGGCTGGAACGCGCCCAATAAACAACATCAAAAAACAAGTAATCCCCAGTAAAGCGGCGGTGGAGGTGCTACTCAGAGCAGTGCAAAAACAGATAATACCCACCCACAAAATCATGCGGGTAAATACCTGCCAATCGTAATCAACCCGTTGCCGTTTGGCAAGCATGGCCGCCAAGTTGGCAATGAGGGCCATGCGGGCAAAATCGGCGGGCTGAAAAGTAATGCCAATGCCTGGAATAGCCAGCCAACGCGTAGCTCCGTTGATGGTTACGCCTGCTACTTTTACCAAAATAAGCAGCGGAATAGACATAAAAAGTGCCGCCCGCGAGAGCCTTACAAAATAAGTATAATTGACGCGGTGCACCAGCCACATCACAAACAGCCCAACGAACAGGTAGCCCGCGTGTTTGAGTAAAAATAACTCAGGATAACCGCCGCCGTGCTGATACGCCAGCGTGCCTGTGGCGCTGTAAACCACCAACATACTGCCCAAAGAAAGCAAAACAACAATGAGCCAAATAATAATGTCGCCTTTTAAATTGCGGCGAATCCATTCTTTGAAGTTTTCCCAAATGTGGCTTGGGCTGGGTTGGGGCGCGGCGGCCTCGGCGAAGATTTCGTTGTTGTTCATCGTTTTTTATGGTTAGAATAGTTCCAAAACGGCGGCTTTAAATTGGTTGCCACGGTCTTCATAATTTTTGAACAAATCGAAACTAGCACACGCGGGCGATAGCAACACCACGTCGCCAGGCTGACTCAATGCCCGCGCTTGCGCCACGGCATCTTTGACATCCTGCGTCTCGATAATAATTGGAACGATTGGGGTAAAAAACGAAAGAAGTTTGCTGTTGTCTTTGCCCAAGCAAACAAGGGCTTTTACTTTTTGACGAACAAGTGCCTGAATTTGGGTGTAATCGTTGCCCTTATCCACGCCGCCCGCAATCCAAATGATGGGGTCATTGAAACTACCCAGCGCGTAAAACACCGAGTCCACGTTGGTGGCTTTTGAGTCGTTTACAAACTGAACTTCGTGGTGGGTTTTGACGAGTTCTAAACGGTGCGAAGCGTTCTGAAAACTCAATAAACCAGTCCGAATTTGCGCGTTTGTTAGCCCTGCCGCCTGCGCCGCCAATACTGCCGAAAGGGTATTGAGTACGTTGTGCGCGCCTTTGATGGGCAACTCATTGGCTTCAATCTCAAAAGTAGCAGAATGATTTTTAACGTGCAAAATTCCGTCCCGAAAAAAACCACCTTTTTCCAAAGTTTTTTCGAGCGAAATGGGTAAGTAATTGACACTGAAAGCTTTGTAACTTAATTCTTTTTGAATGGCTTCGTTTTCGGCAAAATAAATAAAATCGTCGGTGGCGGTCATGTTTTGCAACAACCTAAATTTAGAATTGACGTAGTTTTGAAATTGATAGTTGTAGCGGTCCAGGTGGTCGGGTGTGATGTTGAGCAAAATGCCCACGTCGGCCTTAAAATTATACATATTATCCAACTGAAAACTGCTTAGTTCCAGCACAAACCAGTCGAAGGTGTCATTGATAACTTGCTTGGCAAAACTCTCGCCAATGTTGCCGCCCAGCCCCACGTTTAGCCCCGCCGATTTGAGCAAATGATACACCAACAAAGTGGTGGTAGTTTTGCCGTTGCTGCCCGTAATGGCTATTTTTTTGGCTTTGGTGTAACGCGCTGCCAGCTCAATTTCGGAGATAACGGGCGTATTTTGGGCGTACAATTGCTGCACCAGCGGCGCGTTGTCGGGTATGCCAGGACTTTTCACTATCTCGGTAGCATTCAGAATAAGTGCTTCGGTATGTTGTCCTTCTTCAAAAGCAATGTTGTTTTTGATTAACGTTTGGCGGTAATCGGCGCGCAGCAGGCTTTTGTCCGACAAAAACACCTCGTAGCCCTTGGCTTGGGCGAGCAATGCCGCTCCAACGCCGCTTTCACCGCCGCCCAGAATAACTATTTTTTGCATAACAAGTAGTAGATAAGTAGAGCAAAAATAGCGGTTAAGTAACCAACGAAAAACAAAAAGAGAGAAAACCAATTGGCTTTCTCTCTTTTTTATATTTCTTGCGCAGCTATTTGTGCTTTATATTTTTCTTACTTTGCTGGCGTTTAGTCCTTTTTTGCCATCTACCAATTCGTACTCCACTTGGTCGCGTTCACGAATTACCGTACCGCCCAGACCCGTTACGTGCACAAAAATCTCTTTCTGCGACTCATCATCTACAATAAAACCAAAGCCTTTGGCCTCATTGAAAAATTTTACTATTCCTGTTTGCATTGTACCACAAAATTAGAAAATGAATAAATTGATTATTAACTGCCAAAAACCAACGGTTTCATTACTTGTAATCCAATATTTTCTGGCAAATTTTCAAACAAATTTATTGAATAGTTGTCCAAAACCAAAAAAATCACAATATAATTTGGCAAAAGATTGAAGATGATTATTAAAAAAACTAAATTCGCCACCGTTTAAACTATAATGTGCTTATGAATCGCTTTCGTTACTTCGTTGAAAATCAGATTTTTGGCGTTTGCGCCCGTTCAGGCGAAATTCTGAGCATATCGGCCAGTAGTATCCGCCTGTATTTTATCTATGCTACTTTTTTGACGTTTGGCTCTCCCATTATTATCTACTTGGTGATGGCCTTTTGGATGGAAATAGGCAAGCACCTGCGCCGCCACAATAGCCCCACTATTTGGGAGTTGTAGCACTTATTGCCTGTGAAGACACAGGCACAAGCTATTGCCTGTGTCTTCACAGGCAATAGCTTGGTATTCAATGGCTTTCGGTGGATTTATGGTCTAATTGACTTCTCAAAAATGCCTTTACCACGCCCAATCCTTTCTGAAAATTTCGGTTGTTTGGAATAATCAAATCGGCATCTGCCTTTGAGGGTTTGATGTATTGCTCGTAAGTCGGAAAAACGTGGTTTTCCCAGCGGTACAGCACATCGGTGAGGTCGTAGCCGCGCTCTACTTGGTCGCGGATAATGCGCCGTTTGAGCTTGATGTGTTCTTTGGCATCAATAAAAATCTTCAAATCAAGCAAATCGGCAATTTCTTTGAAGTAAAACACCAAAATCCCTTCTACTACAATGATGGGCCGAGGCTCAAATTGTAGCATTTTTGGCACTATATTGGGATTATTGAAGGTGTATTCGCGTTGCTCAACGGCGCGCCCTTCGCGCAAATCTAAAATGTGGCGGGCGTAGGTTTTGTGGTCAATGGCTTGGGGCAAATCAAAATTATGCACGCCGTTTTCGTCCACAGGTACCTCGTGCCGCGCCCGATAGTAGTGGTCTTGCGAAATAAGACAGATTTCTTCTTCGGCGAAAGCGTTCATCAAACTATTCAAAAAAAACGTTTTGCCCGACGCGCTCCCGCCCGTAATGCCAACAATATAAGGTCTATTCATGCCGACAAATATAGTTATGGTTCATGTGATTTCGCAAAGCTACCTAACTATTGCCAATTTCCCCGCTATGGCTTCGTTGCCGAGCGCGTCGGCTACCAGCACCAGGTACACGCCTGTTTCGGCGCGGTGGCCTTGGTAGTTGAACAAATTCCAAGTGGCCGTACCGCCCTGCGAGCGGGTTTCGTAAACCAAGCGGCCTGCCATGTCCGTAATTTTTACTACGGCGTTTTCGGTTAAACCCTTGATAGCCAGCAGTCCATCAAATTCTGGTCTAACGGGATTGGGAAAAATCGAAATTTGAGATAATGCCACTGCAGGTTCGGTGGCGGGACTGCGATAAGAAACAATACCTTTATTGGTTAAAAAAAATACTTCGCCACTGACTGGCTCAGCGGCTATATCAACGACTGTATTGGAAGGCAACGGGCTGTTTTTGTCATCAAAACGAGCCAATAGCTCGGAGGCATCTGGCGAAAACCGAAACAGACCATTGGCCGTACTAAACCATTTGCCGTTGCCGCCGTCTACCGATACGTTGGTTACGGGTTCGCCCGCGA
The DNA here is from genome assembly GCA_004293645.1 of Cytophagia bacterium. Classification (GTDB taxonomy): domain Bacteria; phylum Bacteroidota; class Bacteroidia; order Cytophagales; family Spirosomataceae; genus REAB01. The sequence goes on along the minus strand of REAB01000049.1, from coordinate 88,213 downwards.
AAAGCCTACGGCGCTCAAATACGGGCAGAAATGCGTTAAAGTTAGTGTTAAAAACGGCGGCAGGATTGTCGAATACCGCCACGCCCCGATTGGTGGCAGTCCAGACGGCTCCGTCGCAGTCGAGCGCAATATCGTTGATTCCCAAATCGGGTAAACCACCCGTTCCTTGGGCGGTATTGATCAAGCGAGAACGGTTGGTTTTGTCGTCAAATACCAGCACTCCCCCACCCGATACACTGTTGATAATGAGCCACTTAAATCCGTTTTTATCTATCAACAACTGGTCAAATTGACGGCGTGGCAACCCAAAAGAGAGCCAAGTGCCGTCGCGTTGTCGTACTGACAGACCGTTGCCGCACGCCCAGAGGTTGCCGTCGCGGTCTAAGGCCAGGGCGCGGGCGTTGCTGGGGCTGTTGGGTAGTTGTTGGCGCGTTCCGTTGTTGGTTATTGCAAAAATACCGTCGTCAAAAGAAGCCACGTAGGTTTGTTGGTTGGCGGGGTCAAAAACGGTTGATACAACCGAGCGAGGCTGGTTGAAAGTTTGCCATTGTTGATTTGAAAATAAACTAAACCCTGTTTGAACGCCCAAGCCGGGCAAGGCTGCAACAGATTGGTTGAGCAAGTTTAAACTTTGGTACAAGTCGAATGCTGGCCCGGTTGGCGCAATAGATTGTAGGTTTCCATTTTGCAGACGCACCAGGCCGTTTTGAGTGGTGGTAGCCCAAAAATTACCGCTGTTGTCGGCCAGTACGTTGGTGGGATTGGTGAGTATGGCATCAGAAAAACTTGTTCCGTTTTGTAACTGAACGCTGCCTGCTTGGCCTACTACCAACTGCCCTGCGGTGGCGTTGAGGCTGGTAATGAGGCCGTTGGTTTGCAAAAAACGCGACCATTGGCCGCCGCTGTAACGCCACACTTGCCGATTTTCGGCGGCAAAAAGAGCATTGTTAAGGGCAATTAAATGGCTAAACGAACCAAAAATGGGGGCATTGACGCTGCGCCAATTGCCAAAAAACTGCAAATTGACATCGGGCGCGAACCGAGCGGCGCGTAGCCCAGCCGTAGTGAGGACATAAATGGAATCGTTGGCGATGGCCAGTTTTGAAATGTCAATGGCTGTACCGTTTGGACCAATGTTGCGGTACGTTTCTCGAATTTCTGCCCGTGCCAAATCTAAGAGCGCAATGCCAAAATCGCCAACCAAGAAAGCATTTTTGTTGTTTAAAACTATTTGATTGATGCGCTTGCTGCCCAAAATTTGGTCGGAGTTTTTGAGAATGGGAAGATTTTGTAGGTCGTCTGGCCGATTTTTTGCGTCTATTTTTAGCAAATCAACGTTACCGTTTTCGTAGCCAACTACCAGCGTTTGCGCAGCTTCGGCAAATGCCAATGCCGACACGCCCGTTTCGGTCAGGCCGTTTTGTTTGGAAAGCGTAACCGTTTGATTGTCGGTGGCATCGAAATAAAAAACGCCATTTTGAGAAAAAGCATAGACGTTTGAGCCAACCACCGCCAGCCCATCAAGCGACCGATAGCTAAAATGCGTGCGCCAACTATCGAGCGGAATTTGGGCAATGGCGGACGTGGCCAAAAACACCAAAGCCCAACTGCTCAAAATTGCGTTTTTTTGCCACAAACAAGACCTCTTTATTAAATCTAAAAACAACATTTGGCGCGTTTATTGTTGATTGACAAATGTATTCAAAAACATTTACCAAAAGAAAGTCTTATTTTTGAGGCTTCAAAATACACCTCTTTCCATTCAATCAATGACTCAGCCGCTCAAAATTTACAATTCACTCAATCGTCAGAAAGAAAACTTTGAGGCCATTGCGCCGCCGCACGTGGGTTTGTACGTGTGTGGGCCAACGGTCTATAATTACGTTCACTTGGGCAATGTACGCACTTTTTTGACGTTCGACACGCTGTTTCGGTATTTGACGCACATGGGCTACAAAGTACGCTACGTGCGCAATATCACTGACGTGGGGCATTTGGTGGGCGACGGCGACGAGGGCGAAGACAAGATTGGGCGTATGGCCAAATTGGAACAAATAGAACCGATGGAGATTGTGCAACGCTACACCAACGATTTTCACGATGTATTGAAGCAATTCAATCTTTTGCCGCCCAGCATTGAACCTACTGCCACGGGGCATTTAATTGAACAAATTGAAGCCGTTAAAGACTTGATAGCCAAAGGATTGGCTTATGAGTCGAACGGGTCGGTGTATTTTGATATTAACCAATATAATCAAAATGGTAACGATTATGGCAAACTTTCGGGGCGGGTATTGGACGAACTGCTAATCGAAACCCGCGAACTGGAAGGAACTGCCGAAAAGCGCAATCCGCTCGATTTTGCCATTTGGAAAAACGCCGCACCCGAACACCTCATGCAATGGGACAGCCCTTGGGGACGGGGTTTTCCAGGCTGGCATTTGGAGTGTACTTGTATGAGTACCAAGTATTTAGGAAAAAAATTCGACATTCATGGCGGCGGAATGGACTTGAAATTTCCGCACCACGAATGTGAAATAGCCCAAGGAACGGGGCTAAATGGCACAGCCCCCGTGCGCTACTGGATGCACTCCAATATGCTGACCGTCAATGGCCAAAAAATGTCCAAATCGCTGGGGAATTCGTTTTTGCCCGCCGAATTGTTTGCGGGCAGCCACCCGCTTTTGGAACAGGCATACAGCCCCATGTCGGTTCGGTTTTTTATGTTGCAATCGCAGTACCGCAGCACGCTCGACTTTTCTAACGATGCCCTCAAAGGTGCACAAAAAGCCTACAAACGGTTGGTAAATGGCCTAAAATCGCTCAAACAAATGGTCTATATTCCTGCCGAGATAACGCACGAAACGGACGAGGCAGGCTTGAAGGTTTCAACGCCAGGCGTAGAAATAGATGTCAAAAAAGTAGCCGATATTGAAAAATCGGTGGCGGCCTTTTATGAAGCCATGAACGACGACCTCAACACTGCTGTGGCCGTTGCGCAGGTGTTCAATTTGCTCAAATACATCAATATGCTTTACCTCAACCAACTCACACCTGCGGCATTGGGCGAGGCGGGCTTTGGCTTATTGAAAGAAAAATTTGTGTTGTTTTTTGAGCAAATATTGGGTTTGCAAGAAGAAAAAAGCGAAGGAGATGCCGTTTTGAACGGAATGTTGGAGCTTTACCGAACGTATAAGGCCGCCCAAGCGTACGATAAAGTAGATGAGATTAGAACGTATTTTAAGGCGCAAGGTTTGGTGATTCGGGACATGAAGCACCGCATTGATTGGGCTTACGAAGAATAAATTCTTAAATCCCGACGCGCTCCGATACCAAGTAGTCGGCTTGTTTTACGGTACTTTGTTTGACCATCATTTCGCCAATAAAACCTGCTAAGAATAGCTGAACGCCAATAATAATGGCCATCAATGCCAAGAAAAACAGCGGGTTGTCGGTAATGTTCCTAAATTTTTCGCCCGAAAAAATGAGATACACTTTTTGAGCAATTAAGTACAAAGTCATCATTGTGCCAACAAAGAACGACAGCGTACCCCACGCCCCAAAAAAGTGCATGGGTGCTTTGCTAAAACGATGGACAAATGTAATGGAGAGCAAATCTAAAAAACCGTTGATAAACCGCTCCAAGCCAAATTTGGTACTGCCATATTTGCGTGCTTGGTGTTGCACCACCTTTTCCCCAATTTTTCGGAAGCCACTCCACTTGGCCACTACTGGAATGTAGCGGTGCATTTCGCCATAGAGCGTAATATTTTTGACAACCCGCTGTTTGTAAGCCTTCAAACCACAGTTGAAATCGTTTAGTTGTACGCCCGAAATGCGGCGCGTTACGGCGTTAAAGAGCTTGGTAGGCAAGGTTTTGGTGAGGGGGTCGTAGCGTTTTTGTTTCCACCCCGACACCAAATCGTAACCCTCTTCCTGAATCATGCGGTAGAGTTCAGGAATTTCGTCGGGGCTGTCTTGGAGGTCAGCGTCCATGGTAATAACCACGTTGCCGCGCACGGCTTGGAAAGCGGTTTGGAGCGCTGCCGTTTTGCCATAATTTCGGTTGAAACGAACGCCTTTAATAGCTATATTGGCTACGGCCAGTTGTTGAATAACCCGCCAAGAGTCGTCGGTGCTGCCGTCGTCTATGAGTAATACTTCGTAGCTAAAATGGTTTTCAGTCATCACGCGCTCAATCCAATCGGTGAGTTCGGGGAGCGATTCTTCTTCGTTAAAAAGTGGTATAACTACCGATATATCAAGGGTTTCGCCAGGCATAGCGTCTAAGATAAGTTGCGTGTCGCGCAGCAAATTCATTAATTCTTAGGTGAATTATTTACGGGTTTTATGCGTCAGAAAAGGGGCATCTATCCAACGCATTTTCAATAAACGGGCTAATGTGAGATATGGAGTCGGGCGCATTGAGAACTCAACACGCCCGACTCCATATCAACGTCATTTTTTAAATAAACCAATGACAAAAAGCACCACTAACGCGCCAATAACCGAAGTTATAATGGTGCCAACAATACCGGCACCGAGCGATATGCCCAATTGACCGAAGCCCCAATTTCCAACAAAAGCGCCCACAATACCGACGATGATATTACCAAGTAAACCAAAGCCGTAACCGCTTCTGATTTGACCAGCTAACCAGCCAGAAACTGCACCAATGATGAGTACATACACCAAATTGTTCATTTTAGTAATTGTTTTAAGGTAAAAAAAGAAAGGAAAAGAACTAAATTCTACTATCAGAAAGCAATAAAGCACTTTTTCTACTGAAATTTACATCGTGCAACTCCTTTTTTGTCATTATTTTTGTGTGCCAGGCTTTTGTTGTTTGGTATGTTGCTGTTTTTCATCTTCTTGATGGCGTTTCGATGCAGCGACGGGTGTCGTGTTGGTTGAGCGAGTGTTCGCCTATTTTGAGGTTATGAAACGCCAAAATGAGTATGTTGCGCAGATAGAAGATTACAAAATTTTGCCTTTTGCCAACTGCGATCAACAACTGCGCGCCCCTAACGACCAAGTACCTGTTCAAACGCCCGCGCTGCATTACCAGCAAAATGCCACTCTCAGCGTGCCTCCCGCCGACCAACTCTTGCGCGTCATACCCACGCTCGTGAAGAATAAGTATGGGCAATGGCACGTTTAGATTGAGCAGCCGCACTACAATTCATCACACGCCCGACCTCGCCAACGAAGCCCACCTGTTGGCCTAAAAACTCAAAGCTATTACCGGTAATAGCCTCATATCTACCGATGGTAAATTTTCTAACAATGTTATATTTTTCACTTTAAAACAAACAAAAGTCAATATCCCATGTAATAAAGGTACAACAAATAAAACGTTGTTTATTTGCATTTGACTACGTAAGTAATTGATTAAGTGTATTTTAGCGGTTTAGATGCTTCAAAAACCACCCAAAGCGTAGCTGCTGTTACTCCATATATTCTTGTAACGTGAGAACGGAATATGTAGAAAAGGTATTAAGTTTAGATAAAGCTGATTCACAGGGAAGAACTCAAGCAAAATAGCAAGGTAAGGCACGCGCTCGCTCGTTCAATTCCGCTTTTGGCTTTGAGTTGCTGTTTTTATTTGCTAAAATTGCCCCCATCAAAACCCATTCACCAACAAATCAGATGCCAGGATTTTTTAATGTTCCCGCACCCAAAAACGAACCCATCAAAAGCTACGCTCCGCACACGCCCGAGCGAGCGGCGGTGCAAACAGCCATAGCCGAAGCCCGCGCTCAGGTACTCAATTTACCGATGTACATTGGCAACCAACAAATTTTGACCAACAACAAGCACGCCGTGGTATGTCCCCACGACCATCAGCACGTACTGGGCCACCTTCACGAAGGCGATGCCTCGCACGTGCAAATGGCCATTGAGGCCGCGCTGACCGCCCGCCCGCAGTGGACAGGTATGGATTGGGAGCAACGTGCCAGTATTTTTTTGAAAGCCGCCGACCTGCTGGCTACTAAATACCGCGCGGCCATCAACGCGGCTACGATGCTGGGGCAATCTAAAAATGCGTACCAAGCTGAAATTGACTCGGCCTGCGAAATGATTGATTTCTTGCGTTTTAATGTTCATTACGCCACCGAAATCTACGCCCAACAGCCACAATCTTCGGAGGGTGTTTGGAACAGATTAGAATATCGCCCGCTTGAGGGGTTTGTGTTTGCGCTCACGCCCTTCAACTTTACGGCCATTGCGGGCAATTTGCCTACCTCGGCGGCTTTGATGGGCAACGTGGTGGTTTGGAAACCTGCTTACACCCAAGCCTACGCCGCCGACTTGCTGATGCGGGTGTTTTTGGAAGCTGGTTTGCCACAGGGCGTTATTAATTTGGTCTATGCCGACGGCCCAACTGCTGGCGATGTTATTTTTGCGCATCCTGATTTTGCGGGTATTCACTTTACGGGCAGTACCAAGGTGTTTCAGCACATTTGGAAAACAATTGGTGAGAATTTGCCCGTCTATAAATCGTTTCCGCGCATTGTAGGCGAAACGGGCGGGAAAGATTTTGTGATGGTGCACCACACCGCGGACCCCAAAGCGGTGGCCGTGGGACTGGTTCGGGGTGCTTTTGAGTACCAAGGCCAAAAATGCTCGGCGGCTTCGCGGGCCTATGTTCCTGCCAATTTGTGGCAAGAAGTGAAAGATTACATGGTTGCTGACCTCCAAACCATGAAAATGGGCGGCACCGAAGACCTTGGTAATTTTATCAACGCTGTGATTGACGAAAAATCGTTTGACAAAATAGCCGCTTACATCGCCGCTGCCAAAGCCGACTCCTCGGTAACGGTAATAGCGGGTGGCCATTGCGACAAATCGAAGGGGTATTTTGTGCAACCAACTGTTTTGCAAACTACCAACCCCAAATACGTTACCATGTGCGAAGAAATATTTGGGCCCGTTTTGACCATTTACGTCTATGAACCCGACCAGTTTGAAGAAACCCTAACACTCTTAGACAATACTTCTAATTACGCGCTTACGGGGTCTATTTTTGCGCAAGACCGCTACGCTATTGAATTGGCTACCAAGCGGTTGGTAAATGCGGCGGGCAATTTTTATATCAACGACAAACCCACGGGGGCAGTAGTAGGGCAGCAGCCTTTTGGCGGAGCAAGGGGGTCTGGCACCAACGATAAGGCGGGTTCGATGCTCAATTTACTGCGGTGGGTGTCGCCGCGCACCATTAAAGAAACCTTCGTGTCGCCCGTTGATTACCGCTATCCTTTTTTGGCTACGTAAATACGTTCATTGGGCGAAATACCGTAGCGTTTGGCATCAATCTGCTGGGCGTAGGTGTCGGTTTCTACCGCAAAACCCTGGGCCCGGAGGCGGTCGGCGTAGTCAGCACCGTAGTACCAACGTTGGTCGTGGCCGTGGTAGAGTTTTTGTTTTTCGTCGGGGGTTAAATTGGCATCAGAAAACGACTGCGGCTGGTTGAGATTGATGGGGTCATGAAAAATAGCGTAGCCGCTTGGTTTTAAAACCCGAAACACTTCTCGAATGGCTTGCGCGTCGTTGGGAACCATCACCAAAATGCCAATGGCAATCACTAAATCGAAGGTTTCATCGGGAAACAGAATGTTGTCAATAGACATCACGTAGTCGGGTTTGATGGTGATGCTACTCGTAAACGAGGTCATGTAGTCGGCGGTGATGTACTCAATGAACGGATTTTGGACAATACTCGGAATGAGGCAAATATCGGGGGCAAAATGCAGTACTTTTTTGCGTGGCGCGGCATAAAATCCCAAATTGTCGCGGAGGTTGAGATAAATGTAACGGTGGCGCTCCAACGATTTGCAGGTGGGGCAATAGGCATTGTTTCGGTACCGAAACGGCATAAAAGATTTGTAATGAGTGCCACAAATTGGACACTCTACGTCGTTGCCTACGCGGTAGGGAATACTTTTGAATTGTAAGCGCAGGCCGCCTAAATGTTGTTTCAACTGACTGGGAATAAGACGCTTAACGGCCTGTTTCATAAAAAATGCTTGCAATAGGTTTTATTTTTTAATGGTTTGTTGTTCAAACTCAAAACTGATATTGGTGGCATTGCCCACGGGATAATTCAAAATAATGGTTTCGGCCTTGGGGTCGGCTTTTATCAACAATAGACCTCGTACTGAGTTGCCTGGCTCAATGGTAGCCTCGGCGAGTGCGTCGGTTTGGAGCAAGCCTTTTTCGTCATTGAGGCGGTGCATCAATTTGTTATAACGCTCATTATCAATAATTTGCTTGGTCCAGATTAGGTTACTACCTGCGTCAAACTGCGCCGCTCGCCGCCAATAATCATTTCGGGAGTTGTTGCCACGGCTCGACGTAGCCAAAGCGATATTGCCTACCACTAAGCCTACGTTCACAATGGTGTTGATAGTGCGCCGTTGTCTGGCGCGTTTCATGCTTTGTTCTACTTCGGACATGCGCTGACGCGGGTCTATGGCATCAAGGTGCGTAAAATAGTTGCTCCCAATCGAATCCTTTTGCACTTTTACCGATTGCCCAAAAAAATCGGACGGATAAAGTGTCCAAGGCGTGTTACTCTTGTTTTTTACTTCTATATCAAACAAATAATAATCAAAGAATGGGCCTTCGTAAGCAGCCACTATCTGAATATCTTTGCGCACGTCGGTGGTTACATTGCGACCGTCAATGGTAGCAATTTGACCCGAAACAGGCCGCAGGGCGGTCATAGTGGGTGTAAGGGCGCAAGAATTCAGTAAAAAGCTGCCGAGCAGCGTAAGCAGAACATATACAGGGAGTTTCATGGTAATAGTTGGCTGTGTTTGTGGCATAAAAGTACTATTATTAAGCAAACAAATCAAGCCAATGTTTAAAGCAACGACACCAGACTGGCCGTCCGCCTAAGTGATGCCGTTACTGATTTCAACGGCCTTAATTCATATTTTTCAAAATCTGTTCGAGCGAGTTGAGGTCGGTAATCAGCACTTCGCGGGCTTTACTGCCCTCAAAGCCACCCACAATGCCCGCTGCTTCGAGCTGGTCCATGATGCGCCCCGCGCGGTTGTAGCCCAGCTTGAGTTTGCGCTGAATCAACGACGTACTTCCCTGCTGACTATTCACGATTACCCGCGCGGCATCATCAAACATCGGGTCGCGGTCGGCCAAGTCTATTTCGTTTCGGTCGTCGGTGTCGTCGTCGCCGCTAAACTCGGGCAAATGGTAGGCCGAGGCATAGCCGCGTTGATTGCCAATAAACTCGCACACGTCGTCCACTTCGTCGGTATCTACAAAAGGGCACTGCAATCGAATCATGTCCGAACCCATTGAGAGCAGCATGTCGCCCATACCCACAAGTTGTTCGGCTCCGCCCGTATCCAAAATAGTGCGCGAGTCAATTTTAGAAGTAACTCTAAATGAGAGCCTTGCAGGGAAATTGGCCTTAATTAAACCCGTAATAACATTGACCGAAGGCCGCTGCGTAGCTACAACCAAGTGAATACCAATGGCTCGCGCCAACTGCGCCAATCGGGCAATGGGCTGCTCTACTTCTTTGCCAGCGGTCATCATCAAGTCGGCCAACTCGTCAATAATGAGTACAATATAGGGCAAAAAATGGTGACCATGTTCGGGGTTCAACTGCCGATTGGTAAACTTACCGTTGTATTCTTTGATGTTGCGCACGCCCGCATTTTTGAGCAAATCGTAGCGCGTGTCCATTTCAATACAAAGCGAGTTGAGCGTATGCACCACTTTTTTGGTATCGGTAATGATGGCTTCTTCGCTGTTGGGCAATTTGGCCAAAAAATGTCGTTCAATTTTGTTAAAAAGCGTCAATTCTACCTTTTTGGGATCCACCAACACAAACTTAATAGTGGCAGGGTGTTTTTTGTAAAGCAAAGAAGCCAGCAATACGTTCAAACCCACCGATTTACCTTGTCCCGTGGCCCCCGCCATGAGCAAGTGGGGCATTTTGGCCAAATCACTGATAAAAATTTCGTTAGAAATGGTTTTGCCCATAATGATAGGCAGTTCAAAATTGGATTCTTGAAACTTCTTACTGGCCAATACCGAGCGCATCGGCACCATTTCGCGGTTTTTGTTGGGCAGTTCTATTCCAATCGTTCCTTTGCCAGGCATGGGCGCAATAATACGAATGCCAAGCGCGGCCAAATTGAGGGCAATGTCATCTTCTAAACCTTTGATTTTGGAAATCCGTACCCCCGCTTCTGGTACAATTTCGTAGAGCGTAACGGTTGGTCCGATGGTGGCTTTGATGCTGGCAATGCCAATGCCAAAATGCCCCAGCGTTTCTACGATGCGGTTTTTATTGTCTTCCAGCTCGTCAGTGGACACGCGACTCGCGCTGTTATCGCTGCGGTTGTGTAGCAAATCGAGCGTAGGGTATTGGTACTGCGACAGTTCAAGAGTGGGGTCGTAAGGCCCAAATTCGGCCAGCAGGTCGTCGGCCAATTGGTCGCTGTCCATAAAAGGCACAATGGGCGTAGGCGGCGAACTGTGCGATGAAACCAACGGTGAATTGGGTTTTTCTTCAATTAGTTCTTCGGTTTCGGGTTTTTCTACTACCAGTTGCAGCGGCCCTGGTTTGGCGGTAGCGGGTGGGGGCGTTACTCCAAGCGGTACAGTTTTGCCAACGGGTGTTTTTTTGATAATAGGCTTTTCTTCAAGATCTTCGTCTTCATCATTTTCGTCATCATCATCATCATCGGCTACTACTTCTAAATCAGGCGGGGTTATTTTGCGTTTGGGCAAACGGTCGAATAAATCGTCGAAGGAATGAATACCGTGAAAGAACATCAAGAAAACCAACAATATGCCCGCAATCACAAACAAACTACCCCAGCCAATGTAACGGTCGAACAGGGCGTTAATTTCATAGCCTACACCGCCACAAAGCATACTCAGCGACTGTACGCTGTTGGTGTTTAGGACTACAAAACCCAAAAATAAGCTCAGCCAAAATACGTAAAAAACCACCTGTTGGGTTGTACGTTTGAGCGAAATGGGTTCCCAATTGAAGGCAATTTTGGCCCCAATCAAAAACAGCAAGAAAGGAAGTGCCAACGCTGCCACGCCAAACCAATAAAAAATGAAGTAGTGCGACACTATCAGCCCAAAAAGTCCTAATATATTTTTGACTTTGAGGTCAGTTAGGTCTTTCCGCTCCGAAAACAGCGCGTGCACCGCGCTTTGGTCTTCTGCACCCGACAGCAAGTACGAGCCAAAAGCCAAAAGAAGACAAACCGACAAGGCCACCAAAAATCCACCCCAGAGCTTGTGGGTACGGGGGTCTTTTGATATTTTGTTGAAAGCAATGCTGGTTTGAGCGGCAGTTTGTGCTGCTGCCGCGCGAGTAGTAGCAGGTTTGCGGTCGCGCTTGGGATTGGAGGGACGAATTACGTTTTGCGCCATTTTTACAAAAAAAAATTGGGTTAGTGTTTTTTAGAACCTAACAAAGCAATCGTTTATAGATGGGGCAAAGTAAAGACTTTTGTTAAATTAACGTGGCATACTGCGCTTTGTCAGTAGGCAACGTTTACCAATTGCTTGCAAATTCGCTTGGCCAAACCTGGACCTTCGTAAATGAAGCCCGTATAAATTTGAACCAAACTGGCACCCGCCCGTAGCTTTTCGAGGGCATCTTCGGGAGAAGCTACTCCGCCCACCCCAATAACCGGAAAAGCATTGTTGGAACGCTCGCAAATATAACGAATTACTTCGGTTGAACGATACGTCAACGGTTTTCCGCTTAGCCCACCTGCGCCTATTTTTTGTATTGCATCACCATCTGTTTCTAAATTTGCTCGGCTAATGGTGGTGTTAGTGGCTATTACGCCCGCTATTTGAGTGGTGGTTACAATCTCAATAATATCGTCTAATTGGCTGTTCGTCAAGTCAGGAGCAATTTTGAGGAGAATGGGTTTTGTAAGCCCCCTAACCCCCGATGGGGGGACCATTGACTGCGGACCGTTGACCATTGACTGTGGACCATTGACTGTGGACTGTGGACTATGGACCGTCCCCAACTCGTCACTTCTCACTTTCAAAGCGCTCAAAATTTTCATCAGGGGTTCTTTTTCTTGCAGGTCGCGCAGGCCAGGGGTATTGGGCGAGCTTACATTTACCACAAAATAATCTACCACGTCATAGAGTGCGTCAAAGCATTGAAGGTAGTCGTCGAGGGCGTTTTCGTTGGGTGTTAGTTTGTTTTTGCCCACGTTACCACCAATCAAAATATTGGTTTTTCGTTTCCTAAGGCGTTCAGCGGCGGCTTTTGCACCTTCGTTATTGAAGCCCATTCGGTTGATGAGCGCGTGGTCGGGTTTGAGTCTAAAAAGGCGGGGTTTTTCGTTGCCTGCTTGGGCGAGTGGCGTTACGGTACCAATTTCTACAAAACCAAAGCCTAAATCGGCCATTTCTTCCACCAATTCGGCATTTTTATCAAAACCTGCCGCCAAACCTACGGGGTTTTTAAACTTTAAACCAAATACTTCGCGCTCCAAAACGGGGTTTTCGTACTGGTACAATTGTCTGGAAATAAGCGAAATACCTGGAATTTTAAAAGCAAATTTGAGAACAGCGCACACAAAGTGATGCACTTGCTCGGCATCAAATCGAAAAAGAAGCGGAAGAATAATTTGCTTATACACTTTTTTGGAATGAGGGTGGTTGGCTAAATGAGTGAAGCACAAAATTACGACCATACTTTAAATTTTACACCATACCACCGTCAAACCATACTCCTTTCTCAGGCCAATCGCCGCACCATGAGGCTTTTTACAACTTCATAAAACTGCGTAGGAGACAGTGTACGCCAATTGCTGAGTTGCAGCGTACCGCCAAAGTTAATGTAATAATCCAAACGATATTTTTTCCATTCGTATTCCACAAAATCGCGGAAACCAATGGCGGCAATCCAGCCGTCTTCTACATCTTCAAACCATTCGGCGTAATACTCATCGTCTGCGCCATGAAAGTTGAGTACGTTTTCACCAATCAAAATAAACTGGTTGATGTTTTTGTCGGTTAGGTGGTCTATTACGTTGCGTTTCAAAAACATAATATCGTTGTGAAGTGCGTCGTTCCACTCGCCAAAGAGCTCAATGACGGCCATTTTTTTGGAATAATCGGCGTACAAAATCTTGACGTATAAAGTTTCGGACTCAATATGATCCCAAAGTGGGTGAATGTAGTAGCCATAAATGTCGTGTTCGTATTGGCTGAGGTTGTAGTCGCGCCCATAAAACGGCGACTTGCGGTCGTTGGCGGCTACGTAGTATTTCTCCCAATTATAAAAAGGCTCAATCTCGTGCATATTTCAATAGTTGCTTTCAATCAATAACACCAGCAAATAACCGACTGTTTTGGTAAATTTTCAAAAAAGATTGGTAATGGTCAAGATAGAGCGGTTTTTGGGTTTCAAATTACGGTTTGGTTTAAAAACTTACGCATTTTTTTTTTGGTGTTAGAACTTATTCTCATTTTTGGTTGATTTTACGGGTATGGGTGCGTTTTCACCAATATCTCCCATCAATCTTCAAAAACTACATGAAAGCACTTATTATTGACGATGAGCGACTGGCTCGTAACGAATTGCGCCGTTTGTTAGAAAACTTCCCCAAAGTTGAAATTGTTGGCGAAGCCGCCAACGCCGACGAAGCCACCAAGCTAATCGAAGAACTACAACCAGAATTATTGTTTTTGGATATTCAAATGCCTGGCAAAAACGGCTTTGAGCTGCTCGAATCGCTCGAAGACGTACACCCAGAAGTAATATTTACAACCGCCTACGATGAGTACGCCATCAAAGCGTTTGAGTACAACGCGCTCGATTATTTGCTCAAACCCATAGATTTGCAGCGTTTATCGGAAGCCATTCATCGGGTTTTTGACGAATTTGACAAAAAACACGCTCAAACTGCCGAGCGCAAAATACTGGGCGAAAACGACCAAGTTTTTGTAAAAGACGGCGAAAAATGCTGGTTTGTTAAATTAGGAAAAGTACGCCTTTTTGAGTCAATGGGCAATTACGTACGCCTGCACTTTGACGACCAGAAACCCTTGGTTCTCAAATCGTTGAATGCCTTAGAAGAGCGTTTGGACTCGCACACTTTTTTTAGAGCAAACCGCAAACACATCATCAATCTACAATTTATTGACAAAATAGAGCCGTGGTTTTCGGGTGGGCTGCTGGTAACGCTACGCGGCAACGGCGAGAAAATCGAAATCTCACGCCGTCAAGCCATTCGCTTCAAAGAAATGTTGAGTTTATAATTTTGCTGCCAATTGGTTAGAAACGCATTTTTGCACACAAAGATTATTTATTTCAATGCTTGGGTATGTAGCAATCAGCTTGAAAATGAGCAAATAAGTTGGGAATACCCATTCCAAGCAAATAGGCGAACTGAACACTTTTAAAAAATGTAATGAACTTTTGTGGCACACCGTTGGAAATGTGCCACAGAAGACTTACTTTTTGTAAAAACCCCCAAATTAGGCCATATTTGCCAAATGTACGCGCTACTACTCATTCCATTTCTGGCTTTTGTTGTCATTTTTGCCGCTGGCAAACGCGCCAATGCGTGGGCGGGTTGGTTGGCCATGGCAGCGACTTTGGCGGGGCTGGTGTTTTCAATGGGTTTATATACTGAGTTTGATGGACAGCCAACTGGCGAAACCTTCACTTGGTTGAATATTCAAAATACGGCTTTCAACTTCACTTTTCAACTTGATAAGCTGGCTTTTTTGATGCTGTTTGTGGTGCATTTGGTGGCTTTGTTGGTGCAAGTTTTTTCGATGAACTACATGGCGCACGATGCCTACCGCTGGCGTTACTTTGCTTTTTTACAGCTATTTATATTTTCGATGCTGGGCGTGGTATTGGCCGCCGACTTACTGCTCATGTACGTTTTTTGGGAATTGGTGGGGTTGAGTTCTTATCTACTTATTGGATTTTGGTACGCCAAACCTCGCGCTGCCTGGGCGGCTCAAAAAGCATTTTTGCTCAATCGGGTGGGTGATGCGGGTTTTTTGATGGGTATTCTGTTGTTGCTTGCCAATGGGCAAAGCACCCATTTTGAGTCATTATCAATTGGTCTTCCTTTACCATCTACCGCCGTTGGCTTGTTGCTTTTTTGTGGGGTGGTGGGCAAGTCGGCGCAGTGGCCGCTTTCTACTTGGCTCCCCGATGCCATGGAAGGTCCCACGCCCGTTTCGGCTTTGATTCACGCGGCTACGATGGTAGCGGCGGGTATTTTTTTGTTGGCCCGTATTCATTTTTTACTCACGCCGCAGGCGCTCTTAGTGGTGGCGGGTATTGGCACAATTACCATGCTATTGGGGGCGTATCAAGCTGTATTTCAGAATGATATAAAAAAAATGCTGGCTTATTCTACCGTGTCTCAATTGGGTTTGATGGTGCTGGCTATGGGCATTGGCGCGCGCGAAGCATCGCTCTTTCATTTGCTGACGCACGCTTTTTTTAAAGCAGGACTATTTTTGAGTGCGGGGGCTATTATTCATCATTTACACACCCAAGACGTGCGCCAGATGGGCGGACTGCGCACTAAGCTGCCCGTTGTTTTCGTAGCTTACACCACCTGCGCAGCAGCATTGGCGGGCGTGCCGTTTTTTTCGGGGTTTTTATCGAAAGACAGTATTTTGCTTGAAGCAACCGCCTGGGCGAGTGCGCGGGGCGGAATGGCTTATGTTGTGCCTGTTTTGGCGTTGTTGTCGGCGGCCATAACGGCTTTTTACGTGGCGCGGCAGTGGCGTTTAATTTTTTTGGAAACATTTCGGGGAGCAGATATGCCACAAAAATTAAGCATTCCTTCCGATTGGTTTACCAATATTCCGTTGATTGTTCTGGCCGCATTATCTGTTTTTGGTTGGATTTCGGTCAATCCTTTCGACGCGGCGGATAGTTGGTTTTTTCAATTATTTCCAACTTTGGGTCATTCTGTTAGCCATTTATTGGTCGTTGGAGCATCAGTTTTGGCTACTTTTACGGGGTTAGTTTTGGGCTACCAAACCGCCCACCGCACTTTTACGCCTTATTTGTTTGAAATAAAATGGCTCAACGAATTTTCTGAGCAGCAGCCTTCGGCTTTTTTGATTCCAATTTTTCAAAAAATGGCCCGTTCGCTGGCCTATTTCGACCGTTGGGTGTTAGATGTTACCGTCAATGGCATCGGATATGTGAGTGTCATTGGAGCGCACGTTTTGGCGCGATTCGAGCATTTGTTGATAGATGGCAGCATCAATGCGTTGGCTTGGACGGTGCGGCAAGTGGGCAACAGGGCGCGTAATTTGCAAAATGGCCAAATACAATCGTATTTTGTGGTGATGCTGGTTGGGGTTATTTTGATGATTTTTTGGTTTTTAGGATAAGCTATGCTCAATTATATTTTATCAAGTTTGGTGTTTTTGCCGCTGCTCGGAGCAGTAGTTATCTTGTTGATTCCCAGTAGCCAGCGGCATTTTTACAAGTCGATAACGTTGCTATTTTGCGCCGTTGAACTGGCTTTGTGCGGATGGCTCTACGCCCATTTTTCTACTGCTAATGCCGCCTATCAATTTCTTGAAAAAATAGATTGGATTACGATTCCGCTGGGGAGTTTGGGTACCGTTTCGATTGATTATCTGCTTGGTGTTGATGGCATTAGTTTGCCGTTGGTGTTTCTTACGGGGGTTGTTATGCTGGTGGGCGCGGTGTCGTCGTGGCACATCAATAAGCGCGAAAAAGCCTATTTTGCGCTCTATTTATTGCTCACCAGTAGCGTTATGGGCTGCTTTGTGGCGTTAGATTTCTTTCTGTTTTTCTTGTTTTTTGAGTTTATGTTGTTGCCCATGTATTTTCTAATTGGGCTTTGGGGCGGACCACGCCGCGAGTACGCTTCACTCAAATTTTTTCTTTACACGTTGGCTGGCTCAGTTTTGATTTTGGTAGTTATGATTGCCTTGTACCTCTCGGCAGTTGACCCTTTTGAGTCGGAAGCTACCCAAACGCTGGTGCATACTTTTGACCTTCGCTACTTGGCCGATGGTCATAACTACCTGCCCGACAGTATTTTATCGCCAACGGGTGAAATCGAAATTTGGGGAATTTCTTCTCGGATGCTGGCTTTTTGGTTGTTGTTTATTGGCTTTGCTATTAAGTTGCCCATTGTGCCGTTGCACACTTGGCTACCCGATGCGCACGTTGAAGCACCCACGCCCGTGTCGGTGGTTTTGGCGGGAGTTTTACTCAAAATTGGCGGTTACGGTTTGCTTCGCATTGCTTATCCGCTTTTTCCCGATGCCGCCAACGAATACGCTTTTTCGTTGGGTGTGTTGGGAGTTCTTTCCATTGTTTACGGTGGTTTCAATGCTTTGGCCCAAAATGATTTAAAGAAGATGGTGGCCTACTCGTCGGTGTCGCACATGGGTTTTGTGCTGCTGGGTGTGGCCTCGCTCACTGCCGAGGGCGTAAATGGCGCAGTTTATCAAATGGTAAGCCACGGTATTTTGTCGGCTTTGTTGTTTTTGGTGGTAGGCGTACTTTACGACCGCACCCACAACCGCCTCATTGACAGCTATCGGGGCTTGGTTAGCCCCATGCCACAACTTACGGTGGTGGTGAGCGTGGCGTTTTTTGCTTCGTTGGGCTTGCCCGGTTTTTCGGGGTTTGTGGGCGAGTTATTTACGCTCATGGGTGGTTTTCAGTCAGATAGACTGCCGCATTGGTTGGTAGCAATAGGTACTTTGGGTATTGTTTTGGCGGCGGGCTACTTTTTGTGGACGCTCCAACGGTTGTTTTTTGGGCCATTTTGGGCTAAAAACGCCAACGACGCAGCCTTACTCACCGACTTGACGCTCCGCGAAAAAATGATGCTTCTGCCTTTGGTTATGCTAACGTTGTTGTTGGGGCTTTTTCCAAACCTTGTTTTCAATCTTACCAACCAAGCCGTAACGCTTTGGATGAAGATTTTTTTGTAGTTTTTCAATCCATTTCGTAGCCTACTTCGCAGCGTTCGGTGTGCAGTAGTTCCATGCTTTCGTGCAGTTTTAGGCGCACTTTTTCGTTGTCAAAATCGTCCTTGTACGCATTTTTGAGTTCGCGGCGTTTCATTGATTCCAAAAATCGGCGGGCATCTTCGGGTGTTTCGAGCAGCAGTTTAGGTACTTCTATTGGTTTGCCCGTGGTGTCGTCTTTGGCTACCATTGTAAAATACGAAGTATTGGTGTGCTTCTGCTCGCCCGTGCGAATGTTTTCGGCGGTAACTTTAATGCCCACCACCATTGAGCTGCGCCCCACGTAATTGACCGAAGCGTGCAGCGACACCAACTCGCCCACTTCGACGGGCTGCAGAAAATTGACACCCTCTACCGAAACTGTTACCACGTAAGTACCCGCGTGCTTAGCCGCGCAGGCGTAGGCCACTTTGTCCATCAACGACAAAATGATACCGCCGTGAATTTTGCCGCCAAAGTTGGCATAAGCAGGAATCATCAATTCGGTAAAAGTAGTGCGGGAATAACCAACGGGGCGGGCGTTCATGGGCAGAGGTGTTATGATTGAGGCGCAATTTAACGTTTTTTTTACAGTGAGTTGCCAATGCCCACTACTACTACCGACAACAAAATAACGGCAATACCCAGCAAAACGGTGCGAAGCGTAGCCTTTGAAACACCCTGCCATTCGCCAAAATACAAGCCCCAGCAGTTGGAAGTAAGAATAATGGTGGCCATGTGCAAAATCCAAGAACTGGCCCCGTTGCCGAGTTTGCTTTCGCCCATGCCATAAAAGAAAAACTGTAGAAACCAGGTTGTACCCGCAATGGCCGCAAAAGTGTAGTTTTGGCGCAGCGGAGCTTTGGGGTTGAGGTAGTCGCCGAAAGATTTATTGGCACTGTTGAGGTACATACACCAAATAAAATTGGTCGTAAAACCACCCCAAAGTACCACAATAAAAATAACGTTGTTTTGAAAAAGCGGATTGCCCCCCGCCGCCACGGCAGCAGTAGCCATTGATTTGCCCGCTTCGATGCCAAAATTAAAGCACGCGCTCATGGTTCCCGAAATAGTGGCCACTATGAGCCCTTTGGTAAGGTTAAATTCTTTGATGCTGTCTTTTTTTTGCGCGTCGGTTAGCTCAGATTCTTTCATCATACCCGCTTTGCCGCACACCAAAATACCCACCAAACACACCAAAATACCCACTAAAACCACCTGCCCGCCCGTATTGGCAAGCATGTACGAAAAAGTACCAACGGTGTCGGTGGTAAAAAAATCGCGGTAAATAGCGGGAACCAACGCCCCAAAAATAGAACACAGACTGAGGGCAATAGACATACCCAACGACATACCCAAATAGCGCATGGCCAGTCCGAAAGTAAGCCCACCGATGCCCCAAAGTAAGCCCATCAAATAAGTCCAGAAAATAACGTTTGAGTCGGTGTTTTTGATAATTCCCATGAAGTCGGGAACGGTGAGGTAGGCCGCAATAGTAGGAACAAGCAACCACGAAACCACCCCGCCCACAATCCAGGCACTCTCCCACGCCCAAGATTTTACTTTGTTGTAGGGAATGTAAAAACTGCCCGACGCAAAACCGCCAATTGAGTGAAAAATAATGCCAAAAATTGATTCCATGAAGATAAAATTAGGTAAGGTTTGGTTAAATTTTGCCGAACAAAGATACATTAATAAGTTGCAAGGTGCTATTCTATACTGTTTTGAGCGTATTGCGTCGGAGACACGACGCTATTTACGCTCCGATTCGGAAATTGGAGCGAGTTAAAGTGCCGTTTTGGTGGTGTGCGGCACATTTTCCAAAAATTTTGTTTTTCAAAAAACAACTTGCCACTACAAAAGGTATCAATGTTGTATATTTGTGATTGCATTGTTTCATTTTTACCTTAATTATGGCTACTTCTGACAAAATCCCCGTTGGATTAGGTGGCTTCAAATTAACACAAAACTCCCCCCTCGGGGGTTGGGGGGCTTTACACACATGAAAATTAATCTTCTGCAACAGGAAGCCTTTGAAAGCCGCCACCACGGCAAAAGCACGCAAGAATTGGCCAGTATGCTCCACACCGTGGGCGCAGACAGCCTCGACCAACTCATCGAACAAACCGTACCAGCGGCCATTCGTTTGCCCCAGCCGTTGCGCTTACCTGCCCCGCAGAGCGAAGCCGCGTTTTTGAGTAGTTTCAAAAAATTGGCGCAGCAAAACCGCATTTTCAAATCGTACATTGGCACGGGTTATTACGATACCACTACGCCAAACGTGATTTTGCGTAACATTCTCGAAAATCCAGGTTGGTACACCGCTTACACGCCCTACCAAGCCGAGATTGCGCAAGGTCGCTTGGAAATGTTGCTTAATTTTCAGACGTTGGTAATAGACCTAACGGGCATGGAAATAGCCAATGCCTCACTGCTCGACGAAGCCACCGCCGCCGCCGAAGCCATGACCATGCTCCACAGCATGCGGCCGTCGGCCAAGAAAAAAGCCGAGACTTTTTTTGTGTCGGAGCTTTGCCATCCCCAAACCATTGACTTGATTTATACCCGTGCTACACCGCTCAATATCAACGTGTTGGTGGGTGACCACCGCCAAGTTGATTTGACCGACCCCGCTATTTTTGGCGCGTTGTTGCAATACCCTGCCACCGATGGTTCCGTTTTTGATTACACTGACTTGATTGCCGTCGCGCACGAGCAAAACGTATTTGTAGCCGTAGCCACCGACCTGTTGAGCCTCACATTATTGACTCCTCCTGGCGAAATGGGGGCCGATGTAGTGGTGGGTTCGGCGCAGCGTTTTGGTGTACCAATGGGATTTGGCGGGCCGCACGCGGCGTTTTTTGCGACCAAAGATGCTTTCAAACGTCAGATTCCAGGTCGTATTATTGGCGTTTCGATAGACGTGCAAGGCAATCGTGCGTTGCGTATGGCCTTGCAAACGCGTGAGCAGCACATTCGGCGCGAAAAAGCTACTTCCAATATCTGTACCGCCCAAGTTTTGTTGTCGGTAATGGCTGGTGCGTACGCCATTTATCACGGCCCAACGGGTTTGAAAAACATTGCCGCCAGAACGCACGGACTTACCCAATTGTTTGCCGAAAACATCAAGCAAATGGACTATGAGGTGCTGACCGAGACTTATTTTGACACCATAACGGTGCGCGTACCAAACCTGAAAAAACTAAAAGAGCTGGCCGAAGAAGAGCAAGTAAATCTGCGGTACGTATCGGCTAATACCGTGGGCGTGAGTTTTGACGAAACCAAGACCTACACCGACCTGTTGCAGTTGTTGCAAATATTTGCCAATGCCAATGCTTTTGCGGGCGAACTGACCTTGAGCAAAGACATAGAGATAGGCTACACGGGTCGCCTCAATCGGCAGTCAGATTTTATGACGCACCCTGTGTTTAGCAGTTACCACACCGAACACGAAATGCTTCGCTACTTGAAGTCGTTGGAAAACAAAGACTTATCGTTGGCACATTCTATGATTGCCCTCGGAAGTTGCACCATGAAACTCAACGCTACCGCCGAAATGATTCCTGTAACGTGGCCTGAGTTTGGTAAAATGCACCCCTTCGCACCTATGGAGCAAACGGCTGGTTATCAACAGTTATTTCACGACTTGAACGAGTGGCTCTGCGAAATTACGGGTTTTGCGGCCATGTCGTTGCAGCCCAATTCGGGTGCGCAGGGCGAGTACGCAGGCTTGATGACCATTAGGGCCTACCACGAAAGTCGCGGCGATAGCCACCGCAATATTGCCCTTATTCCTTCGTCGGCACACGGCACCAATCCTGCCTCGGCAGTAATGGCAGGCATGAAAGTAGTAGTAACCAAATGCGACGAGCGCGGTAACATTGACCTCGAAGACCTCCGCGCCAAAGCCGAGCAATATAGCAACGAACTATCTTGTTTGATGGTAACGTACCCTTCTACGCACGGGGTTTTTGAAGAGTCTATCAAAGAAATCTGCGCCCTCATTCACCAACACGGCGGACAGGTTTATATGGACGGCGCTAATATGAATGCCCAAGTGGGCTTAACGTCGCCTGCTGCCATTGGAGCCGACGTGTGCCACCTCAATTTGCACAAAACGTTTTGTATTCCGCACGGTGGCGGTGGCCCTGGCATGGGGCCAATTGGCGTAGCTTCGCAACTGGTGCCGTTTTTGCCAAGACATGTAAACCTCACCCTCAGTCCCTCTCCTTTGGAAGGAGAGGGAAGCAACCTCACCCTCAGTCCCTCTCCTTTGGAAGGAGAGGGAAGCCGCAGGCAGGGTGAGGTTTACGGCGCAGTTTCCGCCGCTCCGTATGGTTCGGCCAGCATTCTCACCATTTCTTACGCCTACATTGCCATGATGGGCGGTGAAGGAGTAACCAATGCTACTAAAATTGCCATTTTGAACGCCAATTATATCAAACACCGTTTGGAAGGTCATTATGAGGTCCTTTACACGGGCAGCAACGGACGGAGCGCACACGAAATGATATTAGATTGTCGGCCTTTCAAAGCGGTAGGTGTAGAAGCCGAAGACTTGGCCAAACGCTTGATGGACTACGGTTTCCACGCGCCAACGTTGTCGTTTCCAGTAGCGGGTACGCTCATGATAGAACCCACCGAGTCGGAGTCGCAAGTGGAGCTTGACCGTTTTTGTGATGCTATGATTGGTATTCGCAACGAAATCAGGGAGATTGAAGAAGGCGTTGCCAGTCAAACCGACAACGTACTCAAACACGCGCCACACACGGCCAACGTAATTATTGACACCGAATGGAGCCGCCCGTATAGCCGCGAAAAAGCCGCTTTTCCGATGCCTTACGTCAGAAATGGCAAGTTTTGGCCAACGGTAAGCCGCATAGACAGTGCCTTCGGCGACCGCAACTTGGTGTGCAGCTGTTTGCCCGTAGAAGAATACGCCCAAAACGAAGCGTTGTTGGAAAACGCCCAATAAAGTAAACGATACTTGTACAAAAAGCCTTTACCATCAAACTGGAAAGGCTTTTTGTTTGTAGTTGAATAAATAAATTTTTTGTTACTACTCAGAGGGCATCAGTCCACTGAGTAGTAACATTACTTCAAACTCACTCAGCAACTTAATATTCCCTACTCTACTACTTCACCGCGAATTTCCAAGTAAACCGCCCCTGCTTCGGCGTTCGACTCTACGGTTACGGTTTTGTTGAAAGAACCCGCGCTCGCAGCATTGAAAGTAGCCTTGATAACCCCCGCCGCGCCTGGCATGATGGGTTCTTTTGGATACTCAACGCCCGTGCAACCGCACGAACCACGCGCCCCGCTCACAATGAGCGGCTGCTGGCCTGCATTGGTAAATGTAAACTCGGCCGTAACGGGTTTGCCTTGCTGAATTTTGCCGAAGTTGTGTTGGGTTTCGCCCCACTTAAAAGCTGCCGCTACTGCTCCAGCAAATACCACCGACGCTACCAAGAATGTCAGTAAAAACGAAAGTACTGTTACTTTTTTCATTGTAAAAAATGTTTAAAGGTTGAAAAATGTATTTTGTTTGTAACACTGCAAAAGTACTAGCCGCCAACCAAAGCATTTGTTAATGAATATCCAATGCTTGTTAATGAGTTGTTAATGCGCACCATTAATGCCCAAAAAACGTATATTTGGAGTCTATATTCGTTAGTATATGTCCAGAACTACCATTCGTTTGTTGGTTTTATTGTCAGCCTTGTCCATTATTGGTGTGGTTATTACGCAGATGTATTGGGTGCGGCGGGCGTTCGATTTGCGCGAGCGGCAGTTTAACCAACGCATCAACGTAGCCCTGCAAGATGTGGCCGAGCAACTGGCGCAGGTCAATAAAGTGATGCTCCAAAACAACCCCGTGGAGCAGTTGGCAACCGACTATTTTTTGGTCAATACCAACTCCACCATTGACCCCGTTTTGCTGGAGCATTACCTCAAAACTACTTTTCAGAAATACGAGATTGTTACCGATTTTGAAGTGGGTGTTTACGATTGCGCCACCGACCGTATGTTTTATGGCGTAAGTCTTAGTACGCGCAACGACCAAAAAAAGCCCACCCAAACGGCCAATTGGCTCAAAACCAGCAAGTACCCTTACTATTTTGGCATTCGATTTCCCAACCACGGCATGGCCATTGTCAACGATTTGCGCGGCTGGATTGGTTCTTCGTTGCTGGTGCTGGTGGCCATTGGTTTTTTTGCGTACGCACTTTTTGTAATTCTGCGCCAAAAACAACTCACCGAAATACAGCGCGATTTTATCAATAACATGACCCACGAGCTGCAAACGCCCATTTCGACCATCAGAATTGCTGCCGATGTGCTCAGTACCAATGCCATAACCACCCAGCCCGAACGCCTCAAAAAGTACGTCAAAATTGTGCAGGAAGAAACCACGCGGCTACAAAACCAAGTGGAAACGGTACTAAATATGGCCAAAGCCGAAAAAAATAAGTTGGAACTCAACATTGAATGGCTTGATGTTCATCAAGTTGTGGATAGTATAGCTGAGCGGTATGGTTCTAATTTGACGCTCCACCTCAACGCCCCAGAACCCTACCTACACGCCGACCGCGCTCACCTTACCAACGCCATTACCAATCTGTTGGACAATGCCTTTAAGTATTCGCCCCAAAGCCCCGCTGTACACCTCACTACTGTCGCCCAAGCCCAAAAACTCACCTTAACTGTGCGCGACAACGGCATTGGCATAGCCCCCGAACACCAGCAGAACGTATTCAAAAATTTTTATCGCGTGCCAACGGGCAACCTGCACAACGTCAAAGGCTTTGGCATTGGACTGAGTTACGTGCGACAAATTGCCAAAGCCCACGGCTGGAAACTCGAATTGGAAAGTGAAGTAGGAAAAGGAAGCGCGTTTAAAATCACCATAAACCAAGCCCATGCAACCCCGCATTCTGTACGTTGAAGACGACCCCAATTTGAGTTTTGTTACCAAAGACAACCTCGAACTCAACCACTACGAAATTGTGCATTGTCCAGACGGCCAGTTGGCTTGGGGGGCTTTTCAAGCGCAGCATTTCGACGCTTGTGTGCTCGATGTCATGTTGCCGCTGGTAGATGGTTTTACGCTTGCCAAGCAGATTAGGGCCATTAACCCCGACGTGCCTATCTTGTTTTTGACGGCTCGCTCGCTGCAAGAAGACAAAATACAGGGCTTGCGGCTGGGCGGCGACGATTACCTCACCAAGCCATTTAGTATGGAAGAATTGATACTCCGAATTGAGGTTTTTTTGCGCCGAAGCCGAACCGAACAAAGCGTAAGCAGTAGCCAAACGGCCAGCACTTTGGCGATTGGCACTTACACTTTTAATTTTTATAAACTTCAACTTTTATACAAAGGCAGTGTTCAAAACCTCACCTTTCGGGAGGCCGAAGTGCTGCGCTACTTGGCCGAACGTCCCGACCAGATTGTTCGCCGCGAAGAACTTTTGAAAGCCATTTGGGGAGACGACGACTATTTTATGGGCCGTAGTTTGGACGTATTTATCTCGCGTCTGCGCAAGTATTTGAGTCAAGACCCCACCCTCAAAATCGAAGGGATTCATGGCGTGGGTTTTAGGCTAAGATGTTGAGGAGTAAATGTGCTATACACAAGTGAATTTGGTTTTCGGGTTCTAAAATCATAAAACGTTCGTGAAATGCT
The DNA here is from genome assembly GCA_004293645.1 of Cytophagia bacterium. Lineage (GTDB taxonomy): Bacteria > Bacteroidota > Bacteroidia > Cytophagales > Spirosomataceae > REAB01. Next base: position 62,523 of record REAB01000049.1, on the reverse strand, counting down.
TGTAATGAGGCATTTTGGTCAAAAGAAAACCGAAAACCATTTTCACATTAGTATAATTTGAAAATGTGTAAATTTGGAGATGGGGCAATTCTGGTTCATCTCGTTCACCCGCATGGGCGGCCATGGTTTAGTGACTGCCCGTGCGAGTGGTTATGAGACTACTTTACACTTTAATCCTCATTTCTCAGGCTGATAGGTTCTTTAGACGTTTTGCGAACGCCGCATTGCAGCGCTCTTTTAGAAAGCCTATAGCCGAATGGCGTTTAATAAAATTATATATCCAATTGAAAGTAAGAGAAAAGATAATGCAACACTCGCTCCATATAACGAGTTTTTTAATCGCCCTAAATCATGCTTGGCATCAATAGGGTAAATTGACAATAAGGACAAAACATACTTATTAAAATACCACTCAATAATACCCAATATTATTGCTCCTAGTATAACTTCGCCCATATCGTTGCCGTTACCATCCCCTTCTTTTAAATTAAAAATTAGACTGCATATGACATAAAGAGTATGAATTATCATCAACAGGGGCGAAATAGTAATTGCACAGAACCTCATTCTAAAATCGGATTCATAACTTTCGGGCGTGTCGTCGGGATATTGCTGGCGCACGTAAAACCATAGCCTGTCCCGTATTTTAAGTATGATTTTTAACCACCATTTCTTCATGCCGTAGGGGTAAGGTTTCTTTCACAATTATAGTAAAATTTCTGCTGGCTACTGATTTAATCTAAATTATTGGCAAGTAGGTTGCCCATCAATTGTTTGCGAATAGACGGCAATACCAATACTAACAGCTCCTAAACTCACGGCTATCCAGCCTCCAGCCACTATGGCCGCACCACCAAGCACCACCTGTGCCAGATTCAAATAATCACTTTCTGTCCAATCCCCCAAATTTTTATCTTTAATACCCATATAGAGTTGCGCTCCGTCAATTACAAGGCCAGCAAAACCAACGCCATTTATTAGTCCTTTGAATTGTGTCATATTGCCTCCAACACTTCTGGCCAAGGCCTCTGCTTTGTCAAGCGACCAGCCTGTTGCGTTGGTTGCAAGCCCAGTAGCAAAAAGTGCATTCTCAACATTTTTGTTGAATGTAGCTCTGTCAGCAGTGTGAGAATGGCAAATAGCGGTTCTTGGCCTATAGGTCGTTACAGAAGTATCGAAAGGAGGTAAACTTATGGGCGTATAGCTCCACTCGTAGCCGTCGAACCAATTGTATCCACCACCACCGCCGGTGCCACCAGTGCAAACAATTTCAAAACTTCTGTGTAGCGTAACCGTTACCACTAATACAGCTCGGCCCGCAACTTTCCACCTCTACGGTTTGGTAGGATACTTCGACAGCGCCACACTCGGCTATACGGCTTTTGTTGTTAACCCTGATGGCGCGAGTCTCTGGCGCGTACCACTTATTAAAAGGCTTCCAGCCGCTGTCAAAACTGCGACTGGAAGTCGCAAAATAATCAGCACGAGCGAAGACGCTCGCGCTATCGGAGTTTTTAGACTATCTGTCTGTCTTTGAGCGTTGTTTAAAGTGCGTTATTTGTTGATAATAACCCGATGCGGGTACGGAATTTCGATTTGATGCTCTCGAAAAGAAGCCATAATAGCAAATCGTAAATCGCTTTTGGTGCGGTCTATGTCCCAAGTGTTTTGCGTCCAAAAAGCCAGTTCATATACCACGCCCGAATCACCAAAATCGGCCATTTCTACTTCAGGGTGCGGGAGTTTTGCCACGTACCGATGGTTTTGGGCGCATTGTTTGAGTAGCCGAACCACTTGCTGCGGCTCGGCTTGGTATGAAACAGAAACGCGCACGTTAAATTCAATTTGCGGATTGGTATGCGACCAATTGACGATATTGGCATTGATAAAATTGGAGTTGGGAATAATAAGCTCCACACCTTCGCGGGTTATCATCTCGGAAGCCCGCAGCCGAATGCGCGTAATGCGCCCCACAATTTTGTCCACCTCCACAATATCGCCCACGTCGAGGCTGCCTTCAAAAAGCAAAATAAGCCCTGCCACAAAATCGTTGATGGTTTTTTGAAGACCTAAACCAACCCCTACCAACAAAGCCGCCGAACCTGCCAACAACAAGCCAATCTGCACACCCAACGTTTGTAACGCTGCCAACGCCGCCAAAACATAAATGGCGTACTTGACCAATTGAATAACCGCCTGCTGCCGTCCCTCGTCAATTTGTTGTTTTCTGAAAATACCCCGTTGCAACAACCGCCCAATAGAGGCAATAAGCACCCGCGCACCCACTACTACCGCCAACAGCAGCAACAACCGCAGTGGGGTAAATTCGTAGTTTTGGTACTTAAAAAAAGGAGTAGTAAGAAATTGGTCGAGCATGCCGGCAAGTTACGCATAAGGCTATTTTGAACCAAAAAAACTGGTACAAAGGCGTTATATTTGCAAATCAGAAAACCATTTGGGCAAAAAAGCTGTAAAATGAGCAAGAAAAACCGCACGGGCATTGTCTATTCTACCAATCCCGATTTTGACTACCAAACCGACGAGCCACTCTCGGCGCGGTCGCTACCTCCTGCCGAACAGGACTTGAAAATTTGGCTCGAACGCAAAGGCGGGGGCAAGGTAGTAACCACCGTACGCGGCTTTGTGGGCAGCAATCCAGACTTAGAAAACTTGGCCAAACAGCTTAAATCAGCTTGTGGAACGGGTGGTGCCGCCAAAGACGGCGAAGTGTTAATTCAAGGCGATTTCCGCGACCGCGTACTGAACTGGCTATTGGCGCAAAAATACAAAGCCAAGAAAGCAGGTGGGTAGTAAAGTGTATAGGGGAAAGTGTATAGGGGAAAGGTTTTATGGTGTAGGATGTAACTTTAGAGGCAAAAGGTGAAAGTGTAGAGAGGGAGGTTTTATGGTGTAAGGTGTAAGAGATGTGGGTGAATGACTGCCTTGTATCTTAGCAAGTAGCCATTCGCCCACCTTTACACCTTTTCCTTCCTACTTTCACCCTTTCACCTTTCTCCTCATTTCGGTTCTAATATATTTTTGACGCGCTCTAAGCAGTCTTGCAAGTGCAGTTTGCTGATGCGGTCGGAGGTTTGGGGAATAGCCGCCGAAAGCTGCGACCGAAGCTCCACCAAATGACCCCGCGCAAGTGATAAAATATCTGACTTTTTCAAATCGGTGGTGGGACCTGTACCAAAACGAAACCCTGGCGCAGAGAAAGAAAAGCCAAATGAGGACAGCGAAGGTCCAAACAAAGAAGCCATTTTTTCGACAAATCCTTTTTGTAAGTTGCGGCGGTATTGGTCAATGGGTTTTTTGGTAGCGAGTTCGCTCCAAATGCCCTTGCGCAAGTCGGTAAATAGCTCATCTACTGAGTAAGCCTTGGGGTCGCGGCTGCTGGTTTCGATGAGTCGCGCCATGCGGCTGAGGTCGAGCAGGTTATTCATGGCCGACTCTTGGATATTTCGGATAGACTCCACGCCCGCATCAGGCCGTATTTTATTCAAAACGGTGGGGTCAACCAACCAATTTGGTGTTTCAAAAAGTTGCTTGTTCAAAAACGTTACCGCGTCTTTTTGCAAATTACGAGGCGTTGGCTCATACACCGTTCCTGCTTCGTCCGAGGTTTTAGGAGTTTCTTTGATGCCGCCCACGTATTTGGTTACGTGGCCTACGTAGCGTCTAAACTGCGACACGGCTTCGCCGTAAGCCTCGGCCAATTTGTCGTAATCTTCACCTTCTTCCGAAGTCCATTTAGCCAAATTTGGAATAATTCGCTGCAAGTTTTTAATGCCGTAACTGCTGGCAATCATGGCATTGTCGCCAATATCTTCACTTTGTGAGCGCGGGTCATAGAAGTTATTTTCAGTGCCAAACCAAATGCGCGGATTTTCTTTCAAACGCTCTTGGTACCATTTGTTCAACACTTTTTTGTCTTCTTCGGCACTTGCGGTTTGCAAATTTTTGTAGCCCCACTCAATGGCCCACACGTCATAGTCGCCAATGCGCGGAAAGAAATCAGTAACACCATCTTCGGGCTGGGCCACGTAATTGAAGCGGGCGTAGTCCATGATAGAAGCCGTGTGGCCATTTTTTTCGGTAAACAGCTTATTGCGCAACATCTCAACGGGCGTGAGGCTACTCGACCCAAAGTTGTGCAGCAAGCCCAGCGTATGCCCTACCTCGTGCGACGACACAAAGCGCACCAACTGCCCCATCAGTTCGGGGTCAAATTTGGGTTTTTGGGCGCGTGCATCTACCGCCCCCGCCTGAATCAAGTACCATTTGTAAAGTAGCAACATCACGTTGTGGTACCAACCAATGTGGCTTTCCAAAATTTCGCCCGTACGCGGGTCGTGAATGTTGGGGCCGTAAGCGTTCTCAACACTCGAAGCAAAATACCGAATAAACGAGTAACGGGCATCGTTGGGACTAATGTTGCTGTCGGCGGGGGTGAGTTCTTTGCCCATAATGGCATTTTTCCAGCCCGCTTTTTCAAACGCTTTTTGCCAATCGTTTACGCCCAATACCAAATATTTACGCCATTGTTGCGGCGTGGCGGGGTCAATATGAAACACAATGGGTTTTTTGGGTTCAATAAGTTCGCCCCGTTTTTGTTTTTCGGCATCTTCGGCGTTTTTGGGCTCCAACCGCCAACGCACTGCGAAAGTCTGATTTTCAGCACGTTGCGAACTTTCATCATAAACGGTGTAACCATTGGTAAAATAACCGACCCGCGAGTCGAACAAACGCTTGCGCATGGGGACAGCGGGCAGTAAAATCATGGAGGTATTGATTTCCATCGTTACTACTCCCGCTACACCGGCGGCGGGCAAGCTGGTATTTGGAAAAGGACTTGGACCAAAAGAAGGAAGCGCGGGCGAGGCCGAAAACGTTTTGATAACAGTTACTTCGGTGTTGATGGGAAACGTTTTAATCCCCTGAATATAAGTGCGGTCGGTGGCTGGCATTGACAGCCGATAGGCCGTTTTGGCGGCGGGTGGCAACGAAACAATCTGGTTGTCGCCCTTAAAAAAGTCGGTTACTTCGATGACCACGCCCGTGTCTTTGCGAGCAGCTTTAATGTCAAAAGCAAAGGCGATGGGTTCGATGTTAGAATTTCTGACGGCCTGCGCCATGGGTTTGGTGCTATCGGGGCTCATGTTAATGTAGAGCGGTATGCGCACGAAAATTTTGTTGTCGGGGCCTTTCTCAAACCGAATCACTTGGCGGTTGGCCAGTTCGCCGCCGTAGCCCCCACCCGTGGGTGCTTGCGAGATGCGCGTAACGGCCATGATTTCTTTACCCAACAGCGAATCGGCAATTTCAAAATAATACTTGTCGTCAATTTGGTGGGTGGTCAGTAGTCCTTTTTGCGTCTTTGCTTTGGCCGTAATCACCTCTTTGTAAGGCTTGGGGCCAGGTTTGGACGGCATGGTGGGCATTGTCGGTGGAGTAACAGCAACGGCGGGTATAGTGGGTGGTGTGAATGGTTTTTTGTCGTCTTTTTTCTGGGCAATTGCGCCAAAGCCAAGCAGATAAACCAAGCAACAAGTAAAAAAAGTAGATTTCATGTCCGAAAACTTTTTAGGGGGTTAACAAAATAGGTCTGAAATGTCTAAAATGACGTACTTACTTTTCTCTGTGTTTAAAACTTACGCAATATAAGTACTTACTCGTAATTGTTTTATCAATTTATTACTACCAAATTACCCTTTATTACAAATCAAAAATAATATAATGGCGGCGGCCAACCGTCGCAGCGGCGAACCGCCTATTTCTGCCCACCTACTTATTTCTTTTTATTGGCTACAAAAAAGGCGCGGCTTTCGGCAAACTAATTTGCCAAAAAGCCGCGCCCAATAAGCCATTGCCTGTGAAGACACAGGCAACAATGGCCGTTGTACGGTTACTTATCGCGTGTCAGCACCTCGTCAATTAAGCCATATTCTTTGGCTTCATTGGCCCGAAACCACTTATCACGGTCAGAGTCCATGCCAATTTGCTCGGGCGTTTTGCCGCAATGTCCCGCCAAGATGGTGTAGAGGTCTTTCTCCAATTCCAACATTTCTTTCATTGTTACCTGCATATCTTTTGAAGTGCCTTGCGAGCCACCCGAAGGTTGGTGAATCATAACCCGGGCGTGGGGCAACGCCGAACGCTTACCTGCTGCGCCACCTGCCAACAACACCGCGCCCATCGAAGCCGCCAAACTGGTGCAAACCGTCGCTACGTCGGGGCGTACATACTGCATGGTATCATAAATACCCAAACCCGCATATACCGAACCGCCAGGGCTATTGATGTACATTAAAATGTCTTTTTTGGGGTCTGCCGACTCCAAAAAAAGCATCTGGGCAATCACGATGTTGGCAATTTGGTCGTCCACGGGCAAGCCAAAAAAGATGATGCGGTCGGCCATGAGGCGCGAGAATACATCTACTTCGCGGAAGTTCATGGGGCGTTCTTCAATAATAGAGCGCGTCATGTTTTCAACGCTGTGATTGGTTACTTTGTCCACCGTGAGGCCGTTGATGCCCAAGTGGTGCACGGCGTATTTACGAAATTCTTTACCGTAATCCATTAGTTAAAATTTAGTTGTTAAGTTGTTAATTTAGAAAACCAAAATGTTTTCGACTTGGTTCGTTGAGCAAAAGTGCAGATTTTAACGTTAGTTTGTAGTCGGTTTTAAAGAGAAATTATCGTGAGCAAAGATTTGATGAAAGAAATTTTGCAGCAGCACGTGCCAGTAGCGGCCTTAAACTACTGCCACGATTTGTGGCTGCGCTACCAGTTCGACTTCATTGCCACGCGCCCCCGCCGCACGCGCCTCGGCGATTTTCGGGCCGAAACAGGCAAGCGTGACCAAATTACGGTCAATCAAAATTTGAATGTGTATAGTTTTTTAATCACTTATTTGCACGAAGTGGCACATTTGGAAGTGTTTAGAACTTACAAACGCCGCCAACCGCCCCACGGCACGGCTTGGCAAAATCATTTTCGGGCGTTGCTCGTACCCGTAATGAACCCAGACGTTTTTCCTGATGCCGTGCTTGTACCATTGCTCCACTACGCCCGCGCCCCAAAAGCCTCCACGGGTTCGCATTTGCCGCTCATGCAAGCCCTCAAAGCCATTGACCAACCCGACACCAATTTGGTGATGGTGAGCCAATTGGCCGAAGGAACACTCTTTGAATTGGACAAAAAAATATTTATTCGCAGTACCATGCGCCGTACCCGCATCGTTTGTATTGAACAACAATCGCAAAAACGCTACACCGTCCCCGCCCATGTTTTGGTTCAAAAGTGCGCTTAATGAACTTTCGATGCTCGACATTGGACTGCGCGTCTGCGGACGTTCGACATTGGACTGCGCGTATGCGGACGTTCGACGTTGGACTCGCCGTTTCTCACTTTTCACTTTCCACTTTTCACTCTTCACTTTTTTCACTTTCCACTTTTCACTTGCTCAAAACTCCGTTCTTGCGGAAGGAAAAACTTTTAAGATTGGCGTAACCAAAACGAGCATTTACCGCTTAGATGCCGCGTTTTTTCGGCAATTGGGCGTTAATATCTCCGACATAAATCCCAAAAACTTGCGACTTTTTGGCAACGGCGGGGCCATGCTGCCCCAACCCAACGCCCAACCCCGCGCCACCGATTTGGTAGAAAACGCCGTATTGGTGAAAGGCGAAGCTGATGGCCGTTTTGACGAAAGCGACGCACTCTGGTTTTTTGGACAAAGCCCGCACGAAATTCGGTTGAATGCGGCCCAGAACAGACTCGAACACCAGCTCAATTTGTACTCAGACACTACTTTTTACTTTTTACAATTGGGCAATGCCCCTGGACTTCGACTTGCCGACCAGCGAGCAGGTACCAGCGGCCCACTTATCAATTTTTACGACGAATACGTTTTTCGAGAAACCGAGTCAGTCAATCGCATTCAGTCGGGACGCGAATGGTGGGGCGAGTATTTTGGTAGTCAAGCCCAACAAGAGTTTGTTTTTGAAACGCTTGGCGCACAACCAAACACGCCTTTTTTGCTCCACGCGGCCACAGTGGCGGCGGCACAAGTAGTTACAAAATTTAATTTGCTGCTCAACGGGCAGGCCGTTGGTTCGCAAAATATAGCCACCGTTTCTACCTACCGCTACGACCTCAAAGGCCAACGTACGCTGCAAGCCCACGCGGGTACGCTCCCGCCCGAGGCCAGCCGTTTGCGCGTGGGCGTGGTTTTTGACAAAGCGGGGCAAAGCACTGCCGAGGGCTATCTCGATTTTTTGGGCGTACAATTTAGACGAACGCTGCGCTTTTACGACGAACCAACGGTGGTACAAAGTTTGGCCAGTTTGCAGCAAGACTCGGTGCAATATACCATTGGCCAAGCCACGGCAGCATTGCAAGTGTGGGACGTAACCGACGGCTTACGCCCGCGCAACCAACTACTACGGCTCAATGGTCAAGAAGCAGTTTTTGGCGCGGCGGGTCGCGCATTGCGACGCTTTCTCTTATTTACTGAAACTCAATTGCAAACGCCCGTTTCGGCGGTAGCGGTGGCCAACCAAAAACTACGCGCCGCCGCCACGCCCGATTTGCTCATCGTTACGGGTGCGGCATGGCTGGCCCAAGCTCAAAGACTGGCCAATTTTCGTAAAACGCACGACAAATTAGATGTGTTGGTGGTTACAATACCACAAGTATTCAACGAGTTTTCGTCGGGAAGACTCGACCCCGTAGCCATTCGAGATTTTGCCAAATACCTCAACGACCGCCAGCCCAATAAGCTCAAATACTTGTTGCTATTTGGCGATGCGTCTTTCGATTTTAAAAACAATACCCGCAACCAAGAAGCCGTACAAATGGCCAATTTTGTGCCAACTTACGAAAGCCGAGAATCAGCGCAGCCCGTTTTTAGTTACTCGTCCGACGATTTTTTTGGCTTCCTAAAACCCAACGATGGCCAATGGACTGAAGACTACGGCGGCAACCATTTGCTTGATGTGGGAGTGGGGCGTTTGCCCGCCAAAAGCCGCGAAGAAGCCCGCGTACTGGTGGATAAACTCATCAATTATACCCAAAAAAATAGCCGTGGCCGTTGGCAACAGCGGGTAGCTTTTGTAGCCGACGACGGCGACTCCAACATTCACCAACAAGATGCCGACGATTTGGCACGAATTATTGAACGCAATACCAGCACTTACGACCTCACCAAAATTTACGTGGATGCTTTTCAGCAGGTGGTTTCTACGGCTACCCAACGCGCCCCCGAAATAAACCGCCGCATTGACCAAACCGTAAACAACGGCACGCTTATTTTAAACTACACTGGCCACGGCGGCGAGTCTATTTGGGCCGAAGAGCAGATTTTGACGTTGCAAGATTTGTTTGGTTGGCGCAATCTCAACAAGCTGCCGCTCATGGTTACGGCCACCTGCGAGTTTGGCCGTTTTGACAACCCAAACGTGGTTTCGGGGGCAGAACTGGCCGTTTTGAGTCCGCGCGGCGGAGCCATTGCCATGCTTACCACCGCGCGACCCGTGTTTGCCAATACTAATTTTTTGCTTAATCAAGCGTTTTATGGCACTGTTTTTCAGCCCATTGATGGCCAAATGCCACGCCTCGGCGACGTGATGCGCATTACCAAAAACAACAGCCTCAGTGGTGTACTAAATCGCAATTTTACGCTCCTCGGCGACCCTTCCGCGCGGCTGGATTATCCCGAAAATCAAATAGTTGTAACCACCAACGACACCTTGAAGGCGGGCAAATTAGTTCAATTAACGGGCGAAATTCGCCAACAAAACCAACTATTAACGGCCTTCAACGGTACGGCTACGGTATCGGTATTTGACAAAGAAACCCAGCTCCTAACGCGCGGTACCGAAAGCCCGCCCATGCGATACGGTCAGTTTGACAGCAAGCTCTTTGAAGGCAAAGTAACCGTACGCAACGGGCGTTTTGTGGTGCAGTTTGTGGTTCCCAAAAACATTGATTATCGACTCGGCAATGGGCGCGTATCGGTTTATGCCGTTAGCAACGACAGCCTCACCGACGCGGCAGGTGGCAACAATCGAATTTTGGTGGGTGGCACCGACCTGCTTGCTACCGACAACAAACCGCCCGCGCTGCAACTATTTTTGAACAATGAAAATTTTACGGACGGCGACAACGTAGATGATACACCGTTGTTGATAGCCAAACTGACCGACGAAAATGGCTTGAATCTATCGCGGGTAGGCATTGGCCAAGATATGATTTTGACCCTCAACGATACCCTCCGCTTGGCCGTGAACGATTATTTTGTGGCCAATCAAGACGATTTTCGAGCAGGTACTATTCGCTTTCCGTTTAGCCAGCTCCCTGCTGGGCCACACCAACTGCGCCTAAAAGTATGGGACACCTACAATAACTCAACGGAGGCAACGTTAAAATTTATAGTAACGCAACGCGAAGCCATCTTGAAAGAAGTAGTCGTTTTCCCGAATCCTTTTTCTGAACAAACGACCATTCAAATTAGCCCGCTAACCGAAGGCGACGACCTCGAAGTATTGGTACAAATTATGGATTTAAGCGGTAAAGTCATTTCTTCGGAGTCGTATGTTTCTTACAATACCGATGCCAAATGGCAAGTGGCAACTTGGAACGGGACGAACCGATACAACCAAAATGTGGCCGCTGGAATGTACTTGGTGCGGCTTACCGCCCGTTCGTTGGTGAGTCAAAAAACCCAAACGTTGCACAAAAAAGTACTGTACGCCCGATAGTTTTTCAAATTTTCGCTCAATTCTTACGTTTTCTTAAACAGATACCTTATTTTTGACCTTCGTAACGTTGTTCAACATTAAACAGGTGAACGCTGTAATCAGTTGAAAATTAATTTTTTATGACCAAAAAAAATATCCTCGTTTTTGCGCTTTTCATTTTTTGCGCCATCGGTTTCTCCCTTAAAGGACACAGTCAGCAACTGGGAATTATGGGTGAAGACACCCTCAGTTTGCGCCCCGTAACCACGGCAGTGCCTTTTGCGGTTTTTACGCCCGATGCCCGCAGCGCAGCTTTGGGCGACGCAGGTGGCGCGTTGGGGCCAGATGCCAACTCCGTTTATTGGGGCGCGGCTAAATTGGCGCAATCCACCAAAAATTATGGCGTAGCGCTGTCTTACACACCCTGGCTGCGTGGCATGGTGGACGATATGTATTTTACCTATATTTCTGGGTTTGCCAAAGTAGGTAAAAACCAAGCCTTTGGAGCTAGTTTGATGTATTTTGACCACGGCAAATTTGAAGCTCGGAACAACATGGGTGGTTTTGAAGGTGAGTATCTTTCCAATGAGTTTTTGTTTTCGTTGGCTTATTCACGCAAATTATCGGATAAGCTTTCGGTGGGTTTGAACATGAAATACATCAACTCCAACTTGGCGGGTAGCTACCCAGGTGCTGGTATGAAACCAGGCTCAACCGTAGCGGGCGACATCAGCGCGTTTTATCAAGGCGATGGCAACATTGATGAGAGTACGGGCAAAGGCTGGAAAATGGCGGGCGCACTGTTGATTCAAAACATTGGCGGCAAAATAAACTACGGTGGTACAGAAACAGGTTTTATTCCAACCAACTTAAAATTGAGCGGTGCTGCCACGCGCCACATTGATTTTCACAACAAGGTTACTTTCATCTTAGATTTCAACAAATTGATGGTGCCAACACCGCCCGTGCGCGATGCCAGTCGTAACGTTACACGCGGCAAAGACCCCAATCGAGGCACATTTGCGGCCATGTTTGGTTCTTTTAGCGACGCGCCCGATGGCTTTAGGGAAGAGTTGAGCGAGTTCGCAATCTCAACGGGTGTTGAATATTGGTACAATGAGTCGTTTGCAGCGCGGGCGGGTTATTTCAATGAAGCCAATGCCAAAGGCGGGCGCAAGTATTTTACCATTGGTTTTGGTGCGAGGGTTCAAAACCGCTACGGTATTGATTTTGCGTATTTGATGCCTCAACGTCAAGGCAGCCCATTGGCCAATACTTTTCGGATTTCGCTGGTGGTAGATATGTTCAAAAAACAAGTAGAAGAGCAGCCAGAAGCTACCGACGAAGCACAATAAATGTTTTTAGAAAACACAAAAAGCGGTGCGCCAAAATTTTTGACGTGCCGCTTTTTGTATTTAGCTTTTGCTTCAAACGGCATTTAAAACTATCTTTACGACTGTTTTTAACGATTTTATTAAACCAAAAAACTGTATGAAAATTACCGTAGTAGGAGCAGGTGCCGTAGGTGCTACCTGTGCCGATAACATTGCCCGCCGCGCTTTGGCCGAAGAAGTAGTATTGCTCGACATCAAAGAAGGTTTGTCGGAAGGAAAAGCCCTTGACATGTTTCAAACGGCCACTTTGCTGGGTTTTGACACCAAAATCACTGGCTCGACCAGCGATTACGAAAAAACCAAAGGCTCGGACGTAGTCGTTATTACGTCGGGTATTCCACGCAAGCCAGGCATGACGCGCGAAGAACTCATTGGCATCAATGCGGGTATTGTGAAAGGCGTAGCCGAGAATATTTTGAAATATTCGCCAAAAACCATTTTCATCATTGTTTCCAACCCCATGGATACCATGACTTATTTGGCCCTGACGTCGCTTGGAATACCCAAGAAGCGCATTATTGGCATGGGCGGTATTTTGGACAGCGCACGTTTCAAAACGTATTTGTCAATGGCCATGAACTGTTCACCCAACGATTTGCACGGTATGGTAATTGGCGGCCACGGCGACACCACCATGATTCCGCTGACGCGCTTGGCTACCTACAACGGTATTCCAGTGAGCCGTTTTCTGTCGGCAGAAAAACTGCAACAAGTAGCCGCCGATACCATGGTGGGTGGTGCTACGCTTACCAAGTTGATTGGTACGTCGGCTTGGTACGCGCCTGGCGCAGCAGTAGCCACGTTGGTAGAGAGCATTGTACGCGACCAAAAGCGCATTTTCCCGTGTAGCGTAGCCCTCAATGGGGAGTATGGTCAAAAAGACATTTGCCTCGGCGTGCCTGTGGTAATAGGTCGCAACGGTTGGGAAAAAATTATTAACTTACGCCTCAGCGATGCTGAAAAAGCATCTTTTGCTAAATCGGCAGACGCGGTGCGCAATATGAATGACGTGTTGAAAACCCTGAGTTTGTAATAAATTTGGCTTTTTCCTTAACCTTCCGAAAGTTAAAAACCTTTCGGAAGGTTTTTTTACGCCGTTGCCTGTGTCTTCACAGGCAAGATGCGTCGTTGTCCGTGAAGACACGGACAACGACGCATCTTTTTTTAGCGACCAATGGCCACTTTACTCAAAATAGAGCCAATGATGGCGCGAGTGGTGGTGCCGTCGGCTTCGGCTTCGTAGTTGAGTAAAATGCGGTGGTTGAACACATCGGGCGCAACTTCCTTGATGTCTTCGGGCAGCACGTAGTCGCGGTTGTTGAAATAAGCGAGGGCTTTGGCAGCCAAATTGAGCTGAATAGTACCGCGCGGCGACACACCATACTGAATGTACCGCGCTTCATCGCGCAGGTTGTATTCGAGCGGGCGGCGGGTGGCAAAAACCAGTTCAACAATGTATTTTTCGAGGGTTTCGGAGATATTTATTTGATTGATTTCCTCCCGAATGTCAAAAATCTCTTGCTTGGTAAGAAGCTGCTTGGGTTTGTAATTGTAATCTAAATTTGACATGCGCCGCATCACTTCTAATTCTTCGGTTTTGGTGGGGTAGTCCACGTAAACTTTCATCATAAAGCGGTCTAATTGCGCTTCGGGAAGTGGATATGTACCTTCTTGCTCCACAGGGTTTTGGGTGGCCAGCACCAAAAAAGGGCGGTCGAGAATAAATGTGTCTTCGCCAATCGTTACCTGTTTTTCTTGCATGGCTTCCAACAACGCCGACTGTACTTTGGCAGGCGAGCGGTTTACTTCGTCGGCCAAAATGATATTGGCAAAAATAGGCCCTTTTCGTACCTCATAATCGCCGAGTTGGGGCTTATAAATCATGGTGCCGATGAGGTCGGCGGGCAGCAAGTCGGGCGTAAACTGTATGCGTTGAAAATCTAAGTGTAGAATTTTAGATAAACTATTGATAGTAAGCGTCTTGGCTAAGCCTGGTACGCCTTCCAACAAAATATGGCCGCCCGTAAATAAGCCAATCAAAAGCCGATTGATGAGCTTCTCTTGGCCTACCACTACGCGGCTCATTTCTTCAATAATTTCTGCAATTTTGGCTTGGGCCATTTTTGAGTTGTTGAGTTGTTGAGTTGTTGGGTGTTGAGTTGTTGAGTCGTTGAGTCGTTGGGTTGTTGGGTTGTTGAATTAAAAATTTGGTAAGCAAGGTACTTCTAAAAGTTAAAACCCGCAAGATTTTAATGTCTTGCGGGTTTTAAAAAATGGGGTTATGTAGAAAGTATATGAACCATACACCCTAAAACCATACACCTTATAACTTAGAAACGGAAGTGCGAGAACGCTTTGTTGGCTTCTGCCATGCGGTGTGTATCGTCTTTTTTCTTCACCGATGCACCTTCGCCTTTTGAGGCAGCTACGATTTCGGCGGCCAAACGATCTACCATTGTTTTTTCTCCGCGCAAACGTGAGTACTTAATCATCCATTTCATGCCCAACGACAGCTTGCGGTCGGGACGAACTTCGGTGGGTACTTGGAAGTTTGAACCACCTACGCGGCGGCTTTTTACTTCTACTGCGGGAGTAACGTTGGCAAGGGCACGCTTGAACGCTTCCAAACCGTTTTCGTTCAATCGTTTTTCAACAATTTCTAACGCGCCGTAAAAAATTTCGTAGGCTACGGTTTTCTTTCCTTCGTACATCAAGTTATTTACAAACTTAGTTACCATTATATCCCGAAACTTGGGGTCGGGAAGAATGTATCTCTTTTTTGGTTTTGCTTTTCTCATTGCTACTTAACTGTTTTTTTTAATGAGGTTTCGTTTGATAGGGTGGCCAATCGGCTCACTCTCAACTTATTCACCTCGAACCAAAAGTCCGAGATTACTTCCCTTTATAGTTGCCGGTTTAATACGAAAACAAAAAGGACTCTTTTACTCTACTTACTTTTTCTTGCCACCGCCTGGCTTGCCGCCCTTGGTTGGGGCTACTACCTGACCTGGCTTCGGCCGCTTCGTGCCATAAACTGAGCGCGACTGCTTGCGACCACCTACACCGGCGGTGTCCAATGCACCACGAATAATGTGGTAACGAACACCTGGAAGATCTTTAACCCGACCACCGCGCACCAACACAATAGAGTGTTCTTGCAAGTTGTGGCCTTCGCCTGGAATGTAGGCGTTTACTTCTTTGCCGTGCGTCAAACGCACACGGGCTACTTTGCGCAAAGCCGAGTTTGGCTTCTTGGGGGTCGTGGTGTACACGCGGGTACAAACGCCACGACGCTGCGGACATGAATCCAAAGCCGGCGACTTTGATTTCCACGTCATTTTCTCGCGTCCTTTTCGTACTAATTGTTGAATCGTAGGCATTTATTAGACCTTTTTGAATAATGAAAAAACATACTACCCCAAAAATGGGAGTGCAAAATTAGGGATTCAGTTCCTAACTACCAAATAGTTAGTGATTTTTATGGCAGAATTATGGCGCACCGTGAAATAATATTTGAGCGGCGGTACTTAATCCGTAACTTTGCTTGTTGATTTTAGTATTTTATTTTCAAAGCTGTTTTGCATGATTTGGAACAAGATTTCCGTGTTTATTCTCAAAAATAGGCCATTGCTGTCGGCTATTTTGGTAATTATGACCGTTGTTATGGGTTATTTTGCCATCAAGGTGGAGTTATCTTACGAGCTTCCTAAAATTTTGCCCACCAGCGACCCCAATTTTCAATTGTATGAATCGTTTAAGGCACGTTATGGCGAAGATGGCAACGTGGTGGTGATTGGTGTGAAAACGAATAAGATGTTTTCAATGCCTGTTTTCAACAAATGGTATGAGTTGAACCAAGAAATAAAACGTACTGAGGGCGTAAAAGAGGTAGTATCTAATGCCAATTTGGTTGAAGTAAAGCGCAATGATAGCCTGAAAGTATTTGATTTTAAGCCCATTGTAAGTAAAAAACCCGCTTCCCAAGCTGACGTTGATACCGTTCAGGCCAAGATAGCGCGTTATCCTTTTTATCGGGGCTACATCATCAGCGAAGATGGCCAGGTGCATTTGATGGCCATTACGTTCGACCAAAGCAAGATGAACAACAAAGGACGCATTTTGCTCTCCAAAGAAATCAAAGCCAAGGCACTGGCTTTTGCCGAAGCCAACGGCGTGGAAGTACACCTGTCGGGTTTGCCTTACATTCGCACTGAGTTTTCGTCTAAAGTGAGCCGCGAGGTTATTTTGTTTACTATTTTGGCCGTGGCCGTTACAGGTTTAATTTTGCTTTTGTTTTTTCGGTCGGGTCGGGTCATGTTTATTTCGCTGGTGGTGGTGCTGATGGGCGTGGTGTGGAGCGTTGGTTTTATTGTGCTTTTTGGATATAAAATCTCGCTCCTCACGGGCCTCATACCGTCGCTTATTGTGGTGATTGGCGTGCCAAACTCCATTTTTTTGACCAACAAATACCACGAGGAGTTTGCCCGCCACGGCAATAAAATGAAAGCCCTAACGACCGCCGCCGAAAAAATTGGCGAAACTACCTTTTGGGCCAACGTTACTACTTCCATTGGGTTTGGGGTATTTTATTTTACGGGCAGTATTTTGCTCATTGAGTTTGGCTTGGTGGCGGCTTTGGGTGTCATGAGTACTTACCTGCTGTGTTTGGTGCTTATTACCATTTTGTACAGCTACCTGCCTGCCCCTAACCCCAAGCACTTGGCGCGGCTCGATGGCAAGCGCATTGGTGCGTTTTTGAGATTTGCCAATAAAACAGTGCATCACCATCGCCGCGTGGTGTATGGCGTGGTGGGTACGCTGGTGGTGGTGGCGTTGGTGGGTTTGAGTAAAATCACGGCTATTGGGTATATCGTGGACGATTTGCCCGAGAACGACCCGATTTTGACCGATTTACATTTTTTTGAGGAACATTTTAAAGGTGTAATGCCATTTGAGGTAAGCATTGATACGGGTCGGCCAGGGCGTGTGATGAGTCCGCAAACGCTTACCAAAATAAAAATCTTGCAAAAGGAATTTACCAATTATGCTGAGTTTACGAAGCCTATTTCGTTGGTAGAAGCGCTCAAATTTGTGTATCAAGGCTACCGAGGCGGCGACCCCAAATATTACGTATTACCGGGTGCGCTCGAACTCAATAAATTGGCCGAATATGCTGGCTCGGTGAAGGGTAAAGAAAACCGCTTTAAGAGTTTTGTGGACAGCACTCGCCGCTATACCCGCGTGAGTTTCCAGATTCCAGATGTGGGGACGAAGCGTGTAACTGAGCTCTATGAACAATTGCAGCCCAAAGTAGATAGTATTTTTAATTTTGACCGCGAAACCAATCAATGGGTGGCAAAAGAAGACCGCTACGAAGCTCAACTGACGGGCAATAGTGTGGTTTTTACGAAAGGCAACAGTTATTTATTGCAAAATCTGGTAGAAAGTACGCTTTACGCGCTCGTACTGATTTCGATTGTAATGGTTATTTTGTTTGGCGACATTCGCATGATATTGGTAGCTGTTGTTCCGAGTTTAATTCCATTGCTAATTACGGCAGGAATCATGGGGTTTATGGACATTCACCTCAAACCTTCTACTACGCTTATTTTTAGCATTGCTTTTGGGTTGTCGTCCGATGGCACCATCTATTTTATAACCAAATACAAAGACGAGCTTAGAAATCGCCGCAAAACGGTTTCGCAGGCCATAGCCGAAACCATTCAATTTACGGGCATCAGTATGTTTTATACGGCAGCGGTGCTTTTTGCAGGTTTTGCTATTTTTACGGCTTCTACTTTCAAAGGAACGGTGGCTCTCGGAATTTTGGTTTCGATTACTTTGTTGATGGGAATGTTGTCGAATCTTATTTTATTGCCATCGTTTTTGATTTGGATGAACCAAAAAATGATGGATACACCGCCGCCAGTGGCTCAGAATAAAGAATAACGGCTCAAAAAAACAAAAGACATGAAAATTATCTTCAATATACTGCTCATTCTCATTGCTTTGATTGCGTTTGTACCCGCTTTTCGTCGGTTTCTGTTTTGGCTTTTGGTAGGCCGACAGTTGGTAAAAGAGCAGAAAAAGGCCAATCAAACCACCAAGCGCCGTGAAGGTGAAATTCGGGTAGATACCTCCAAAGCAAACGATAAGCCCCGCTTTGACGGCGGCGAATACGTTGATTATGAAGACATAAAGTAGCAACGTATGGCGTGGCTACGTTTTATTCTGATAGTTTCGATACATTCATTGTTTATGAGCGGCGCGGTTGGCAGGAACTACCGACACCAGTATTGTGATGACCACTACCAAACAGGCCGTAACAACGAAATCCATTAGTTCCATTTTGACGGGATACGCCTCTATCAGCGAGGTGGCTGTGCCCATTGACACAAAGCCGTATTGCTGCTGTAACCAGCAAATAACCGTACCTAGTATAAGCCCCAGCACCGCTCCCACAAAAGCCACAATTGCCCCTTCAAACAAAAATATATTTCGGACCAGGGTTGTCGTTGCCCCCATTGCAAAAAGCATGCGGAGGTCGGCGCGTTTTTCGATAACAAGCATTGAGAGAGAAAAGAATATATTGACCGCCGCCACCAGCACAATCAAACCGAGGGCAATGGTTACAAACAGTTTTTCGATGCGAATGGCCCGTAGCAAATCGGCGTTGAGTTCGTCGCGGGTTTGTACTTTAAACGTGTTTCCCAGTTTTTGTTGCAAATCGGCCTTCACTTGGTCAGGGTCGATGTTGGGCAATAGCGTAATTTCTAACGCGGTGCGCTGGTTTTGGTAGTCGAGTAGCTGCGCCGCAAAGGGCAGCGGCACAATGACATAATTGTCAAAATGTTGTTCAATACCAAACACGCCCGCCGCACGGATAATCTGCTGATTGAAGGCCGCTGGCGAGTCGAAGCGCAGCGTAGCGGTGTTGTTGCGCGGGTACCAAAGTTCGAGCGGGGTCAAAAAATCGGCCACGTTGAGCGAAAGTGCGTTTTGGGCCGTAATGCCCACCAAAGCCTGCGGCGCGTCGCCGTCCATGAGCATGAGTTGGCCGTCGAGCATGGCATTATCCAATTGATGTCGTTGCAAATAGTTGGTATCCACGCCTTTCAACTTTACCACGGTGCGGCGGTCGCCGTAGCGAGCCAGGGCGTTGTCTTCGATTACAGACGTAACCAGCTTTATACCAACCGTTTGTTGTGTTTTTTGCAGCAATGCTTCGCTGCTCTCAAAGCGTTTGCCCGTGGTGGGCATCACCTTCAAGTCGGCATCAAAGCTCTTAAACAACTGGCGGTTGAGCGCTTCCATGCCGTTAAAAACCGACAAAATGATAACCAAAGCCATGGTACCTACGCCCACTCCCAGCATAGAAATGATAGAAATAAGGCTAATAAAACTCCTCTTGCGCCGCGCCAAAAAATACCGACGCGCTATAAACAGCGAAACATTCATGCGCTAAAAAGGTGATTAAAAACTATCTACATGGGTTTTATCAAATCAGATTTTACCAACAAATACTCGCCTTCTGGATTGGTGGTCAATCTAACGAAGCCATATTTTTGAGCATTTGTTTCAAACACTTTGAAGCCTGGGTCTTTGGCAAAATATTGCTGCATATCGCGGGTCATTAAAATAAAATTGACCCGTTGCGCCTGCACAAATTGCGCAAAATCTCCGCCTGTGTATTGTTCCACGTGTATCCAAATGGAAGGCGCTTTCAAAAACACCCGGTACCATTCTCGTTCCAACGACACCACTTCTTTTTGATAGCGCAACTGATTGATAAACCGCACGTTATCGGCAGAGGGCGTGGGGGCTTGGACCGAAAGCGAATAACGCCAAGTCAAGAAAAGCACCAACCCCAAAGCAGATGCTGCACCCGCCCAGCGCAATGGCTTGAAAACGATGGATTGCGCAAACAAACCTGCCAGCCATAACAAAAGCAAGGCGTGAAAAACCAAATAGTGCGTGCGCGGATAAACCAAAACTGCCGCGACCAAAGCGGGAAAAATAAGCACCAATAACGCCAAAAAATGAACACCATTGAAGGCCTTTTTGGATTTGAATTGGCGCGTTTTTCGGTAATCTATGTTTCCCAAAAACACCAGCAACGCCAGGCCAAACGCGACCATTCGCCACCGCGAATACCAGCCATGCAACGGCGTTTGATAAAAAATATCCAGCGCATTCTGGGCGTTGATGAGCAGGGTATTTTTGACATTGATCAAAATGTGCTTCAACACCAAACTGGGCTTTGATTGCAGCGCGTCGGTCATTGATTCTACCTCATTACCAAATACTTGGTGGTATAATTTCAATTGCGCCTCAATGGTATTAAGATTAGGCAGGGCGTTCCAGTTGGTATAATTAATAATAAAATGCTGCTGAAAAGCCACCGCACTGCGGCTACCATCGCCGCTAAAAAGCGGATTTTTGAACAACAAATGCAGGGCTATTACGCCCACTCCAAATAAGGCTACTTGCCCCCAAACAGCCTTAGAAAAAACGGTGCGTTGTGCCAAAAAAAACCAAACCGATAATACTGTGGCGAGTAAAAACGCAAGGTAAAATTCAGGGCGGCAGTAGGCACACAAAAGTCCCGTAAAAGCCACAATGAGCATTTTTTGCCAACTCTTCAAATCAAAAGATTGAACAACCGACAAGCCCGCCAGTATCAAACAAAAAGGCGCAATTGAGATTTTAGGGTCGAGCGGCAGATTTTGAGATGAAAATAAAAACAAAACGGCTATCCAGATACCAGGCCAAAAGGGTACTTTGCTACTGCGCAAATACACAAAAACCAGCACCCCCGCTAAAACGCTCAACAGGGCGTAGTTGAAGTAGTACAAATCGAGGCGGTCGGGAATAAACAAGTGCCAAAAAGCGTACCAAGCGGCATAAAGTGGCCCCCACTGCGCGCCCCCCACAAACGGAATAGAAAACATAATACCCGAAGCCAAGTAGGTGGTTTCGTCGCCAAAGGCCAGGTCTTTCCAGGCCGATAGCCGCTGCACCAACACCCAGCCTGCTACCGACAAAATGGCCACGCCAAGCCAGTTTTGGTACTTAGACGGCACCAACCAATTGCTTTGCTGCGGCATTTAAGGCTTGTTTATGGTATCAATTGTTACTGGGGCAGGAGTTGGCGCGGGCAACGCCTGCTGCATGGGTTGGGCCATAACGGGCATGGGTATCAACTCTACCGACACCACAAAATACTTGGTGTCGCCGTTCCAAGGCAACTGAAAAAACTTTTCTTCGTAGTGAAGCGACACCCGCTGCCCCGTTTTCATGGCTTCTTCGAGCAAATTGACCACCTTTTCGTTGTCGTCATCAACCGAAAAATCCCAAGTGGTAGAGCTAAACGAACCCGTACCCTCGGTCATGCCACCTACTTGCAGTTGGCCTTCAAAGGTTTTGAACACATAGCCACGGCGGCTCAGTTTAACCAGCGACCCTACCCGCGTGCCGTCGCTAAAATACCCGAACGTAACGTAGTACAAACCGCCACCCACCAAGAGTAAAAGCACCAACAAGAAAATCCATTTTTTCATTTTAGTAGTAGTTTTAGTAATAGAAACAACGCAATTAATGGCGAACTTCGGAAAAGTCCCCCGATTTAACAAAAAAATATTTTTTTAAGACCAAACCGCAAGACAATCAACCATATCTGTTCCGACCCCAACTAAGAAGCAACCCATCGTTATTTTTATTGCCAAAAAAGCCATACTTTTGTGTAACTCAATTAGAAATTTTACCACCCATTTCATACTCAGCAAACCCATCACCAGTGGCATTAATTAAGTCAATTTCAGGAATCAGAGGTACAATTGGAGGCAAACCGGGCGACGCGCTCACTCCCATTGACATCGTTAAGTTTTCATCGGCTTTCGGAACGTGGTTAAAGAGAAAAAACCCTGACAACGTACGAATCATCATTGGCCGAGACGCGCGCCTGTCGGGCGAAATGGTATCAAAAATAGTAGCAGCAACGTTGCAAAGCATTGGTTTTGAGGTTATTGACTTGGATTTATCTACTACGCCTACCGTCGAAATAGCCGTTGTGCAAGAACAAGCCGCTGGGGGTATTATTTTGACCGCCAGCCACAACCCCATTCAGTGGAACGCCCTAAAACTGCTCAACGAAGCGGGCGAATTTATATCGAATACCGACGGAGCTGAGGTCTTGGCCTTAGCCGAAGCCGAGGATTTTGATTTTGTGGAAGTGCGCAAGTTGGGCAGCTATGTCCGAAACGATACCTACTTACAAAAACACATTGCGTTGATTTTGGCGTTGCCGTTGGTGGATACAAAAGCCATCGAAGCCCGCAATTTTAAACTGGTGGTAGATGCCGTCAATTCGACGGGCGGCTTGGCTATACCCATGCTGCTCGAAGCACTGGGCGTAAAACCAGCAAACATAACCCTGCTACACTGCGAACCCACTGGCCACTTTGCCCACAACCCCGAACCGCTGCCCGAAAACTTGTTGGATATAATCAGAGAGATGGAGCGTGGCGACTTTGATTTGGGCATCGTAACCGACCCCGACGTGGACCGTTTGGCTTTTATTTGCGAAGATGGATCGCCTTTCGGTGAAGAATACACCCTCGTGGCCGTGGCCGACTACGTGCTAAAACACAAGAAAGGCAACAGCGTTTCAAACTTGTCTTCCACGGGTGCGCTGCGCGACATTACCCAAAAAGCGGGTGGCCAATATTTTGCCTCGGCAGTGGGCGAAGTAAACGTGGTAGAAATGATGAAAGCGCACCAGGCCGTGATTGGCGGCGAAGGAAACGGCGGCGTTATTTACCCAGACTTACACCACGGCCGCGACGCACTTGTAGGTATTGCCCTGTTTTTGAGCCACTTAGCCAAATTTGGCAAGTCGGCATCGGTGCTGCGACGTACGTATCCTAATTACCATATTTCTAAAAACAAGATTGAACTCACGCCCGAAATAAATGTGGACAACGTACTGGAACAAATCAAAAAGAAATACAGTCGCAATCCCATCAACGACATTGACGGCGTAAAAATCGAATTTGACAAAGAGTGGGTGCACCTCCGAAAATCGAACACTGAACCCATTATTCGTATCTATTCGGAGTCGGAAACAGCCACCACTGCCGACCATTTGGCCAAGAAAATAATTGCTGACATCAAAGAATTGATAGCCCACTAACTGGGCATTTAGTTACTTCCAAACGCCCATTCTCAGCGTACGCACCAAGCCCGTTGGGTGCAACAGCGTCGCGGTTTGTGCGTCCAAATCTCCCACTACCATCAAGTCGCGGCGGGCCACGTAGCCCGCCGTTTTCATTTGTTTTTGAATTGCCAACACCCGCTTGCTTGTTGGTCGTTGAGCCAGCGTGTCGCAGGTGCATGGCGTATTGAAATGGAGCGAATGCAGCGTAGCCAAAAGGGCTTTGGTGTCTTCTACTTTGGCTTCTTTTCCTGCCGCAGTCATGCGTTTTACGCGGTTTTTGAAATACCTCGCAAAAGGTTCAAACTCAAAACGAAGTTCGGGAAAACGCCGCAACAATTCGGAAGAATTTAAAAAATACTGCACGTGGTTGGAATCCACAAATCCCTTAAAATTGCCTCCCCAAGTGAGGCCGTAACGCCCGCCAATATCGTTCAAAAAAGTTTTGTAATGCGCCATGTTTTGTAATTGCTTGCCTCTGTAATGAATACCAATGTCGGAGGCCAAACCAAACTGATGCTGCCCCAACGGCGATACGCTCTTACCCATGGCCAAATACTGCCGCTGAAAACCCGCCCCGCGTAAATCTGACTGCACCCGCAGCGCATACTTCGGAAAATCGCGTTGATAATCTACCATGACTGCAGCGCGTTTGGTTAAAAAACTGTCGCGGGTAGCTTGCAGTAGCGTTTGGTAGCGGTCGTAAGGATAGTCTGGCTGGCCTACCAACGACCAAAGGTATTCACTGTCGAGGGTTTGCAGCGCTACTTTTGAGGTAGCCAAGCTGTCTGGTAGGTTAGCAAGTTGCCAAGTACTGGGCCGTCCCTTAAACGAAGCCGCCGACACCACCGCCCAAGATGTAAGCTGCTGCTTATCCAATACAACCATAAAAAGGTGCGGTACTTCGGTTAGTTGCGGGGTTAGGGTGTCGGTTTGGGTAAACGGCAATGCTAAATCAAAAGCCGAAAAATGGGTGATGCGCTGGGTCGTATCGCAACGTTCTGTTTGCCAAATAGTAGTGGGCAACTGCTTAGATTGGTCTTGAATAGCGCCACAATTCGCAAAGACCAAAACCATTATCAGTACCATTATTGTTCTGGTCCAAAAAGTCATTTTAGGGAAATTTAAACTACCATTTGTCAAATATCATATTCCAAATATCATATATCATATATCATATATCAAATAGCATATTCCACATACACCTTACAGCCACATACACCTTACACCAATACCATACACCTCCCCTACACCTTTGCTATTCCTCCATCTTTTACTTCAAAAACTGAGGTGATGGGCAAGGCTTCGATTCTAAAATCTTGATGAGATGAGAGCAAAAACGTAGTGCCTTGCGCGTGGTGGGCGGCGATGAGTTCATACACTTTGGTTACGGTGGCATCGTCAATGGTAATGAGCGGTTCGTCCAAAATAATGACGTTTGGTTTTCCTAAGAATGCCAATGCTATTGAGAGTTTTTTCAACATTCCGCTCGAATATGTCCCCGTTGTTTGGTACAAAAAAGGGGCAATCCCCAAGGTTTCAATGAGCATTTCGGCCTGTTGAGGCGGTGCTTGTTTGGTTTTGGCCACAAACGAAATCAGGTCGTGGGCAGTCAAAAAATCGGGATATTCGGGTTCTGCTTCGCCATAATTGATACCCAGCCGATAAGCCACAGGCTGCTGCCGAATATCCAATTGTCCCATTTGAATGCTTCCTTCAAAGGGCAACATTCCTGCCAAAACCCGAAAAAAAGTAGTTTTACCCGAGCCATTTGCGCCCTTAAACCAATGAATACCAGCCGATAAATTCAGCGACGAGACTTGCAACACCAAATGCCCCGCATACGATTTTTTAAGGTTTTGAATGCTGAGCATGGGGCTGTCGGTAAAGTTCTTATTTCTTTGCATTGTTGATGGGCTTTTACCCACCCCCCTTCCCCCTCCGAGGAGGGGATTTACGCTTGGATATTTCTCGAGTTATTCCCCCCTTGAAAGGACAGGTAAGACGGCGTTTAGTTCGTTTTAACGGCAGCTGCTGAGGAGCGGGGTTTGGTTTGTGCAGTTAATAGAACATTTTGACCTACTTTCACGCCTGCTTTCCCACCTTCATCGCAAGCCGACCGAAAGTGAATGCCGCCATAAACGCGGCTGATGCTGGCCATAGACGCGGCCTCGGCAAACGATTTGAAGGCCATCACACCGTGGCCATACTGGTGTTCGGTAGAGTCAGTAAAAGCTACTTCGCCGTGCAAATTTTGCAGCACTATGGCCGCTGCTGCCGTGATGGTGCTGTGCCCGCTGCTGTACTCTGGAAACGGCGGGGTTTGCAAAAATGGTTTCCAAGTAGGGTCCACGCTGGCATTGATGATGGTTTCGGGGCGCACTTTGTCGTATTTGTATTTGGTGTCCCAGCAGCTCACAAAAGCATCGAAAAGAGCCAATGAGGTAAGCGCGTAAGCCTCCACACTCTGCATGAGTGTTGCCTTTTTTTGGCGGCAAACAGTGGCGTTGATAGCCAGCCAATGCCCCCCAGGAGTCATTTTTTTGTTGGCAAACGACACGTGCCCCGCCACATTCAGCACAAAAGCGTTGTCGTCCCAAAAATAAGCAATTCGTTTTTGTTCTTCGGTTAGGGTGTTGGTGATATCAAATACCTCTTTTACTTCTTTCATAAACGCACTATTTTTGTTGAGGTCGTAGGGTGGGGGAGCGGGACACCGAAACTGCGCCGCAGAATCCATTGTAAACGAGCGAATGGTGTGCCAGAGTGGTTCTACGGCATCGGCATAGGCGGGCGGCGTGGGCACCCAAGTCCCCGCTTTGTTGCTAACGGTGTGCCTAAAACCGCGCGTTTGTTTGTAGTTGTCTTTACTCGAATATTTGATAACGTGCGCCGACACGCTGTCGCCGTAAGCCAATGAACGCTCATATACTTCGCTGGGCATTCCCATGTCTTTGTATTTCTGGAAAAACGTTTTCTCGTAGTCGTCATAAAAGTTGGAAGAAAATGTAAGCGTCCGCGCTACGTTCAGAAAAGCCCGCGTGCTGGCCAATGGGAAGCAGTATTCCAAGCCTTTTTCGGGTGCAGGCACGCCAT
Organism: Cytophagia bacterium; assembly: GCA_004293645.1. Lineage (GTDB taxonomy): Bacteria > Bacteroidota > Bacteroidia > Cytophagales > Spirosomataceae > REAB01. The sequence continues at coordinate 36,076 of REAB01000049.1, read as the reverse complement.
TGAAGCCTTTGAGCTGGCCTTTCAGCGACTGGTATTCGGGGTGCGCAGGTACGAGGGCTTCGTAGCCCGCCAAGTTGGCGTAAGCATAAATTCGACTCGCTACGGGCGGCGTAAAAATATCGTGAATCACCACTTCCGTAAGTTTAGCCAACGACTGGTGGTACAGTTCAGGGTCGGCAGCTTTGGCGTTATATTCTTGGGGAGTGGCCTTTGGTTTACAGCCATTTACCAATCCAACGACCGCCCCAATTATTCCCAACAATAGACATTTTTTAAACATAATACGAAGCAAAAATGATAAGTAACAACCGTGTTGAAGCAACAAAAGTACGAAAATTGTGGCTATTTTAAACAAAAAATCCCCGCCAGTACGACCAGCGAGGCTCTTAAACACAGTATTGGTTTTTAACTTCGGTAAGCAAGGCACCATCAAATATTATGCCATTTTTTGTTGAAAGCAAGCCTGTGTAAAATAAATATATTCAATTGTTATTTATCAAGGGTTATTGGATAACTTTATGAGTAATAAATGTTTAAACAAGGGTTAGCAATAATTGTTAAAACAAATTTCGGTACAATTTTTGAGGGTATATGAACTTGTAGTCGCCTTTTTTATCCATGTATCAGTGCAAAAACACACACTATCACCATGCGAAAACAATTACTTAAATACCGATTTAGCCCAAAACTGGCAATAGGTGTCTTATTGGTAGGCTTTTATGGCTGCCGCGCACCGCAAGATGCCGTCAATCCAGATACTACCAACAGCAAAGATGCCAGTACACTGAGTGCCGAAGTAGCCACCAAATGGGCAGAGATGGACTTAAAACTCATCAGAACCAGCGCGGGTTTTTCGCCGCCAGTAGCGGCGCGGTCATTGGGCTATGCAGGCTTGGTAATGTACGAAGCCGCCGTGCCAGGTATGCCCAAGCACCGCTCGTTGGCGGGGCAATTGAACAACTTGAAAACGCTACCGCAAGCCAACGCCGACAGCAGTTACCACTGGGCTGCGAGCGTAAACGCTGCCCAAGCCGCCATTGCGCGAAACATCTGGGCCAACGCCCCCGAAACCTCCAAAAGATTGATAGATTCTTTGGAAACCGTTTTTAGAATAAGTTACGAAAAAGAAGCTACGAAAGCCGAAATTGAGCGCTCCGTCGCGTTTGGAAAAGCCATTGCTGCGGCCATATTTGAATGGTCTAAAACCGATGGCGGCCACGAAGGCTATAACCGTAATTTCCCCGCCAATTACGTCGTACCCGTGTTTCCTGGTGCTTGGCAGCCCACTGAAAATGGCAAAAAAATACCCATGCAACCTTACTGGGGCAAGAATCGTACCTTTCTGGTCAATAATAGTATTTTGCCTCCACCTGTGCCATTGGCCATCTCGACCAACCCAAATTCGGTTTATTTTAAGCAATACCAAGCTGTTTACGTTAAAAACAAAGCATTGACACAAGTCGAAAAAGAGATTGCTGTTTGGTGGGCCGACGACCCAAGCGAAACTTTTACCCCGCCTGGCCACTCGTATAATATTGCTAAAATTGCGGTAGAAAGCACCAACTCTAAACTTGACGTAGCCGTAGAAGCCTTTGCCCGAACGGGTATTGCCGTGTCTGATGCGTTTGTAAATTGCTGGAAATGCAAATATATGTTCAACAACGAGCGACCTTACACTTTTGTACGCCGTGCTATCGATCCTTTTTGGGTTCCGTTTTGGCCTGCACCACCATTCCCAGGCTACGTGTCGGGCCACGCCACGCAGTCGGCGGCTACGGGGGTTGTTTTGTCGACAATTTTTGGCGAAAACTTCGCCTTCACCGACAACTCGCACGTGGGTCGCGTCCGCGACACCAAGCGCGGGGTAGATTTTAAGGCTCGGAGTTATAAATCGCTGATGCAAGCTGCCGAAGAGTCGGCATTGTCGCGGTTTTTGGGAGGTATCCATACCATGCAAGACAACGACACGGGGCTTTTAGAAGGCAAAAAAGTAGGGGCAAACATCAACGCACTGCGCTGGAAAAAATAGTTTATCTAAAATTTGACTCCCAAACGCGGCAATAGATATATTCTGTTGCCGCGTTTGGTTTTGTAGGGTGTAAGATTTCAACGAAATAATCCTTACTTTTGCCCAGCTAATACAACCTATTCATTTTAAAAACACAAACAAACAGTGAAGAACGGACTTATTATTTGGAATGGTATTTTAACGCTCGCAGTGGCGGTTTTAGGGTATTTACACTTCAAAGGCAACACCGCCGAAGGTGCTACAGCCACTACTATCAATGCAGGAAAAGGTAAAAAAATTGTCTATGTGCAAGCCGACTCGCTCCTGAAAAATTACGAATACTACAAAGATTTTCAAAAAGAATTTGAAAGCAAAGGTTTTCAGTTGGAAAGTGATTTGGGCAACCGTGCGCGTTCATTTCAAAACGAGGTGGCATTTTTTCAGCAAAAAGCGCAACAAGGAGGCTTAACCCAAGAGCAAGGGCAGTCGGTGCAGGCGCAATTGGCCAAAAAAGAACAAGAAATTGGCCAATACCGCGACACCCAATTGCGGAAGCTGGAAGGCGAACGCTTGAAAAAAACCGAAGAGTTTTACACGGGAATTTTTGAGTACATCAAGCGTTACAACAAAGAAAATGCCTACGAGTTGGTGTTGGGATATAGCAAAGGCGGCGGTATTTTGTTTGCCGACCAAAGCCTCGACGTAACCCAAAAGATACTGAATGGCCTCAACAAAGAATACAAAGAAAAACAAGCCGCCGTACCCGCCACGCCCAAAAAATAGCTTGATTTATACGGGAGACATTGGCGACGGCCTTTACCTTGGTTCATTAAAAAGATACAATAAATGCAGCTTTTTTTAGAAACAATCAACCAATTAGACACCCCAAAACGTAAACAAGGAGGCATTGCCTCCTCTAATCTAACTGTTTCGGCTCATGTTCAAGGCAATGAAGATGTTTTTAAACAAATCTTTGATTTGCACCTGAAAGTAGGTAGTAAAGTTGCCGATGTTACGTTTGGGAAAGGGGTATTTTGGAATAAGATAAACTTTGAATCGTACCAAGTTTTACCGTCTGATTTGTTTTTAAAAAAAGAAATACTGCAAAAATTTAAGTTTCTGAACCCACAAACGGGCATTGATTGCCGCTCTTTACCCTACGATGATGCTTCCTTGGATTGTGTGGTATTAGACCCGCCCTACATGGAAAGTTTTTATCGCCCAAATAAAGAACACATAGGAGGGCAAGGCACGCATGGGGCTTTTCGGCAGGCGTATTCTTCAAATAGTGGAACAGAAGAAGCAACTGGCAAATGGCACGAAGCTGTGATAGAAATGTACGAAAAAGCAGGATTGGAAGCTTACCGCGTTTTGAAAAACAATGGAATATTGATTGTGAAGTGTCAAGACGAAATTAGTGCCAATTTGCAGCGGCTCACGCACGTCGAAATTATTACGGCTTACGAAGAATTTGGGTTTTATACCAAAGATTTGTTTGTGGTAGTGCGCAATAATCGCCCTGCCGTGAGTCGTTTAATTGAACAAAAGCACGCCCGAAAAAACCACTCTTACTTTTTAGTATTTGTGAAGCAAAAAAGCCGAATCAAGAATTCGCGCGTTCCTTGTGCAGCCGCTCTAAAAGCTCAAAAGGGTCGGTTACAAACGGAAACTGAACTGGATAAGAAATCGGAATAATAGATTTAATCAAGCGATTTCTTATTTCGAGCGGGTATTTCTGGTAGTTAGAGTGCGGCAAATCTCTGTTGAAAGCAAACGCGAACTGCCAGCGGTCTTGAAAAGCGTATAGATTGACGGCCACTATGTCAAAGTCGCCGTATTGCAAGCAAGTTGTCGTAACTGATTCGCCACTGCTCAATTGTATGGTTCGTTTGTCAGAGGCATCACACTGAAAACGCGCCTCCAAATCAACATTTGTAAATAACTTACCCGACGATTTTTTTACAGTACTCGTTTGGAGCGATTTTATTTCAATGGCATATTCTCGACCCTTATAGCCAATTGTCAAATCACTTTTATTTGTACGGTCGTGGTCATTAAACTTTTTCAGTGAACTAACTCGCTTGTCTTTTCGGAAGAAGTCGTTCAATTTGGCCTCGGCTAAATAACCCATCAAAAACCCGCGCAAACTCGGATTTTGCTGAATCAAGGTTTCTAATTCTTCTAAATTAACTTCCCAACGGAGTAAGAGGCTATTTTCTTCGAGAAAAAAAAAGTAAACAGGAACAGCCAACGCATTGGCCAAATTATCAATGTTTTGAAGAGCAATATTGCGTAAGCCCCTTTCTACGTCGCTAATGTAACTACGGTCTATTCCCGCACGCTCAGAGAGTTGCTCTTGTGATATTTTTTGAGCTTGTCGTAGTGCTTTCAAACGCGCACCAAATTTTTGAAGAACCATCTCGTTTTGCATTTTGCAATAATAAGAGGGTTCTTTAAAATTATCTTGTAGGCTATAAGTTACATTAGACCCAAAACGGTTTTCTTACCTTTGCTGTCCAGTTTTTTTAATATCCAGAAACTACCCAATGATAGATTACCTAAGCGGGCTAAACGAACCCCAAAAACAAGCCGTGCTCCACGGCGAGGGGCCACTGATGATTATTGCGGGCGCAGGCTCGGGCAAAACCCGCGTGCTGACGTTCAGAATAGCGCACCTCATTGAAAACGGCGTGGACCCGTTCCGAATTTTGTCGCTCACTTTTACCAATAAAGCGGCTGGCGAAATGCGCGACCGCATCGAAAAAGTGATTGGTACCGAAGCTCGTAATATTTGGATGGGCACGTTTCACGCCGTTTTTGCCAAGATATTGCGCATCGAAGCGCGCTTTTTGGGCTATACCAGCAATTTCTCCATTTATGACACCGACGACTCCAAATCGCTGCTCAGGAGTATTATCAAAGAGCTAAACCTCGACGACAAAGCCTATAAAGTAAACGTGGTGTTTAACCGCATTTCAAGTGCCAAAAATCGCTTGGTTTCGGCCGACGACTACTTGGCCAATCCGCTCAACCGCGCCGACGACGAGGCCGCCCGAATGCCCGAAATAGGCCGCCTTTACAAAGCCTACACCACGCGCTGTTTTCAGTCCAATGCCATGGATTTCGACGATTTGTTGTTCAATACCAACGTGCTTTTTCGTGATTTTCCCGAAGTACTCAACAAATACCAGCACAAATTTAAGTACGTGCTGGTAGATGAGTTTCAAGATACCAACGTAGCCCAGTACTTGATTACCAGAAAGTTGGCGGGCGTGCATCGTAATATTGGCATTGTGGGCGACGATGCCCAGAGTATCTACGCTTTTCGCGGAGCCAATATTGAGAATATTTTGAATTTTGAAAGAGATTTTCCCGAAGTAAAAGTGGTGCGGTTGGAGCAAAATTATCGTTCCACCCAAAATATTGTGAACGCCGCCAACTCGGTGATAGCCCGCAATAAAGCCCAATTGCGCAAAAATGTGTTTACCGAAAACGACGAAGGCACGCTCATCGAAGTGATGAAAGCCAGTTCTGACAACGAAGAAGGCCGACTCGTGGCCACGGCCATTTTTGAAGAAAAAATGAACAACGGCCTCCGCAATACCGATTTTGCCATTTTGTACCGTACCAACGCGCAATCGCGGGCGTTTGAAGAAGCCCTGCGCAAACTCAATATCAAATACCGCATTGTGGGTGGGTTGTCGTTTTATCAGCGCAAAGAAATCAAAGACCTGCTGGCTTATTTGCGGTTTGTGGTTAATCAGGCCGACGAAGAAGCCTTTAAGCGCATTATAAACCTGCCCAAACGTGGCATTGGCGACACCACCGTGGCCAAAATTGCCATAACCGCCGCCGAACACAACGTGCCCGTTTGGGACGTGGTAGCCGACATTACGCACTATATTTCGGGCCGGGCTGCTGTGCCCATTGAACAATTTGCTACGCTCATCAAGAGTTTTAAATTGCTACTCGAACAAAACAAAAATGCCTACGACGTAGCTGCGCACGTGGCCAAAAATTCGGGTTTGCTCAAAGAATTGTACGAAGACAAAACCGTGGAAGGACTCTCGCGCTACGAAAACGTGCAAGAATTGCTGAACGCCGTTAAAGAATTTGTAGATAATGCCGACAACGAAGACAAAAGTTTGGCTACTTTTTTGCAAACCGTATCACTGCTTACCAACGCCGACGAACCCGACGAGAACGACGACAACGACCGCGTAACCATGATGACCATTCACGGGGCAAAGGGCTTGGAGTTTAGAAATGTACACATTGTGGGTTTGGAGGAAGGCTTGTTTCCGAGCCAGATGATGCTCGAAAAACGCGAAGATTTGGAAGAAGAACGGCGGTTGTTTTACGTGGCCATTACCCGTGCGGAGGTAAAACTGACGCTTTCTTACGCCGAAACCCGCTACAATTGGGGGCGTTTGAACAACTGCGAAGCCAGCCGTTTTTTGTTTGAAATAGACCAACGTTTTTTGCAAATGGCCAAAGGCCGCCGGGCGGGCGGATTTGACGAAACCTCCACCCGCGAGCGCGAAAGCGAACCTACTTCGATGGGATTTATCAGGAAAGTGGCGCAGCGCGGCAGCCAAGCAGCGGCAAGTGGTGCAACAACGGCGGCAAGCAGCAGCCCAGCACTCAACCTAAAATCCAAAACCACCACTGTGGCAGCGGCGCACGTTCCCTCGTCCGATTTTGCACCCAGCGATACCTCAAATCTCGTAGAAGGAATGCGCGTAGAACACCCTAAGTTTGGTTTTGGCGTAACCACAAAACTCGACATCAACGGCACCGACCGCAAAGCCACCATCAAGTTTGACACCGTTGGCGAGAAAACCTTGCTACTCAGTTTTGCCAAATTGCGAATTGTTTGAGGTTTGAGCAGAGCCGCCCGTGTTTGCTTAGAACCCTTCTTTCTCTTCCTCTTTTTTACTTGGTTTTTTTACGGGTGGTTTGGCGGCGGGCGTTTGGACTACTTTTCCCGTGGTTTTGGCCTTGGGGTCGGTAGTTTTGGACTTGGGGTCGGTGGTTTTGGTGTCTTCGATGGCCTCCTCTTCTGGCTCAGGTGCAGCCGCGACGGCAGGTTTTTTGCCCGCTGGCGTTGGCGCGGTGGTAGCGTTTTTGTTGGCGGGTGTTTTGGCATTTTTGCCAGCTACAACGGGCGGTGCTTTTTTGGGTGGTTTAGGCCGGTAAAGCGTCGTAAATCTATCTACAAACAAATCGCGTTCTTCGAACCCAATCGGAATGATACCTGATTCTTTCGATTTCTCACCTTTCGATTTGACCATCAATAAATCGTTTATTTCTTGCACCGACACCACCACCGCCAGTTTGCCTTGTTGCCAGTCAAAATAATACCACAGGTCGTCGGAGGCGGCCAAATAAATGCTTATTTCGTCGCCACGCGGGCTTTTTCTTATTTCCAACATACCGTCCATTTGGGCGTTGATGTCGGTGGTATTGAGGTTTGATACGCCAATTTTACCAACGCTATAAAAAGCATTTTGGGCTGCCGACCACCGCAGATTAACGTTCGAGAGTACCAGCGTGGTGTTCATTTTTGGTGATGCCTCGTGCAGCGGACGGTAGTTGGCCGCCGCCCGATTGACGTAGCTTTCGGCGGCTTTTCGGCCAACCAAGGCGCTCAATTTACTGCTCAGACGGGCCCATTCTGGCTCGGCAGGGTCGCTGTTTTGTTCGTCCAAATTGCTCTGTACCATGTTTTGTGCCACTTTGGCTACCAGTTCGCGGTTGGCAGGAAAATTGAGCGAAAGCAGCGTATTAAATTTATAAGTGCTGCTATCAACGTTGGCCTGCACCGAACCCGCCGACAAAAACAGCTCTTCGCCTTCTTTGGCGCGGTCGTTGAGTAGGTTGAGCCGCCCCATAAAATTGAACGTTCCCTTGGCATCGTTAAAGGTGTAGGCGTTTTCTTCGTCTGTGAGTTCGTTGGCGGTCTTGGCTTCGGGCATAATCTTAAACGACTTCGTTTTATCGTCAAAGCGCATTTGGCCTTGTGCCGTAAAAATGGTTTGGTCATTTTTAGATTCTTTGGCCGACAAAAACGTTGGATAGAGCCCGTCGGCTCCGGTGCGGTAGTGTAAACCTACCGAAATGGGCTGTTCTACTTCGTTTTTGAGACTGGGCGTGATGTTAATGGCAATGTCTTTGGTCGGGTTTTCTTTGAATAGTACCCACGAAACCTCCAAATTAGGGCGTTTTTTGAGGAGCGTTCTCACAAAACCGTTGAATTGCAGGTTTGGTTCGGCGGCGAGCATGGTCATAGCACCCTTGTATTGCAGTCGAGAAGCTACCATAAAATTCTGGCTTTCGCCAATTTCGGCGCGGGCTACGGTAGTTGAACCCCGAACTGGTTTTGCCGTTTTGTTGTTCCTGCTGCTGGTGGGGAGTGTAGTTGCAGCGGCCATTTCTCTTAACTCAAAATTGCCCATTTTGACGGGTATTGTGTCGTTAGAAACGGTGGTGTAGAGGTAGGTGGCATCGCCCGTAAATTTGTTTTTGGACACAATCTGAATGTTGCCATTTTTGAGGCGGTGGTACTCGTTGAGGGTGTCGAGCACCAAGCGTGCTTTTTGGAAAGGCAGCATTTCGCCGTTGCGTTTAATGGTTACCAAACCCTTGTCGGGCAGCACTTTGGCATCGGCGGTTTTGATAAATGGCACACCACTGATGTTGAGCGATGCTTTTTCAATTTCGTACAAAGCCGCCGACCCGTTGAACACCAGCCCTTCTTGTTCGGGGGCGGTGGCCATAAAAGTAGAGGTATTAACGTTGCCTTTCATGGCAATGGTCTTGGCGTTGATGTTCCACTGGGCGCGGTTGATGGAAGTCCGATAAGCCGCCGACGGAAACTCAAAACTCGACGCTTCTTCCAACGTTTGGTTGTTGGTTGCAATATTAACCAAGCCCTTCACAATGTTGAAATCTACGTCCACGTTGCGGCCCAACAACACGGGCCGAATGTTGTTTTGAGCCGACACAATTTTGTACTGGGCATCGCCCGCCAAAAAGCCTTCTTTGTTAAATTTAATGTCTTGCGAAGTCAGCTCGGAGTCGTCCCGTTTTAAAAATCCTTTGCCGTACAAGCCTGTCGAACGCAGCAGAAGCCGGCCTTCTAATTTGGTGCTTCCCATGTAAAAATTAAAATCGTTTCCCTTGGTAGTGAGCGACATACTGTCGGCTTTGGGCACCCAACACATGGTATAATTACGAAGTTCTACGTTCGGAAAATACGTTTTGCCGATGGTTGCTTCCTTGATTTGGGCTTCTGCGCCGCTGGCCATCAGCGAGTCGGTCATAAAGAGCATAGATTGCGTGGGAATACGGGCGCTGAAATGGCTAATTTCGCCCTGCGACCGCAGCCCCTGCTTGTCCATTACCAGCTCTTTGTTGAACTTAACAGTGGTATTTGTGCCATACAATTTAAAACCCGCCGCAGGAGATATATACTTAAAACCCAGCGAGTTGTCTTCCATGGAACGCAGTTGAGCTTGGAAAGGCGGCATAATTCCTCCCGACTCAAAAGTACCAATAAACATAATATCTTGCGTACCGAGGCTGTCGTAGTCAATGGTAGGAATCTTGAAGAATACCTTTCGATTATAAGCCAAATTGCCACGGTCGGGTTGGTCAAAATAGACGGTCATTCCTTCTGGAACAGACAAACGAGGAAAGACCGAGTTTTTGTTTTTTCCTGATTTATTTTTGGGGTCGTTGAGGTAAATGCGACCCGATTTTTCATAAACTACGTCGCCGCCTACTTCGGTCGAGCCACCTTTTTCGTACATATTTTTTGGGACGTAGGTGATGTTGTCAATTTTGTTCAAATCAACAAAAAACTTTTCATAATTAAACTGCAAATCGCGGCCATTGAAGCGGAAGTTGGCCGATTTGAGCAGGCCATTCATCCAAAAATCACGATTTTTCAACACCCGCACCTGCTTATCAGACGGATACGCAAAGATTTTGAGCGAATCACTAATCACAAACTGGTTCACGCCCCTGATAATGAGCTCTTTGCTGTTGAAGTCAATGGAGGCATTGGCCATTTGGGCGTTGGCTTGGTAAAGCGAGATGATGCGCAGGTTGTCAAAATCGGTTTGTTTATTGTTGGCCAACACATACAAAGCTCCCTTGCGGCTCAGTTTGAGCAACCCGTTGCTGGGTTCTGCTTCAAAATAATCTTCCAAGAGCATTTGGTTGCACGCACCGCGCATCACGTTGGCATCTTTTTTGTAAAACACGGCCAAATCTTCGGGGCTAAAAAACGGCGTTTTTTGATTGGCAATGTAGTTGGCCACCATCAAAAGCGGATGAAACGACAGCTCGTCGCTGATGGCTCGGAAGCGTTCGGTTTTGAAATAATTGAACGACTCAAACACAATCGGTACTTCGGTTTTGCCCGCTACTACCAAAAATTCGAGTTGATTTTTGCTAAAAACCCAGCGCAGCATTTGGGCTTCGATGTACATTTTGTGGTATGAGTCGGCGTAGGGTTTCCCCTGAAAACCCGTTCGGTCGGCGCGTTCGCATTTCAAAACGCCGTCGCGGTCGTTGTAAGAAAGCCGAACGCCTGGGTGGTAGAGCGAGTCGGTGGGGCCAATGGGGGCCGAAAAAGTGGCCAATGGCGCAGTGATGAGCGAGTCGCTCCACTCAAAACGGCGGCTACTGGCCTTGAAAGCCACTTTGTCGTTTTGCAAAACCGTAATAATACTGGGGGTTTCGCTCAGAGATGCGCTTGATGTTTTGAGGCCCACCAACGACAAGCCGCCCGCGTACTGCACGTTTTTGCTGAGGCCGCGCAGACTGGCATCGTTGCGATATGAAATAAACCGCGGATAAGGCGAAGGCTGCCCTTTGTTGCGGCGTTTGCTCTCATACTCAAACGCGCCCTCCACCGATTTGTTGAGCTTGGCTGCGTACGACAGCCGCACGTCGTCGGCTTGAAGTTTGGGGTTGGCTACATTGAAGCTGTAATTGGTCAAAATCACGAATATGTCGGGCGCACCTGCTACTTCCCAGCTAAATTTTCCGCCCGCCCCCACCCACGTACCTTCGCGTATGGCGAGTTTGCCGTTGGCTTCGCGCACCACCACCGAGTCGCTGGCGGTAGTCATAATGAGGCTTACGTCTTTGAACTCAATAATGGCCCCCGACACATTGGGAATTACCTTTTTTTGGTAAAAAATAGGGCCAGACGCGCCGCTCGAATCGGCTACGGCATTGCCCCAACCGTCGTTGGCGGCATTGACTTTGGCGGCTTCAATGGTTTTCTCTGAATTGACCTCACTGTACCTAAAATTGAACGTGCCATCTAAGGCGTACAAGCGGTTGAAATTGGCTTTATAAATGAGCCTCGACTCGAAGAAAATACGGCCTGTTTCCAAAAATTTCAGCATATTTTTGGGGTCGTAGTTTTCAATGACCTGCGCGGTGGTGTTCAAAAAGCCTTCGAGTTGGTCAGGGGCGGCAAAAGCACCGTTGAGTGCGGCATAAACGGCGTTGAAAAACTGCTCATACACGGCATTGCCGCGCACGTTGCCTTTTGCCAACAGGCGGCGCGTAATGGCCACGGTTTTTTGCTGATGGGCGGGTGTAAACCGCGTATCTAACCAAACCGTTTCGAGGTTTTTGGCCGCTTTGAGGTAATTGGGTACGCGGTCTAAGGCCATCATTTTTTGCACGTCGGCCACAAACTGCGTGGGGTCGTCGGAGATTTTGGTGTTTTGGGCGCAGGCCGCCCATGCGCAAAAAACCAATAATATGGACAAACGGAAGGATTTCATGGGAACTTGGGGCTTGGTCTCTTTTTTGAAACGACGCTTTTGGGGTTTTGGTACAAATTTAAGAGATATTGACGTTTGTGCTATAAACTCGCCGTATGCTTTGTAGGGGAATGTGCGTTGCAAACGCACTTCTCAACCATTCGTTTTGCAAAAGCAAACGAACGCTAATCAAAAGTACTATTCTTTCGTTCACGGATAGCGTCTTGATTCGCTCAGTATTTGTCTGATTATCAACAAGTCGGGTTGATTAAATCTAAAAATCTTAATGCTTGCTTCACCAATTCGAGTTTTGGCTATGATTTCCCCGTGTAAGGTTGTGAAGTGGTCGTCCCATTGGTCAGTTCGTGGGTTGAAAACTTAGCTCGCTGTGCGACTATCGTTCTTATCCGCTCTGGAATAGCTTTTCGCATTATTTGGCCATGAGTTGGTGGGCGCGGGCTTTGGCGAGTCCAATAAATAAGTCAAGCCCTAAAAACCGCTCCAATTCTGCTGTTTCTTCTGTTGAAATGATACCTTGCTTTTTACGATAAACCAACTGCTCTACTTGTTCAGACATGACTTTTGGAGCTTTGAGAGCTGCTATTTTTTCGGGGGCCATTTGGGCTATGATACTCGCCACATCGCCAAACGCTTCTGTTACTGTCATAGTTTCTAATTTTTTCAACAAATATACATTTTTTCGTGCGTTGCAAACGCACTTCTTGACCATTCGCTTTGCAAAATGCGCCTATTCTGATTTTCTGGGGTTTTCTTTGGTAGCAGCGGGCTGGGGGCTGGGGGCGGTGGGGTCGTAGGCAAACTTATTGATGTAGAAAACCTCACGGGCGGGCCCGATTTGTTTTTCGCTGCTGATGCGCTGAATGCCAAATGCCAAAAAATAGCGGTCGTACCAAGCTGTGAGCAAGCCTTTGTCGTTGTTAAGTACTTTGTCGCCTTCTTGTGCGGTTTTTATTTCAAATTCTTGGGGTTCTTGCACCACCTTACTCCGCTTTATTACCTCGGTGTTAATTTTGCCCTCGTGCGGGTAGCCCAGCACCAGCAAGTCGCCTTGCTGCGTTACTTGCACCATGTCCAAAAGGTCATAACTTTCTACGTTTTGAATGGCAAAACAATTGTCCCAGAGCAAGTTACCTGTTTTGTCAAAGCCACACACAATGGCGTGGGTGTAGCGGTAGCCTTCAAAATCGTGGCTGAAGCCCCTCACACCAGCCCCGTAAGATGCGCCCGCATTGTGATAAACGGGGTAATAAACCTCGGCCACCAGCACAAATTCGTTGGGGGTTTGAATGATGTCGTGCACGTGCAACCGATAGCGAAATTTGGGTTCTTTGCCTTCTTCTTTTTGTTTCGATATTTTGTCTATTACACGCTGCTTACGCTTGGGTTTGAGGTAGTTAAAAAAGTTTTCGAGTTTAGAAAAATCCACCCATTGCAATTGGTCGAGTTCGGTATCTTGAATGCGAGAAAAATAGAGTCCTTGCGAGTATTGCGTGCAGCTCTGGGAGTAATTGCCCACGAGCAGCGAAAAATTTTCGTCCAAAGGCAAAATTTTGCCCGAAATCAAGCCATTCCCGTTTTCTGGATTGACCACGGCATCTTTCAAAAGGCGACCTTCGTAATTGTAAGTTTTGATGTTAAAATGGCACTTGTTTCGCTTAAAAGTGTAGAGCAGCACATTGAGTAAATTGCGTTTGGGGTCTATTTCGATGTTGCTAATTTCGGTGTTGTCGTCGTAAAGATGGGGCAGGGCTTTGATGGTTTTGTCGAAAAACGAAAACGCAAATACCACGGGGCGGCTGTGAAAATACCCGCCAATAAACGCCGTGTTGCCCAATACTTTAAAATGGCTGATGCTGGCCTTCGTAAGTAGATTTCCTTTAAATATCTCGGTTTCGCCCGTTTGTAAATCCAACCGCAGCACGCGAATTTTTTCGGAGTCGGCCTCTTCAAAAAGCCAAAATGCAAAATCTTCGTTGTGGTAGGTGAGCAGGGGTTTTAGGTCATAATCGAGTTTAAACTCGGTGGTCCAACGGACTCGAAGGAGCGTATCGTAGCGGTGAAAAGTCCATTTTTCGTTGATATAATATTCTTCTTGTCGCTGCGTAACCAAAATACCTGCCTCGCCCAGCGGCGTGAGGTCATAATATTCGTTTCCTGAGCTACTGGTTTTGAACTCCAACCGCTGCGACTGCGCCAACTGCGCCCACAGCGGCGTTGCCCCAATCAAACAACCCATTAAGCACCATTCAATCAGCTTTTTCATAGCCAAACAACTTCTAATTGTGGGTTTAAAACTACGAAAATAGAATCAATGTTTCATCAATGTCATTAAATTGAAGTAATTTTGAGGCTATTTTAGCAAATAAGAACTATCAATGTATATCGAACAAAGTCTCAAAAACCACCTTCAAACTGCCCTGCAAGAAATATACGGCATGGACGAAAGTACCATTTTGTTGCAACCTACCAAAAAAGATTTTGAAGGTTTTTACACATTTGTTACGTTTTCGTACAGCAAACTCCTCCGTAAGTCGCCCGTTGAGATTGGCAATGCCCTCGGCGCGTATCTGGCCGAAAAATGCGACTTGGTGAGCGATTTTAACGTAGCACAAGGCTTTTTGAATATTGGCATCAAAGACAATGCCTGGGTAACTGCCCTCAATGAACTGGCCACGCAACCCAACTTTGGCTTCTCAGCGCCTAACGGACAGTCGGTAATGGTGGAGTTTTCGTCGCCCAATACCAATAAACCACTGCACTTGGGCCATTTGCGTACCAATTTTTTGGGCGACTCAGTGGCGCGAATTTTGAAAGCCAACGGCTACCAAGTAACCAAAACGTGTTTGGTAAACGACCGTGGTATTCACATTTGCAAGTCTATGCTGGCCTACCAGAAATTTGGGAACGGTGAAACGCCGCAGTCGGCAGGCATGAAAGGCGACCACTTAATTGGCAAATATTATGTGCTGTTCGACAAAGCGTACAAAGACCAAATTGAAACCCTCGTGGCGCAAGGTGCAAACGCCGACGAGGCAAAAAAAACCGCTCCCTTGATGCAAGAAGCGCAGGCTATTTTGCTAAAATGGGAACAAAATGACCCCGAAACCATGCAGCTTTGGCAGCAAATGAACGAGTGGGTCTATGCGGGTTTTGCCGAAACGTACCAAAAAATTGGGGTGAGTTTTGACAAAACTTACTACGAATCCAAAACGTATTTACTTGGCAAAACCGTGGTGGAAGAAGGGCTGGCGCAGGAGGTGTTTTTTAAAAAAGACGATGGTTCGGTTTGGATTGACCTTACCGCTGAAGGTTTAGATCAAAAATTGGTGCTACGCGGCGACGGTACGTCGGTCTATATTACGCAAGACTTGGGTACTACCGACTTGAAATTCAGCGAGTTTCAAAACGACCGCTCCATTTGGGTAGTGGGCAATGAGCAAGATTACCATTTTAAAGTGCTGTTTGCTATTATGAAGCGGCTTGGTCGCACTTACGCCGACGGCTGCTACCACCTTAGCTACGGCATGGTGGACTTGCCGTCGGGCAAGATGAAAAGCCGCGAAGGCACGGTGGTAGATGCCGACGAATTGGTAAGTGAAGTAACCGCTGCCGCCGCCGAAGAAGGCAATGCCAAAGGTAAAATTGACGACATGACCGAAACCGAAAAGCAACGGCTGTTTTCGATGCTGGGCTTGGGCGCTTTGAAATACTACTTGCTGAAAGTGGACCCGCAGAAGCGCATTTTGTACAATCCTGCCGAGTCGGTGGAGTTGCACGGCCACACGGGGCCGTTTATTCAATATACCCACGCCCGCACGCGGTCGGTGCTGCGCAAGGCTACGCAGTTGGGCATAGATTGGCAAAAACCCGCCGCCGAAGTGGTGCTTACCAAGTCTGAGCAGGAGGTGATATTTTGCCTTACGCAGTTTCCAGAGCGCATTGCCGATGCCGCCCGCAACTACTCACCCGCACTACTATCGCAGTACGCCTACGATTTGGCCAAGGCTTATAATACATTTTATGCCGACGTTTCTATTTTGCAAGAACCCAACGCCGCCGCCCAAAAAACGCGTCTGCTGCTTTCGCAAGCTGCCGCCGATACTATTCAAAAAACCATGAACCTACTGGGCATAGAAGTGCCTGAGAGAATGTAAAAAATCATGAAAAAAACCGCTCAAACCAAGCCTGCTGTTTCAAAAATTGCTTTTTGGGACGTAAATTTTGACAACATAGACTTTGAAAAAAACAGTATTTTTGTGATGGATAAAGTGTTCAACTACGGAACGTGGAACGACATTGTGGCAATTTTAAAATATTATGGGTTGGCGAGAATAAAAAAAGAAGTAGTGGAAATAGCTTATTTTAAAGATACGGCCTTGTCTTTTCTTTGTCTGGTGCTTCACTTAAAAGAACAAGATTTTCGAGCATACCAACAAAGAAAAGCAAGGGGGTCGGTTTGGCAATATTGAACGTATGCTTTATACAAACACCGTAGCTCCTGAAACCTATCGTTTGCTCCAAAAACTGATGCAAATTGATGAGTTGTCTGACTTTGCCATTGTAGGAGGAACAAATTTATCCTTAAAATTGGGACATCGCATATCCGTAGATTTGGATTTGTTTACAAATAAACCATTTGACAGAGAAGAAGTAGAAAGAGGTATTACAAGAGCTATGCCCCAAGCCATAAAATTAGACCAACGAAAACAAAGTCTTTGGTTCAACATTGATGAAATAAAAGTAGATATAATCTTGCACCAATACGATTATCTTGAGCCAATAGAAACAATAGACGGCATCCGTTTTTTGGCTATGCCCGACATCATTCCGATGAAATTGGAGGCGATGGCTACGAGGGGGGTAAAAAAAGATTTTTGGGACATAGCAGCATTATTAAGCCACTATTCATTGCCCCAAATGTTCGAGTTCTATCAAACAAAATACCCAAAAAGCGATATAGGGCACGTTATATTGGCACTTACTTATTTTGTAGATGCTGAAAAAGAAAGACAAAACCCACAAGATTTGAAAGGAATAACTTGGGGTCAGGTGAAAAGCAAAATAAAAAAAGTAGTGGCTGCTTTTGTAAAAAAGCAAATTTGAAAACCAAAGAAAATTATGAAATACAAAAAACACGTTTTTGTTTGTACCAACCAAAAAGATGCTGGCAAAAAAAGCTGCGGTGCTGAGCACGGCGCGGCGTTGGTAGAGGCTTTCAAGGCCGATTTGAAAGAGCGCGGCCTCCAAGTGGAGATTCGGGCGCAGCGGACTGGCTGTTTAGACGTGTGCGGCAAAGGCCCTGCGTTGGTGGTCTATCCAGAAGGTGTATTTTATGGCAACGTGCAGCTCGAAGATGTAGCCGAGATTGTAGAAAGCCATTTGGTAAACAATCAGCCCGTAGAACGACTGACGTTGAAGTTCTAATATTCCAAAATGTCGCTCAAAACTACCTCGAAGCCTTCCAACACGTCTTCGCCCGACAGTTTTTCGGTGAAATCTTTTTCAATTGTTACCTGTTCGGGGCGATAGACGTAGGTTTTTTGGGTATTGGTCGAAACAAGCCACGCCAACCGTACGCCATTCAGAATCCATTTTTCCATTTTCAGCTTCAATTCGGGTAAACTGTCGGTGTCCGATTGTAGTTCGAGTACAAAGTCGGGAGCTAAATAAGCAAACGACTTTTTTTCGGCTTTGGTCAATGCGTCCCAGCGTTCTTTTTTGACCCACGCCAAGTCGGGCGCACGCATGGACGAGTCTTTTAAGAAAAATCCACCGTTCGAGTCAAAAACTTTTCCAGTTTTGGTTCGGCGATTCCACCAAAAAAGTTCGCCGTTCAGTTCGCTGTTGTTGGCACTGGTCAATAAATGGGTAGGAGACATATTGATATAAAGTTGGCCTTTTTCGTCGCGTTCAACGTATAAATCGGGGTTGGAGAGGCAGAAATCCACCAATTCTTGGTCGGTAAATTGGTCGCAAGTCGGTATTTTTAAGGGAATGACCATATTTGTTGCGGTTTGTGTTTGCCAAATATAACAATTTTTACTGTTTGCGCCACCATTCGCGGCTCCAACGTTGGTCGAAATGCCAGCCTTTGGCGCGCAGTTGCAGCGGCCAGTAAGCGTGCGCTTCTTTGGCCGAAATAGCCTGAAAATAGCGGTCGTCGTCGGTTAAAATTAACGATTGATACTGCCCATTTTGGTTTTTTACCGTCAAATCGGCAAAGGGAAGCTCGGCTTCAATGGCATGGGGAGCGTAGGTATCGGTGTCATATTCTCGAATCTTTTGTTTCAAAAACCAGTCATTTCGGTAGCCTTCGGTTTGGCGTGGCTCAGGCTTAAAACGCCCTTCTGACACGTCTAAGGCATATTCTAAGTATTTTTTGAGCAACTTAGGCCCTTCATGTGCCGTATTTTCGACCAATAGTTGCTCCGGCCAAATGCTCGTTACTACCCACACTTGTTCGCGGGCGCGGGTTACGGCCACGTTGAGGCGGTTTTCGCCGCCCTGGGCGTTCAAACTTCCAAACTGCGCCCGCATTTTGCCCTGTGCATCGGGCGCGTAGCCCACCGAAAAGATAATGATGTCGCGCTCGTCGCCTTGCACGTTTTCGATGTTTTTCGCCCCCCACCCCCCGACGGGGGAGTACAAATTTGTATGATACATAAGTTGCTCAATGAGTTGTTGTTGGGGGTGGTTGAAGGTAACTATTCCAATGGATTTTTCGGGATATTGCTGCTGCAACTCTTGCACCAACGCCACCACGCGCTCGGCTTCCGCTTGGTTGGTATTGTGCTGCCATATGCCTGCCACTTTGAGGTATTTAATGGCAGGCTGAACTTGGTTAATGGCCTCAAAATGAGGTAGTAGTTCGAGTTTATTGTTGTAGAAATAGTGATTAGAAAAAGCAATTAAATCCAACGAATGACTGCGATAATGCCCCTGCAATTGGGTTTGTGGCAGATATTGGGTGGCCAAGTCGAGCAGCGATTCTACTTCCAGAGCAGGTGTTTCGTCGTCGGTTTCGACTTCGTAGCGCACGCGGTAGAGGTCGGTTGGAGTAAGTTGTTTGCTGTCGCCCGCCACCACGGTTTGCTTGCCCCTAAACAAAGCGGGCAGGCCATATTCGGCGTAGCATTGCGAGGCTTCGTCGAATATCACCAAATCGAATAGCCCCGCTACCAACGGAAACATAGCCGATACCGATTCGGGCGAGGCCAACCAGCAAGGTACGAGTTTGAACACGTCGTCAGCGTAGTTTTCGAGTAGTTTTCTGACTGGCCAAACGCTGCGTTTTTTGTTCACTTGGTGTTGTAATTCGCGGTAAGTAACGCGGTTTTGGAGGCGATTAAACGCTAAATCTTGGTAGGTTTGCTCACGTAGTTTAAGCAGTAAAATTTCGCGGCTCAGGTTTTGTTTTTCTACAATTTCTTGCTGCAACGTTTCTTCCAACTGACTGATTTTAAAAGAAGAAACTGCCCGCAAAATGGGGTTCTTGGTCTCGAGGTGCGTGAGCCAAGCCAAACGAAGTGAATTTTGAAAAACGGCCAGTGGTTGGGCAAAATTATTTTGAATGGCAAACAACTGATCCACAATGGCCCATTCTGCGTCCAAAAAGCCATTTTTGAGTTTATCGGCTTCGACGAGCAAATCAAAATCTGCCCGCAGTGCGTCGGCATAATGGCGTGCTGTGTCGGGCGTTGCGATGAGCTGGCTAATTTGAGTTGGGGTAAGATAAAGCCGCCAATCTTGGTTTTTTTTGGCGGTTTCTTGGCTTGTTTTCAAAAAACCAGCCACCCGATTTTGAAACTGAAAAAAATCAGATTCCATGAATTGTTCCAAAAAACTGAACTCATCTTTGAATTGTTGGTGCGCCTTTTGGGCATTTTCGTGAGCCACCAGCAGGGCTTCTAATTGTTGCTGTAACTGCGCGAGCGAAGTTCCTGTTATTGTTAAACCGAGTCGTTCGTGCAACGTCGCCAACTCGTTTTCCCAACTCAAGCGGTTGGCCACCAAATCGTTTAATGTGTGGAGGTCGGTCGGCTCTAATGTTAAACCATAACGGGCTGCAACTGCCTTAAAATAAGGCTTATCGGCGTAAAAAAGCCACCTTGACCAGCTACTTCGCGCTTCAATTAATTGCTGGAGGCGTTGCGAAAAAGGCGGCAAATCGGCGGTAGTAAACTCGTCTGAGAGCAATCCGCGTTGGCTTAAACTGTGCAGTTGCGCGGTGGTTTTAGTGAAAAAGGAGCGTGCTTGGGCATCAAAAAAGCCTTCGTTTTGCATTTTAAACAAGTGCCAAGTGGTGGGGTTTTGGAGTAAACCCAGCCATGACTCAACGGCGGCAGTTTGCGGGGCGGCTTTCAACAAAATGGACAACTCACAACCAGTTTCGGTGAGCCAACGGGGTATTTCGGGTAGTATGGCTGTTATTTCGGATAGATTTTTGAGGCTAAAATCTGCAAAATCAACGCGCTCGTGCCACCAATGGCCCGCATTCAAGCTGTTGTGATAAGCCTCATATTGCCGAATACGTCGTAAAAAATCTTCTAATTTATCGTCAAATCGAAACATTCTAAAAGCGCCATCGAGGTTTATTTGGGGCGCACTTGGCTGGCTGGTCAAATAGAGTTCTTTGGCCGAAAGCCCGCAGTTGGAAGTGTCGAAAAGAGCCGTTTTGAACTCGTCCAATTCGGCCATTGCTTGCTCAATACTGCGACTGCTCTGCAAAAATTTGCGTTCTAAAAAAATGGCATCGAGGCTATAATTTTGTTTTTGGTAACTTTCTACTTCCTCAATTTGCGCGGCCAATTGCCGATAAAGTGCGCCACGGTCGTTCTTAAAATCGTGAATCAAGGCCAAAAACGGCATCATACCTACGCTTTGGAGGCGTTGATGCACCACATCGAGCGCCACGCGCTTTTGGCACACCAACAGCACGCGCTTGCCCCGGGCTGCAAAGTCGGACAGCAGATTGGCAATGAGCTGCGATTTGCCCGTACCAGGTGGCCCTTGCACCACCAACGACTCGCCCGCTTTGACGCGCCGCAAAGCTTCTTCTTGCGACGCATCTTGCGCAAAAGCCGTAAAAGTATGTTCTTCTTTAACTGGGTTACCGCTGTTGATATTGCGAATTAAAAATTCGCTGTTCTCTCGGTTGGCCGTTGCCATTGAAATCCCGACCAGCAGATTTTCCCCTGTTTCTTCCTCATTCTCCCCTTTTTTCTTTAACCCTTCCCCTTTCTCCTTTAACCTTTCTCCTTTCTCCTTTAACTCTTCTTCTTTTTCCTTTAACCCTTCCCCCTTTAACCCTTCCTCTTTCTCCTTTTCCCTTTCTATCAGCGTTTCATAGTCGGGGGCTAAATAGCTACCTGCCTGCGGAAATATGCCCAAGACGGCCTCAGAATAGAGTTTTAGCTCCCCGTTTTGTTCCAATAAAGCCAAATCGGCAGGTTTGAGTACATCAAAAGGTTGAAGTTTTTCTTGAAAAATATCTTGGTTAAAATTGATTTTGAGGGGGCTATCGCGCAGCAATTCGTAGAGTTGGGTTCTAAAATTGAGCGCGTCGCGGTCCAGTTCGCTGAGGTTCAGTTCGAGCAGTTCGTCGGGTAGCGGCACTTGGTTGAAATGGCTGTATGCCAACAAAAAACTACGATTGAGGGTGGCGGGTTCGTCGCGGCGGCGCAGTTGCCAGTGTTTATCGGTTTGCTCTAACGTAACTGGGAAAAATGCGAGCGGCCCGTGAATGAGCGTTTCGTCCATGAGTTTGCCCCGCACAAAAGGCCAGCCTACGTACAGATCTTCGGCTCCGCGTTCGGCTTCAATAAATTGCTCGGTGTGGGCTATTTTGCGCAGTTTTTTGCTCACCTCATTGATTTTGGCCATGCGCGGGTCGGCGGTATCGCAGAGTTTGATTACATTTTTTTGGGCTATCAGTTGCCGCACAATTTCAAAAGAGGCAAAATTGTCCAAGAAATCAAGCTCGTCAATGTCCAAAAACTGCTCGGAAGGTAAACTGCTCAATAGCAACGAACGATTGCGACTGCTGAGGTTGGTGAGGCGTTTGAGGTAGGTTTTAAGAATTGAGACGTTCATGAAGGGTTGATTTGCCGTTTATTTTTTTCAACAACAATTTTGAATAAAAAAGCGAAAAAATTGGGCATCCTTCATAACCATTAAAAAGTAGTTGACACTTTGGCTTGTAAACAATTGAATGTCAATGATTTAAAATGCCTATTTTTTATTTCCGTGAAGGATGCCAAAAATTGTTACTTTTATATTCAAATTTAACTTTTACGGCCATGCGTTTCTTTTTTGCTTCCGTTTTGTTCGTTGGTTTGGGTTGGTTGGTAACAAGCTGCGAGGTGTGCGGCATCAACAGTGAGCCTCGGGTTCAAATCAGTTTTTCAAATTCAAGTACCAATCCAACGAATCGTTTCCCTTTTTTTAGAAAAATTAGCATTGTGGGAGCGAGTCAAGAATTTACCGAAAGTACGCGCGAAAGCAGTAGTCTTAGCCTTCCTCTCAATCTAAACGCCAACAGTACCACTTATATTCTTGAACAAGCCCTCCGCACCGATACCCTCACTGTTTTTTACGATAAAGTGGTTGAAAACAAAAGCACTAAATGCGGCTATGTACTTGATATTAAGCAGCCCACGGTTGGCCCAAGCATCAAAACCACTTTCAAGAGTTCTTCCATTTTTTATGAACCCTACTATTCTTTGAGTGGCAGGAGTGGCGGTATATTTGTAAACGTTTTGTTATGAAAAAGAAAAACGTACTCTTAGCGGGCTTGTTGCTTTGGCAAATTCCGCTTTTTGCCCAAACGGAAGCTTGGAAGGTTCATGGTTTTGGGGTGGATGTGTTGAAAAACCTCCCTTTTCTGGTTTTTCCGCAAGCCTATGCCGGGCTTACGGGCAGTCGTTCCGCTTTTATTGTAGAGCCTATGTTACAGCTCACTACGCCCAAGCCCAACCGCTACTTAAACCTTACGTTGGGCTTTGCGCGTGCGCCCGTCGGAGTGGACAATGGGCGCATCGTGCGTCAAGTTACCAACGTGTATGCGCAAGTGATGCACGAACGGCAGAACGAAGCACAAAATGCTTTTTGGGGTTACGGTGGCTTTTTGGCTGTGGCAGGAGGCAACGGCTACATCAACGTAAAAGGCGATTTTTTTGACGATTACCGCGCACCCATCCCGCGCTTTTCGGGCATGAGCATCATGGCCAAAGCACAAGCAGGTTTTATTACCAAAATAGCGCAACGTTGGCAGTTGCGCTCGTCAGTAAATGGTAGTTTGGGGTTTTTGAGCGCAGGCCAACCTAACTTGCGATACTTACCAGGTCTGGGTTTATCGCCAATTCTGATTGAAAAATTTGGCATTATTGTTGGCTTAAACGTACAGTTATTTTATTTGACTCAACCCAAAAAAAACTTCCAAACCCCGTAAAATCTCCTTTTGGGGCGTGGTATTTGGCATAGCTTTTTCTTTCCTGAATAGCCATTTCCACTAAACTCTGGCACATCAAAAAACTGAGGAATTTGTTTTCTATTTTAGAATGG
Organism: Cytophagia bacterium; assembly: GCA_004293645.1. GTDB lineage: Bacteria > Bacteroidota > Bacteroidia > Cytophagales > Spirosomataceae > REAB01. The sequence goes on along the minus strand of REAB01000049.1, from coordinate 12,694 downwards.
AAACATTTTAAATCTATTCAGAAAAGCGGAAGTGGCATTTTTTCTGCGAAAAGTAATAAGTTTGTCCAAAATAGCTTTTTTAAGATGCGCTTTCTAAAAATACTGCTCAAAATAGTACTGGGCTTTTTGGTGTTGGTGGTGGCTTTGCTGGTTTTTACTATTAGCCCCGTTGACAACCGACCCTACCAAGAGATGCCCTATTACAAAACTTGGAAACAACAAATGGCGCAGTGGCCCACTTCGCCCTCTGACACCACGCGGTCTTTGCAAGTGGGCTGGGGTAAGGTCAATTTTACCCCACTCCAACCTACGCCCACAGCGGGCTACGGCGTGCGCCAAGGCAAACCCTACACCTCAGTGCACGACTCGGTGTTTGTGCGGGCTTTGGTGCTGCAAAATGGCAAAACAAAAGCAGCCATCGTATCGGCCGATTTGCTGATTATTCCGCCCACGGTGGTTGAAAAACTCAAACAAAAATTGGCAAAAACGGCCATCCCGTTCGAGAATGTTTACTTGGGTGCTACGCATACGCACAACAGCGTGGGCGGCTGGGGCGATACTTTTACGGGCAAATTGTTTGCGGGCAACTTCAACCCCGACAACGTAGAGCGCATTGCCGAAGCCATTGTGCAGGCCATTGCCCAAGCCCAAACTAAACTCCGCCCCGCCCGCGTAGGCTACGGCCAAGTAGCCGACACGCTCCACGTGCGTAACCGTGCTTTTGAGGGCGGCACCATAGACCCGTACATCAGAACGTTGCAGTTTGTGCAAGATAACGGTCAAAAAGCACTGCTTTGCTCGTACGCGGCCCATTCTACCATTCTCAGTTCCGAAACCATGGTACTCTCGCGCGACTACCCGGGCGTTTTGGTGGATTCGTTGGAGCAAGGCGAGGCCAATTTTGCACTTTTTATGGCGGGTGCAGTGGGCAGCATGGGGCCAAAAGAAGTAGGAAACACCGATTTGGAAGGAGTTATCAACGAAGCCGATGGCGTTGAAAATAGCGTGCAGCCAATGTTGCCCCAAGTGGCTTTGAAAAACGTTAAAAACCTGTCAATCAAAACAATAGCTTTGCCTTTGCGCGAGCCAAATGCCCGTATTTTGTTGGGTTGGCGGCTGCGCCCGTGGGTGTTCAATTGGGCTTTTGGTAAATTTGATGCGTACATTAAAGTGCTTCGCGTAGGCAATGTGCTGATGGTGGGGCTGCCCTGCGATTTTTCGGGCGAGTTGATGGCCGACCTCAGCACTTACGCCCAAAAAAAGGGGTTGAATTTAGTCATTACGAGCTTCAACGGCGGCTACGCGGGTTACATTACCCCCGATAAATATTACAACCAAGACAACTACGAAACCCTGACCATGAACTGGTTTGGGCCTTACAACGGTGCTTATTTTCAAGAAATAGTCCGCGATTTAATTGATAAATTTTGATTTTTTAGGTCAATTTCAGTCCCAAAGCAGTGTGTAGTGGGTGTCGTGGCGTAGGTTACTCAACCGCTGAGTGTTATTTGTCAAACATCTCCTCTATCACTTTTTTGCCCACTTTTCTGACCGACTGTGGGTTTTGCCCCGTTACCAGTCGCTCATCTACTTTGATATAGCGCACAAATGGCAAAATGGCTTTGTGGTATTCGGCACCGCGTTCAATGAGTTTGTCTTGGAGCAAAAACGGTACTTCGTCTTCCAGGCCCACTATTTTTTCTTCCCAATTACTAAACCCCGTTATCCGTTTTTTGTCAATCAGGTAAGAGCCATCAGAAAGTTTGGTATTGAGCAAACCCGCTACGCCGTGGCATACCGCCGCTACCATGCCGTCATTTTCGTAAATTTGGCGCGTAATGGCTTGAATTTGAGCATTTTCTGGAAAATCCCACATCGTACCGTGGCCGCCCGTAAAGTAAATAATTTGGTAGTTTTTGGCTTTTATTTCGGTCGGTTTGAATGTGGCGTTCAACTTTGCGCGAAAGGCGGTATCTTCGTAGTAATGCCGATTGGTGGCATCTTTCAAGTCCAGGCTTTTTTCGTCAATTGGCACAGCCCCGCCCAGCGGACTCACAAAATCCATGGCTATTTTTCTTTTGTCCATTTCTTCCATAAAATGCGTGGCTTCGCTGAGCCATAAGCCTGTTTTATGGGTTTTGGTGGGGTATTGAGCGTGGTTTGTAAAAACCAGCAACGCCCGAACGGTGTCAGAAGATTCAAGTTTCAAAGTCTGAAAAGCAGTTTATTCGTGCAAAATTCCAACTAAATTGAGTTCGGCTATCGGTACCAAATTTACTTCTACGATGCTGTCTGGCACAAAGATAAATTTTTTGTCAAAAATGACAGTATCTAAAAAATAACTCACCAAATATTCGTTGTAAAGTCGAAACAATTGGGGCATAATTGGCTCAACTACCACGGAACTATTGGGGGCTATTTCGGTAAAATAATGCCGTAATGTAGAAGTTTTTTGTTGATTTTCACCTTTTTCGCTGTAGCCATGCGACGTAACAAAGACGTTGGTCAGCGTTTGATTCGTTTTATTTATCAAACAAACGTGCCACTCAGCTTGGTTCAACTCATTTATTTGGCGCGTTATGGCCACGTTTACGCCTTGAACAGGCTCAAAAGAAATGTCTTTTTTCATGCGTCAATTCAATTTCAATGTCCTACCACCAATGCCAGCACCGCAAAGGCATCAATAACCCACAAAGTAGGCGAAATGCTGCGGCTTTGACCAGTGCAGGTTTTAATAATGGTCCAACTCAAAAAGCCAAAAATAATACCTTGCGTAATAGAATAGCTGAACGGAATAAGTACCAACGCCAGCAAACACGGAATGGCTTCGTCCATGCGTTGCCAGTCTATTTTTGCCACGGGTTTCATCATAAAAACCCCCACCAATACCAACGCGGGCGCGGTAGCAATGCTCGGAACAACGGACAAAAGCGGTGATAAAAACAAAAATGGTAGAAACAGTGCCGCCGCCACCACCGCCGTCAAGCCCGTGCGCCCGCCCTGCGCCACTCCCACCGCCGACTCAATGTAGGCCGTGCCAGGGCTACTCCCCAGCACGCCGCCCAGCGTCGTAGCTACGGCATCGGTTAGCAGCGACTCTCGCACGTTGCGCGGATTGCCGTCGGCATCGTGCAAATTGGCGGCTTCGGCTACGCCCACAAAAGTAGAGAGGCTGTCGAACAAATCAGTGAACGTAAAAGCAAAAATAACGGGCCAAAGCGCCCATTGTAACGAACCTATCAAGTCTAATTGTCCCAACAAACCGAAGTCGGGAGCAGCCCACAAGCCTTTCCAATTAACGAGCGTCGTTTGCGCGGCGGCAGCATCGCCCCACCAGCGACCAATGGGCCAAGCCGCCAAAGTTGTCAAAACAATGCCTATCACGATGGCCCCCGTTACGCGCCGCGCCACCAGCACCGCTGTAACGCCCAAACCCGCCAAAAACGTGAGTAGGGCAGGGCTGTGGAGGTTACCCATGCCCACCAGTGTGGCGGGATTGCTCACAATAAACTGGGCATTTACCAAGCCAATGAGCGCAATAAATAGCCCAATGCCCGAAGAAATGGCGTAACGCAACGGTTTGGGAATAGCCGCCACAATGGCGGTGCGGACGTTGAAAATAGATAAAATTAAAAACAAAATGCCCGCCCAAAACACCGCGCCCAATGCCGTAGGCCACGGCACGTTCATACCTTTTACGACCGCAAAAGTAAAAAATGCGTTGAGTCCCATGCCTGGCGCGACCAAGATGGGGTTGCCCGCGTAGAGGCCCATCATTAAACTACAAAAAAATGAAAGTAGCACCGTGGCCGTCAAAACGCCACTAAACGGCATACCTGCTTGGCTCAAAATAGCGGGATTGACCACAATAATGTACATGGCGGCCAAAAAAGAAGAAACGCCCGCCACTATTTCGGTGCGGACGGTGGTGTGGTTTGCCGAGAGCGAAAAGTAGCGTTCGAGCATTGAAGCGTTATTTTTTGAACAAAGAATCTACAAATTCAGCGCGGTCGAAAACCTGTAAATCGTCCATTTTTTCGCCTACACCGATGTATTTAACGGGAATTTTGAACTCGTCTGAGATGCCAATTACCACGCCACCCTTGGCCGTGCCGTCGAGTTTGGTAATGGCCAACGAAGTTACTTCGGTGGCCTTAGTAAACTCACGGGCTTGAATCACAGCGTTTTGCCCCGTGCTGCCGTCCAACACCAGCATCACGTCGTGTGGTGCGTCGGGAATCATTTTTTGCATCACCCGCTTTATTTTCATCAACTCGTTCATGAGGTTTATTTTGGTGTGCAAACGCCCTGCGGTGTCAATAATTACCACGTCGGCGTTCATTTCCAAACCCTTTTTGATGGCATCGAAAGCCACCGCCGATGGGTCGGTGTTCATGCCGTGTTCAATCACTGGCACTCCCACGCGCGCGCCCCACACTTTGAGCTGGTCCACAGCAGCGGCCCTAAAAGTATCGCCCGCACCCAGCACAACTTTTTTACCCCGCCGCTGAAACTGATGCGCCAATTTGCCAATGGTGGTGGTTTTGCCCGCGCCGTTTACGCCCACCACCATAATGACGTAAGGCTTAGGAAGGTTTTCGGTTTCAAAATTATCTTTTACGTCAATAGATTTGTTTTCGGTGAGCAAGAGCGCAATTTCTTCGCGCAAAATCTTGTCCAACTCGCCCGTACCCGCGTATTTATCGCGGGCTACGCGGGCTTCGATGCGCCTGATAATCTTGACGGTGGTTTCAACGCCCACGTCCGAACTAATCAAAATTTCTTCCAATTCGTCCAGCACCTCTTCGTCCACCACCGACTTGCCCACAATAGCGCGGCTCAATTTTCCGAAAATACTTTCTTTCGATTTTTCGAGTCCTTTGTCAAGTGTTTCCTTTTTTTCTTTCGAGAAGAAGTCAAAAAGCCCCATTTTTTTATTGATTGTACAGTGAGTGTTATTTATTTACAAAAAGTATATTTGCCAAGTAATACAACTTGAATAATCGCCAGACGTAGATTTTGTAAGTGATTGGCAGAAGGCATTTTACAACACTATGGACTAACGACCATTCACCACTGACCGTGGACTATTGGCCATTGACCGTGGACTATTGACTATTGACCGTGGACTATTTAACAAACAACAAATATAGGCACAAAAAAAGTCCCTTGACGGGACTTTTACGGGGAAATGATTGTGCGGTAGTTACCCAATTAGTTTTTTAGGGCAGCCTGTACCTCATCAACGGGCATAATTTCTTCCTTGAAGGTGTAAGCACCTGTTCTGGGCGATTTCACGGCCTTTATCACTTTTGCGTAACCTTTTTGGTCAGCTTTTTTGAGCGTTGCAACTACTTTCTTTGCCATTTTTTTGCGTAATTAGTATCGTGAATATTACTTAATCTCTTTGTGAACCGTAACCCGCTTCAAGTACGGATTGTACTTTTTGAACTCTACGCGCGCTGGCGTGTTCTTGCGATTTTTGGTAGTGATGTAGCGCGACATACCTGGAACGTTTGACGTTTTTTGCTCCGTACATTCCAAAATTACCTGTATTCTATTTCCTTTCTTTGCCATTGCAGTACGTATTTTTTCAAAATAAGACTGCAAAAGTAGTGAGAATTGAATAAAAGACCAATTTTTTTCTTAAAATTTCAATAAAAATATTTGACATATCTTTGTGCCACGCCACAAAAACACCGTTTTATGCTTGTCAATCCCCGCTTCATTGCCCTTTTATTGGCTTTTTTTATTTCGGCAGTTACCACCACCTTTCTGTCTTTTGTGGAAGATACTACCGAAACCGTGCTGTTTGTGGCGGGTATTTCGAGTTTTGGAGTGGCCTTTTTTGTAATTATGTACGCCATCGAAATCTTGGTGTATCGAGAAGTAACCAAAATGCACGAAACCATTCAACGGCTGCAACTAAAAGATTTTAATGTGCCGCGTAAATCTATTGTGAAGGCCAACAATCCGTTCAAAAAGCTCAACCAAGACATATTTGTGTACGTGGCTAAAAAGCAACGCGAGATTGACGAGCTGAAAAAACTGGAAATATTTCGACGCGAGTTTTTGGCCGATGTGTCGCACGAACTCAAAACGCCCATTTTTGCGGCGCAGGGTTTTATTCATACGCTCATTGATGGCGCCATAGACGACCCCAACGTGCGCGATAAGTTTTTGCAAAAAGCTGCCAAAAGCCTCGACGGCCTCGACGCGCTTGTAAAAGACCTAATGGCGCTGTCGCAGTTGGAAACGGGCGAAATAAAAATGCAACTACAACCCACCGACCTGCGCCTGCTGACACTCGAAATATGCGAGCAATTGGAACAAAAGGCTTTGGCCCGGCAAGTTACGCTCAAAATAAAACCCGATAAATTGGCCCACGTTTGGGTAAAGGCCGACCCGCAACGCATGAACCAAGTAATGACCAATTTGATTGACAATGCCATTAAATATGGCCACCAAAACGGAAAAGTAATTGTTCATTTTGAAGAAGAAAAAAAACATTTTACGGTTTCGGTGCGCGACAATGGGCCAGGCATTCACGAAGATGATTTACCCCGAATCTTTGAACGGTTTTATCGGGTAGAGAAGAGTCGCTCGCGCGAAAAAGGCGGCACAGGCTTGGGTTTGGCCATTGTGAAGCACATACTAAACGCCCATGGCAGTAAGATAGGCGTAAGCAGTAAGCTCGAAAAAGGAACGAACTTTACTTTTAGTTTAGAAAAAGTAAACGACAAAAACACAGCTTAGATGCCAGGCGGTCAATTATGCCAACTAAACTTTTTTAACTTACTTTGTGCTTTGTTTCAGACCATAAACACAATTGAACGTCTAACTAAAATCACATGAACATTGCCCTTGTTACTGGTGCTGCTGGCCTAATTGGCAGCGAATCGGTTGCTTTTTTTGCCGATAAATTTGATCTTGTAGTAGGAATTGACAACAATTTGCGCCAATATTTTTTTGGAAAAGACGGTAACACCGAGTGGAACCGCGATAGATTGCAAGACCAGTTTGCCAATTACAAACATTACAGCGCGGACATTAGAGAAGTGAGCCACTTAGAACCCATTTTCAAAGAATTTGGAGCTGACATCAAACTCATTGTGCACGCAGCCGCGCAGCCAAGCCACGATTGGGCCGCGCGCGAGCCATTTACCGACTTTAATGTCAATGCCGTTGGCACGCTCAATATGCTCGAAATGACGCGCCAAAACTGCCCCGAAGCGGTGTTTATTTTTACTTCTACCAACAAAGTATATGGCGACAACCCGAACTATTTGCCGCTGGTAGAACTCGAAACCCGCTGGGAAATCTCAGAAGACCACGCTTACTACAAAAATGGCATTGACGAACACCACAGCATTGACCACACCAAACATTCGGTTTTTGGGGCTTCAAAAGTTGCCGCCGACATTATGTGCCAAGAGTACGGACGTTATTTTGGGTTGAAAGTGGGCGTTTTTCGTGGCGGCTGCCTCACGGGGCCCAACCACTCGGGCGCGCAGTTGCACGGCTTTTTGTCTTATTTAATGAAATGCGCCATCACTGGCACTGAATACACCATTTTTGGGTACAAAGGCAAGCAAGTCCGCGACAATATTCACAGCTACGATTTGGTTAATATGTTTTGGCATTTTTATCAAAATCCCCGCCCAGGCGAAGCCTACAACGCAGGCGGTGGACGCTACGCCAACTGCTCAATGCTCGAAGCCATGGCCGTTTGTGAAAAAATTTCGGGCAAAAAAATGAACTTCCAATACTCCGAAACCAACCGAATAGGCGACCACATTTGGTACGTAAGTGATTTGAGCAAATTTAAGAGCCACTATCCTGATTGGAACTGGACTTACAACTTGGAAGAAACACTGGTGGAAATCCACGATAGCATGGTAAAACGCTTGGCTATGGCCGTCTAAAAAATGGCACATCACGTTATTGTAATACCGCAATACAACGATTGGGAAGCCCTCAATCTTTTGATTGAGAAACTCAATCTCGACGTAGCCGCCAGTACATTGGCGGCTACGTCGTTGATAATTGTGGACGATTGCTCTTCGCAAGACGCGCCAAGTTTAACAAAATTTAATGGCAAAAGCGTGCAAATTATCCGTTTGTGGCGCAACATGGGCCACCAACGGGCCATCGCCATCGGTCTGTCGTATGTAGCAGACCAATACCCTTGCGATAAGGTAATTGTGATGGATGCCGACGGCGAAGATGCCCCGCACGACATCAACGCGCTCGTGTTGGCTTCGCAAAACAACCCCAACGATATTGTTTTTGCGCAACGTACCAAACGACAGGAGAGCCTGCTGTTTCAATTTTTCTACGGCATCTATAAATTGGTGTTTAGGCAATTGACGGGTAAAGTAATAGCCTTTGGCAATTTTTCGATTATTCCCCAACGACGACTGCAAAGCATTGTGCGGGTGTCAGAAATTTGGAACAATTTTCCTGGCGGTGTCATCAAGTCGCGTTTGCCTTATCAGTCGGTGCCTATTGAGCGTGCCAAACGCTTGGCGGGGCAGAGTAAAATGAACTTTGTGTCGCTGGTATTGCACGGCCTCAGCACCATTTCGGTTTTGATAGACGTAGCCGCTGTACGTATTTTGATACTCTCAATTGGCATGTCGGTGGCGGCATTATTAGTTATTTTTTTGGTGTTGTTTCTAAAATGGATTAACAATGCTTCGCCTGGTTGGGCTTCTACTTTGAGTTCGGCGTTGTTGATTGTGGTGCTTCAATCGTTCTTGATTTCGCTCTTTTTGGTATTTATGGTGTTGCAATACCGCACGCAGCAGCAGTTTATTCCCATGCTACAATACAAAGATTTTGTAGAAAAAGTAGAAACAATTCAGTAAAAAAAACGTTGTTTAAGCCGATATAGGGCTTCCGATATCTTATAACCCTGCGCTTTAGCGTAGAGTGAACGACAATCCGATATCCTGTAACCCTGCGCTTTAGCGTAGGGTAAACGACAATCCGATATCTTATAACCCTGCGCTTTAGCGTAGGGTAAACGACAAAGTGGGCTTTAGCCCTGCAAGAAGTCAGGGCTAAAGCCCCAAAATGTCTTTGTTTGTACCTGCCCCAGCCTAAAGGCTGAGGTTAAAAGATTTGGTGCGGAAGCCCTGAGCTTGGTGTACTAAATCATTGATAATACGAAATTTATTATCCTTTTTAAGTTAACAAAAACAGCTATTTTCGTAGTAAAATAATTACTTGATGTCAATGCAAAAAATAGCCTTTTTAGTGAGCGTTGCCGTAGCCTTGTGGGGTGGTTTATGGAACAGTCATTCAATTTTAATAAACAACAATAGTGCTGTTTATCAAAGCGATACGCTAAAAGATAGCACTGCTTTTGTGAAAGACCCCCTGCGGCTTGCCAGTTTTTTGCCTTCTCAAGATACCGCCCGCAAAGACACGCTCCCCAAGCCAGTAGTGGGCCTTCAACGCGATACTACCTACCGACCCGACACCACCGCTGCTCCAAAAGTAGCAGCCCTCCAAACGGAACTCAAAATTGCCTCGTTGGCACACTTATCGGTTTGCCCAGGCGTGTTTGTTTCGGTGTCGTTTATTGCCGATGGGCCGTTCAACGATGGAAACGAATTTACGGTTCAAATAGCCGACGCAACGGGCAAATTTACGGCGAGCTCTGAGCCAGCCAAACGCGGGCCGCTGCGTACACTTATACCCATCAATCGCGCGGGCACGTTTGCGGTGCGGGTGGTTTCGAGTAGTCCTTATTTAGAAAGTAAACCTACTCAAATTTATATTTTACCGCTCCCAACGGCGCGTATAGAATTTACTGACGGTGGTTTTATGACCAAAATTGGTCCAGGCCAAGCCACCACTTATCGGGTCAATTTGACGGGAGCTGCGCCCTGGTCGTTCACGCTTTCCGACGGCACGACGGTAACCAACACATTCATAAATCCTTACACGGCTACGGTGCAGCCCACCCAAACTACGGCCTATAAAGCAACCGACATTGGCAATGTCTGCGGCAGCGGTACGGTTTCGGGTGAGGTGATTGTGCAGGTGAGCCAAGATACGTTGCCCGTTATTGCCCTCAAAGCCGTCCCCAAAGGTGGCTATCGGGTTTGCTCAGGAGCAGCGTTGCAGGTAAATTTTAACGCCACGGGCAAATACCAAATAGGCAATGGTTTTGTGGTGCAATTGGCCGACTCGCTGTCCGAAAAATTTGTCAATATTTCGGAGTTGGGAGAAAACCCAGTAGTCGCTAAAATTCCGAATAACTTGACACCAGGGCGTTATAAAATGCGGCTTGTTTCTACTTTTCCGACGCAATCGAGCGACACTGCCGACGTGTTTGTGTCGGCCACCACCACTACTTTGTTACGAACAGACTCGCTTGAGGTAGCGGAGGGGCAGTCGGCCAACTTGACTGTGGAATTCAAAGGAGGTGAGCCGTGGTTTGTGCTGCTTTCGGACGGAACGTACCAAAACGATATTCGTAGCAGTATTTATAAAATCAAAGTAATGCCCTATAATTCAGCTGTTTATAGCATTACATCGGCGGGTGGCTACTGCGGTGTGGGCGATTTTTCGGGGCGTGCTTATGTGAATGTAAAAATACCACCAACCACGCTCTCTACGGGCAACTTATCGAAGCAAACTATTTGTGCGGGTACTGAAATTGTGGTGCCTTTTACCAGTACGGGGCGTTTTTATGCGGCCAATCAGTTTGTGGTTCAAATAGCCGATACGGCTGGGAAATGGGTCAATTTGCCCACTACGGGAGCAGCGGGTTCGCTGCGTGCCAAAATCTCGCCGCCTTTTTTGCGCGATACGATTTCGGTTCAGCAAATTCGAGTAATTTCGACGGCACCCGCCGCCCAGGGTACGCCCACCACCTTGAAAGTTTACAAACCAAACGTAGCCGAGGCATTGGTAACGGGTGGAGGCTTCATTAGACCAGGCGGCGCATCGCGTCTTAAAGTTACTTTCAAAAATGGCTTGCCGCCCTATTCGTTTACGCTTTCGGACGGTACACTTGTGAACGGCACTTTTATTAATCCGTATCAAATGACGGTTTCGCCGCGCAATACCACCGATTTTAAGATTACGGGGCTCACCACCGCCTGCGGCACGGGCAGCGGTGCGGGCAGTGCCACGGTGAAAGTGGAAACAAATTAGTCAAGATTTAGGCCAAATTTTCTTTGGCCTAGCCATAACAATTATGGAAATTATTGCCCCGTTTCGTGCTGTCCGAGCGCATTTTGCGTCAGCTCAAATCAAGTTTCGCGCTGATTTTATTGGGGTGTCAAACATCGTTTTCCAGCGTTGGGTTTGCACAATATTTTATTTTCTGATAATTACAAAACTGAGTTTGTGATGGTAAACGTCCACAACAACGAAGGCCAATTTTTCGAGCCAATTCAACAACTTATACTTTGTGGGTAGGAGCGTTTATATAGGTGGTGGCATGCCGTTGGCTATTTTGTCGGCCAAGATTGCCAACGACTTGATAAAAAATTAGGCGCGATTTTTGCTCTATATTTACAAGGCAACCGCCCCGTTGTCGTTGTTTGTATATGCGTTTTGCTTTACTCCTTATTTTGAGTGGTTTTTGTTGGCCAAAAATATGCGCCCAGCAGTTGCCCCAGTATGCCCAATACGCCCAAAATCATTTCTTAATCAACCCCGCCCTGGCTGGCCTCGAAAACTACGCCGATGCCCGCACGGGTTTTAGGCGGCAGTGGGCGGGCGTAACGGGTGCGCCCACTACTTTTTACGTAACGGCGCACGTACCAGTGGGCAACGACGAATTTGTAATTGAACCTGCCTCCACGCGCTTCTCGTACGGGCGGCGCAGGCGCGAACCCACGCTACCCGACCCGCACGCGGGCGTGGGAGTTACAATGGTGCGCGACCAAGCGGGGCCATGGACGAGCCTCACCGCCAACGTAGCCGTGGCTTACCATTATCCGCTCAACGACGAGTGGCAACTAAGCGGCGGTTTGAGCGGTGGCATTACGCAGCATAGCCTTGATTTTGACCGCATTGTGCTGGCCCAAAGCCAAGACCCCGCCGTGGGGCAAGGCAAATTAAACAGCACGCGCCCCAATTTGCACGCGGGTGTTTGGCTTTATTCATCGCAACTGTACGCGGGGCTTTCGGTGCAGCAATTGTGGCCTTCGCGGTTGCGATTTAGAACCGACTACGACTGGCAGGGCAAACTCATTCCGCATTATTTTTTGACGGTGGGCTACCGCTTGGCCTTGACCGAAGACTGGGAATTTGTGCCGTCTTTTTTGCTTAAAAAAACAGGTAATACGCCGCTTTCGGTTGATTTAAACCTCAAAATGAATCACTTAAATAACGTGTGGGTGGGGCTATCTTATCGGCACCGCGACGCGCTCGTGGCTTGGGCGGGAGCCAGAGTAGCCCAAAAAATGACCGTCAGTTACGCTTACGAATACGCGCTGTCGGTGCTGCGGCCCAGCACCAGCGGCACGCACGAACTCACACTTGGCATCACGCTCGGCAACCGCGACCACTATGCTTCGCCCCGTTATTTTTGGTAGAATTGTAATCCTCAAAAGAAGTACTTCGATGCTAAGTACTTACTCGTAATTGTTTGTAATTACAGTAATTTGTTGTAATTGTCCGCATCGGCGCGGGGCCGCCCGTGCGGTCCGATGTTTATCAATTTGTT